>CAJTXL010000003.1 GCA_910583525.1 uncultured Muribaculaceae bacterium | reverse complement strand
GTGTGGTGGCGGCGGTATTCGAGGGCTTCGATGAGGCGTGCTTCGAGGCGAGACATCGGCCGTCCGAGCCATCGCCGGAAGCGGGCGACGTAGGGCCGGGGCGGTATGGGGTGGCGGCGTGTGTGCTGTAGGAGTCTCATCGTGGCGCAAAGTTAGCGGCACGGTGCTCTATGTTGTTGTGGAAATTCCCCTATCTCGGGATTTTTAGACAGTTCGTATGTTCGCAGTTACACCACTGCAAACATACGAACTGTTCCTCCTGTTCTCCTGTCAAATACTTTTTGAGGCGGCTCACCACCACGCGTGGAAGTGGTGCACCGGGCCGTGCCCGTGTCCTATTTTGTAGTGTGCTCCGGCGGCGATGGCCTGCGATATGTAGGCTTTTGCTTTTTCGGCGGCCAGGTCAAGCGATGCTCCGTGGGCGAGGAATGCCGCGAAAGCCGACGAGAGCGTGCAGCCGGTGCCGTGAGTGTTGGCGGTGTCGACCTTCGGCGACGTCAGTGGCGTGAGCCGCCCTGTACGGGCATTGTAGAATATGTCGGTGAGGGTGTCGCCTTCGAGGTGGCCTGCTTTCAGAAGCACCGATACGCGGTTACCCTGCGAGAGTTCGCGTGCTGCGTCGGGCAGCTCGCTCTGGTCGGCGATTTTTTTGCCGAGCAGTATCTCGGCTTCGGGGATGTTGGGCGTTATTACCGCCGTGGCCGGTATGAGCAGGTCGCGTAGCGTTGCTACGGCGTCGTTTTCGAGGAGAGGGTCGCCCGAGGTCGCCACCATCACTGGGTCGAGGACTATTTTGTCGAGCTTGTATTCCCGGAGGGTGTCGTGTACGGCGCGTATCAGTTCAGAGGAGTGGAGCATGCCGATTTTGACGGCGTCGGCGCCGATGTCGTCGAGGCACGAGCGTATCTGTCCTTCGACGAATGGGACGGGCACGGGGTGGACGCCTGTCACGCCGACGGTGTTTTCGTCGACGACGGCAACGACGGCCGACATGCCGTAGACGCCCAGTGCCGAGAACGTTTTCAGGTCGGCCTGCAGGCCTGCGCCTCCGCTGGGGTCGCTGCCTGCTATGGTGAGGGCGCGGCGGTAAGTTTTCGTTGTGCTCATATCATCCATTTTTCGAGTTTGTATGCACTATCCCAAAAGAGCCATTCCATTTTTGTGGCGGCGACGAATATGTCGGTCATGCGACGGCGTATTTCGGGCGACGCCTCGGCGGCGAGGGCGTCGCAGATGTCGATGGCGCGTTGGTTCGATACTTCGAATGCCGGGTCGGAGTAAGTGGCAATCCATTCGGCGAACGGATTGTTTTCGGCGGCAGTGGCGGCTATGTGCTTGCCCACTTTCAGGTAGACCCAGAAGCAGGGCAGTATGGCTGCGGCCTGTACTTCGACCGGCTCGGTGGCCTGTGTGCTCAAAAGCGACATGTAGAGCAGGCACGAGGGGGTAGGCTTGGTGTCTTCATGGCCGAAGCGCGACAGGAAGATTTGGTGCATGGCCTTTTCGACGGCCACGCCGTCGAGGGCGAAGTGCAGGAAGGCTTCGGTCATGTCTTTGTGCGGCACGCGCGAGGCTATGGATGCCAGTACGCGGCAGTAGTTTTCGATGTAGAGCGCGTCCTGCCGTAGGTAGAACACGAAGCGCTCCATGTCGAGCGTGCCGTCGGCGAGCTTCGTCACAAAGGGCGAGCGCAGAATGTCATCATATACGGGTTGGGCGGCATGCCATGCGGTGTCGCTCCATTTTTCATTTATTTCCATGCTGTTATAGCTACGTAATCGCCCCGGTCGCAGCCTTCCGACGGCTCTTCGGGGCGGTTTTCTGAATAAAGCGGATGTGTGGTTAGTGTCTGCGCAAAGCTCAGGTCTTTGAACCCTGCTTCGGTGAGCAGACGCACTTTTTCGGCGGTGGTGCGCCAGTTGGCCACGTTGACGAACTCCATGGGGTAGGGGTCGGGCGGAAAAACGCCTTCGAGCAAGGGATGTTCCCATGTGCCGAGGGCTTTGGCGAGGTTGTACATTATGCCGTAACCGCTTTCTTTTGGCACGTCGATGAGCACGATGCGTCCGCCGGGGCGCAGAGCCTTGTGGGCTTTCTTCACAACCGCATCGAGGTCGGAGATGTAGCTCGGAGTGCCGTTGAAGAGGATGGTGTCGTAGACGCCGTCGCCGAAGTCGGCTTCTTCGGCGGTGACGGTCGCTATGACGTTCACGCCGCGTTTGCGTGCTATCGCGGCCATGCCTTCCGACGGCTCTATTCCGTCGGCCACGATGATGCCGTAGTCGTCGCGCAGTATTTTTTCAAAGAGTCCGCTGCCGCAGCCTACCGACAGCACGCGTCCGGCGTCGCGGAGGGTAGAGGCCACAAGAGCGGCTTCGGAATGTAGGACGTTCGGGTTCGCCAAAAACCATGCGTCGTAGTTTTCGGCATATTCGTCAAAACCTTTTCCCATTATATTTCTATGTGTCTTATGTTTAAGTCTAATAAGTCGATCGTAAACAGCCGCCCGTCGAGGATGTCGCCGAAGCCGGCTATGTATTTTATTGCCTGCATTGCCTGCATTGCTCCGACAACGCCCGGCACGGGGCCTACGACGCCGCGGACGGCCTTCGGCTGCGAGCACAAAGCCTCGCGGTCGGGGTAGAGGTCGGAGTAGCACGTGCCCGAGAGGCCGTTGAACAGTGCTATCTGACCGCCGAATTCGCCTATTGCCCCGTGTACCCACGGTACGCCTGCTGCGGCGCAGGCGTCGTCAACCACGAAACGTGTGTCGAAGTTGTCTGTGCAGTCAAGCACGAGGTCGTAGCCCGACACCAGTTCAGCGGCATTGTCGGCAGTCAGTGGGTCGGCGATTTTGACGACACGGATGTCGGGGTTGAGAGCCGAGAGTCTTGCTGCGGCACAGTCGGTCTTGGGCAGTCCTGTCTGAGCGGTGTCGTACAGTACCTGACGTTGCAGGTTGCTGATGCTTACGGTGTCTGGGTCGCAAAGGCCTATGGTGCCGATGCCTGCCCCGGCGAGGTATATCGCCGCTGCCGAGCCGAGGCCTCCTACGCCCACGACGAGCACTTTGGCCTCGGCGAGGCGTCGTTGGCCTTCTTCGCCGATTTGCGGCAGCATTGTCTGCCGCGAATACCTTTCGTAGTCCATGGGGTCAGTCGAAAATTTTGTCCCAGTCTTTCCACACGGGTTCGTATCCTGCCTTGCGTATTGCCGCCTCGACTTCGGCCGGTGTGCGTTCGTCGCTTACGGCAAACTGTTCGAGCGCCTGCGGATAGGTGTGGTAGCCTCCCGGGTCGGTTTTCGAGCCTGCGCTCATGGATGTAGCGCCGAGGGTTGCGATGTTGTTGCGGAAGTCGGGGCGCTCGCGTGTCGAGAACGAAATGTCGACATCGTTGTCGAAAATGCGGAAAGCGAATGTTAGCTGTGCCAGTTCGCGGTCGCTCATCACCACGTTGGGCTGGAAGCCGCTCTCCGACGGGCGCATGCGCGGAAAGTTGACGCTGTAGCGCGTCTGCCAGTAGTGCTTGCGCAGATAGAGCAGATGGCGCGCCATCATAGTCACGTCGGTGCGCCAGTCTTCGAGGCCTATAAGCACGCCCATGCCTATTTTATGCACGCCGGCCTGGCCCATGCGGTCGAAGCCGTTTACGCGCCACTCGAAGTTCGATTTCATCCCTTCGGGATGGTAGGTCTTGTATCGGGCGCGGTTGTATGTCTCCTGGAAGCACACCACGCCGTTGAGGCCAGACCGTGTGAGACGGCGGTAGTCTTCTGACGGCAGGGGCATTACCTCGATTGTGAGGTTGTTGAAGTAGGGGCGGCAGATGCGCAGTGCTTGCTCGAGGTAGTCGGTGCCTGCGGCCACGGGGTTCTCGCCGGTGACGATGAGCAGGTTCTCGAACGGGCCGAGGCGCCGTATGGCTTCGCACTCGTCCTTAATCTGTTCAGGCTTGAGAATTACCCGTTTGAACTTGTTGTGGCGGTTGAAGCCGCAGTAGACGCATGCGTTTGTGCACGAGTTGGTGATGTAGAGCGGAATGTAGAGCGAGATGACTTTGCCGAAGCGCTTCTGCGTGAGCTGTCGGCTACGTTGTGCCATCTGTTCGAGGTAGGGGGCTGCGGCCGGCGAAATCAATGCCATGAAATCGTCGATGCCCGGGCGCTCCTTGCGCAGGGCGCGCTCGACGTCGGCGGCAGTCTTGGCAGCGATGGCCGCCGTGGTTCCGTCCCAGCTGTATTTTTCTAATTCTTCTGAAAACATTTTTGTGTGGATGTCAATCGAGGAATGATGTCAGTGGGCTGCTTGCCTGAGCGCTGCGGCTGATGCCTCCGAGGCCTGCCTCGAAAGCCTGCCGCCCGGCTATTACTGCCATTCGGAATGCGTCGGCCATGGCTATGGGGTCGCCTGCAACGGCTATGGCCGTGTTGACAAGGACGGCGTCGGCGCCCATCTCCATAGCTTCGGCGGCATGTGAGGGTGCGCCGAGACCGGCGTCGACCACCACGGGAACGTTGCTTTCTTCGATTATGATAGACAGGAGTTCGCGCGTGACAAGGCCCTTGTTTGTGCCTATAGGCGCTGCGAGGGGCATTACGGCGGCGGTGCCCACGTCTTCGAGGCGCTTGCACAGCACGGGGTCGGCCTGTATGTAGGGGAGCACGACGAAGCCGAGTTTGACGAGTTCTTCGGTGGCACGCAGGGTCTCGACGGGGTCGGGGAAGAGATATTTGGGGTCGGGGTGTATTTCGAGTTTGATGAAGTTTGTCTCGAAGGCTTCGCGTGCCAGCTGAGCGGCGAGTATGGCCTCGTCGGCGTTGCGCACGCCCGAGGTGTTCGGCAGCAGCTGTATGTGGTCGGCGGTGACATGGTGGAGCATGTCGTCGGCCTGCGTGTTGCTCATGTCGATTCGTTTCATTGCCACCGTAACCATTTCGGTGGCCGATGCCTTGATGGCGGCTTCCATAATGCTGTTGCTCTGGAACTTGCCTGTTCCTATGAAAAGGCGTGAGCCGAAGCGCCGGCCGCCTATTGTCAATTCGCTCATATGTGGTTTGTTTTGGTTATAAACGTTTTTGTAGCCTCGGTCGGGTCGGGGGCTGTGGCTATGGCTCCGCTCACGGCTATGCCGTCGGCGCCGGCTGCCGCGAGGGGAGCGATGTCGTCGGGGACGATGCCGCCGATTGCCACGACGGGCAGGTCGATGCCTTCGGCACGGCAACGGCCTATGATGTCGGTGTAGCCTTCGTAGCCGAGCACGGGGCTGAGTTTTTTCTTTGTGGTGGTGAAGCGCAGCGGGCCGAGGCCTGTGTAGTCGGCACCGGCCATGGCTGCGGCTTCGATGTCAGCAGCGGTGTTGGCCGTCGCGCCGATTATGTAGCCCGGCCCGAGCAATTTACGCGCGCGGTCAACGGGCATGTCGTTCTTGCCGAGATGTACGCCGTCGGCGCCGCAGGCTTCGACGAGTTCGACCTTGTCGTCGAGAATGAATGTCGCGTCTGCGCGGCGGCATAAGGGGGCTATGGCATGCGCGGCATCAAGGATTTGCCGGGTGTCGGCGTCTTTCATGCGTAGCTGCACCCAGCGGCAGCCGCCGTCGAGCACGGCGGCAACGGTTTCGGCGAGACGCTTGATGCCTTCGGGAGTGCCGTCGCAGTCCGGCGTTATGAACTGAAGTCTGAAATGGAGCCTGTCGACGGGCTGCCATGCCGCGCCGAGGATGGCTGCGCCGCCGAAGCCGTAAGCATCGATTTCGGCGAACTTGGCCGGGGTGATGCCTCCGAGGGCATATACCGAGCTGTCGATGATGCCTTGTCGGGCGGCTTCTGTCAGATTGTCGGGTGTAAAGGCGCTGTTATATCCCGGTTTAGAAATGCTGTCGAATATGGGGCTGAGGAAAGTATAGTCGCAGCCTTCGGCCTTGGCCTTGACGATTTCTGCGAAGGAGTGACACGAACGGCTGACGATGCCTCGAAAGCCTGCCGGCATCGAAGAATTGCGCCTGTTGAGGTGTATGCCCCCTATGCCGAACTCGGCGGCAAGCTCGTGCCGGTCGTGGAGCGAGAGCCTTTCACGAAGCCGTGGCGGTATTCGGGCGAGCAGGCGACGCATCTCGTCGGCAGTGCTGCCGGGTTTGCGTATGTGCACCCTTGCCGCGCCGCTGTTGAGCATGGCGGTGATGCGGTCGGCTTCTCCGTCGAAGAACTCGGGCAGTGTTATGGCTATGCGTTTCATCCGCCGCACACGGCTTTTATGACGGTTATTTCGGTGCCGTCTTCGAGCACTGTCGTCGCGCGTTCGTCGCGACGGACTACTTTCGTGCCTATGGCTACGGCAGTGCCGGGGCCTCCGAGACCTTGGGCCTTGAGTACTTCTTCGAGAGTGGCGCCGGGTGCAACCTCGTATTCCTGATGGTTGATGCTTATTTTCATAGCAGTCGTTAGAATTAAATGCGGAGTGTCGCCATTACGGCTGCTACGAACAAGTCCTTACGGCGGTATGGTCCGCGTCAAGTTCATAGGGTATAATCTCAGCCCGGAGGCACCCCTCTTGTATACAACGCAAAATTAGTGATTATTTCCAAACAATCAAGTGCCGGATGTATAAAAAAAGCTTTCGGCTCCGAGCCGAAAGCTTTTTTGTTATAGGTTGTCGTGTGGCTTATTTCACGAACACTTTTGTGACGGTCTTGCCCTGACGTTTGATGTAGAGGCCGTTTTCGGGGTTTGCCACGGGCACGCCCTGCAGGTTGAAGTATTCAACGGGAGCGTTTTCGTCGGCTACTGTCACGCCTTCAACGCCTGCGTTGCCAAAATTCCATGTGAAAGGCAGTATGATTTGGCCGGCGTAGAACCAATTGTAAATTGTCATGGAGGGGGTTGCAAGAGCCATTGCGAGGTTGTCGTAGAGGACACCGAAAGTCATGCCCGTTGTTTTGTCTGTACGGTTAGCAATTTTGTAGGTGCACACGGTGTCGAAAGGACGACCTGTCTCTGGGTCGGGTGCCCATAACAGCATTCTTAAAGTACCCTCTGAATATATAACCGCATCATAGAGCGTTGCAGTGCCTTTTTCCAAATCGATATCGAATTCGAATGTGTCGAATAGTTGTCCGACAAAAAGGCCGCCGCAATCGCCATACAGATTGGTTATGCTTAGCTTGGACTGGTCTTCGTTGGTTTCGGCATATACACCGTTGTAATGGTCTTCCCAAATGAGTTCTTCATCAGGCTTGCCCTCATTAAGGATGTCTTCGAGTGTTACGTAGCTCATGTCGGCATTGATTTCAGAACCTTCTGACAAACGCATCAAACCATAGAGTTCGAGGTCATCCTCCGCAGTCTGGGCCCCCATGAAATAAAGAAATTGGGTGAATTGGAAAAATCCGGGCTGGTCGGGCACGGGTTCGGTTTCCATAAATGAAAGAGTCCGTGCTTCGGAGTCGAGGTGGAGCACAAAGTTGTCTTGGATGACAGAGGCTGTGTCGACGGGGAGTATGCAGCAGGACATTTCCTTATAGGTAAGCACGTCTATTTTGGTCGGTTTGCCTTCGTAGTCTACGGTGTCTTTGAGCGTCACAACGGGCATTTTTGCAGTGGACTCCTGCCTGGACGGTATTGTGATGGTCTGGGTAGCGGCATCGAATGTACCGGTGACATCATATCCTTCGATGAGGAAGTTTTCAACAGTAACTTTGTTGCCTTCTTTTTCGGGGCGTACAATAGAAAACTCCGGAGTAACGTAGAGCGATAGTTTTGTCTGTTCGCCAAGTATGCCTTGGCTTTGGAATTGGTAAAAGCCGAACGCTTCTTGTGCTGTAGCCGGCGCTTTCAGTGCTTTCAGTGCTTTAGGCGCTTTGCGAGCCTTTGAAGTTGCTGTAGAGAAATTGATGCACTGGCTTGGCGCGGGAGCCGCGGTTTTGAGGATAGATTTTTTGAGCTGAAGATTTTCAAGCTCGACGGCGTCTGTCGGCGCATTGAATGTCGCGGCAGAAGTGGTGGCTACTGCCAAGGCTGCGGCAATGATTGTGTAGAGTCTTTTCATGCGGATGCTTTTGTGTGGGTGATTAGACAAATATTGTACGCTATCGGCGTTTAGGAGAACGGTGAGAATGAGAAATGTCCGAAAGAGGCAGTCTGTTTTTGAAGCTTATTAGAAATGCCCGGAAACCTTTCGACGGGGCAAAGATATGGAGTGTTTTGCAAAGTGCCAAATATTTTGCGCGAAAAATTGCTTTTTGCGCGAATATTTAACAATAAGCGGAGCAAGCGGCATGCCGCACTGCCATTTATTTCATGAAAACGAAGTAGACGGCCGCTATCAGGCACAGAAAGGCTGCGAAGTGGTTCCACTGCAGCGCCTCGCCTTTGAAGAAGAGTACGGTGAAGAGCGTGAAGATGATGAGCGTTATTGCTTCCTGGATTACTTTGAGCTGCATCAGCGAGAATGTGCCGCCGTTTCCCGCGAAGCCTATGCGGTTTGCCGGCACCTGGCAGCTGTATTCGGCCAAGGCAATGCCCCACGACAGCAGTATGACGATATACAGCGGCGTGTTGCCGCTTATTATTTTCATCTGCTGCAGCTTGAGGTGCCCGTACCATGCGAATATCATGAAGATGTTCGACACGATAAGCAGGGCTATTGTGATTATGGCGTTTTTCATATCCTTATGCCATGTGGGGTAAAACATAAGGGCACGCCGACCTTTTTACGGCTCGGCGTGCCCGATGGTTTTATGTTGGTTATGAGTCTATTGCGGAGGTGCGCAATTAGTCGATGAGTTCGTCGGCCTTGTAACCGCCCATTTCGCGGATGGCGTTCTTGAGCATGACGTACTGCTGGAAGAGGTGGTTTACGGGCACTTCGTCTTTGGTGTAGTCGTGCATAGGGCTCTTGAGGAAGAAGCTGAGGAAGCGCTGTATGCCGAAGCGTCCGGCGCGTGCTGCGAGGTCGCTCAGGAGCACGAGGTCAAGGCAGAGGGGCGCTGCGAGGATTGAGTCGCGGCAGAGGAAGTTGATTTTGATTTGCATGGGGTAGCCCATCCATCCGAAGATGTCGATGTTGTCCCATCCTTCTTTGTTGTCGTTGCGTGGGGGGTAGTAGTTGATGCGCACTTTGTGGTAGTAGCCGTTGTGGTCGTTGCCTTCGCCGCCGCAGTTCACGCCGTAGAGGTCGGGCTGTTCTTCGGGTACGAGGATTGACTCGAGTGTCGAGAGCTTCGATACTTCTTTGGTGCGGAAGTTTGCGGGTTCGTCGAGCACGAGGCCGTCGCGGTTGCCGAGGATGTTTGTCGAGAACCATCCCGAGAGGCCGAGGCAGCGTGTGCCGATGATGGGAGCGAAGCCCGATTTAACGAGTGTCTGGCCGGTTTTGAAGTCTTTACCGGCGATAGGCATCTTGGTCTTTTCGGCGAGTTCCCACATAGCCGGGATGTCGACGGTGGTGTTGGGTGCGCCCATGATGAAGGGTGCGCCTTCGGTGAGAGCTGCGTAGGCATAGCACATCGAGGGTGCGATGTGTTCTTTGTCGTCGGCTTTCATCGCGGCTTCGAGGGCTTCGAGGGTGTAGTGCACTTTTTCGTCGACGGGAACATAGACTTCGGTAGAAGCGGCCCAAAGCACAACGACGCGGTCAAGGCCTTTTTCTTTCTTGAAGTTGCGGATGTCTTCGCGGAGCTGCTCTACGAGTTCCCAGCGTGTGCCTTTCTTTACGTTGTCGCCGTCGAGTCGCTTTGCGTAGTTGTGGTCGAAAGCGGCAGCCAGGGGCTTGATTGCTTCAAGTTCGTCGCGCACGGGCTCGATGTCCTTTTCTTTGAGGACTTCGGCGTGCATGGCGCTTTCATAGGCGTTTGCAGGATATACGTCCCATGCGGCGAATTCGATGTCGTTGAGGTCGGCGATGGGGGCGATGTCTTTATATTTGAGGTATTTTTTGTCTGCGCCTTCTCCGACGCGGATGCGGTCGTACTGGGTCATTGAGCCGACAGGCTTTGCGAGGCCTTTGCGTGTCATCAGGACACCGGTAATGAACGTTGTGGAAACGGCACCGAGTCCGACAACCATCACGCCAAGTTTGCCGGTAGCCGGCTTAACATTAGTTTCGCTCATTTCTGATAGTTTAGGTTAAGTTATTTTCTTTTTGTTTTCTGCTGTTTTGTGTCGGCAAAAGCCGATAGCAAGGTATGTGCGCTGTGTCGCGCCCATTTTTGCGGCTCAAAAGTACTACCAATTTTGTAATTGCAAAAATATTTGCGGTACAAATTTGGTAAAGAGTTGTTAATATTAGGTAAATATTCGACTTAAGTGCAAACGATTGCGAAATTGCGCCCAATATGAGCTTTGTATGTTAAAATAGCTGAATGCGGCTTTCGGCCGAGGTTTATAGGAAACATTCCAGTTCGCCAAGTTCGTTGATTGCATCGGGGCGAGTGTTGTCTTCAGTGTCTTTGAACCAGGGGCATCCTTTGAGCCATGCCGTGCGGCATCCGAGAGATTGTGCCGGAATGATGTCTTTCGATATGCTGTCGCCGACAACAAGCACTTCTTCGGGTTTCATGCCGAGGGCTTCGACACCCATGCCGAAGATGCGTGGGTCGGGTTTGCGCACGCCTACTACGGCGCTTTCTATTATGGTGGGGAAATATTTATCGAGACCGAAGTCGGCGAGTACTGCCGCCACGTTGCCGTAGAAGTTGGTTACGAGCACCATCGGGAACCGTCCGGCGAGGCGTTCGAGCACGGGTCGGGCTTTTTCGATGCATGCACGGGCATGGTCGTAGCAGTATCGGGCGATTTTTTCGGCATATCCGTCGCGTTTGTCCGGGTCGGCGAGACCTCTGGCGCACAGAAAGTCAAGTTCGATGCGGGCCTTTATGAGCATCATGTCGTAGAAGTTATGCTCGGGCAGTATGTGGCGGGTGCGCGCCAGTTCTCGTTCGGCGAAGACGTATGCGTCGATGAAATCGTCGAGCGGCAGCTGCGGCATGGGCAGTGTGCCGTAGGCCTCGCGTATGATTACGGCCCAATGGTCGCCGCAGCAGTCGATGGTGCCGCCGTAGTCGAAGATTATTCCTTTTATATGCTGAGCCATGGATGTGTCAGAATTTGCCGTCTTTGAGTTCGGCGGTTAGGCGGCGGCATATTTTTTCGTGCCGGAGCGCCATATATATAAGGAGAATGTTGAGCACCACGAGTTCGAAGGCGAAGTAGAGCCACGGCATGCGTGCGAACAGTGCGCAGAACAGTGCTATTGTTCGCCAGTTGAACGAGAGTATGTTGGTGTACTTCATCAGCGGCAGGCTGAGGCTTCGGAATGCGTCGCGGAAAGACTGCGGAATGTTCCCGTCGGGATAGCGGCGGCGCAGTTCGGCGCGGAGCGCCTGCATTGCCGGAGTCCATTGTTCCTGGTTGACGGTGTAGTTGGTGTAGAAGAACAACACGAGTTTGGCGAAGAAGTCTTTGCCCCAGCTCATAGACGCGTATTTTTCTTTGAGCTGGGCCGAGGAGTCAAGTTCGCTGCCGGCTTCGCCTTTGAGGAAGTAGAGGTGGAACTGGCGGTAGTAGTCGGCCATCGCCGCCTGTTTGGCATGGCACAGGCCTGTGATGACTGCAATGACCCAAATGAGCCAAGGCCGCTCCATGAAGAAAGGCGATGTGGCGTTTTCGCGCAGGCATATGGCGATGTATATTGCGGCGAACCACAGGTCGCCCGAAACGCCGTCGAGAATTCGGCCTATGCGCGAGTATTGTTTTGTCATGCGCGCGAGCTGGCCGTCGGCGCTGTCGAAGGAGTTTGCCCAAATCAGCAGCAGCATGCCGATGATATTGACCCACAAGTCATTGAAATAGAACGCCACTCCGGCGCCTATGCCGAGAAAAATCGATGCTATCGTGATTGCGTTGGGCGTAACTCCTATCTTACGTGCAAGACATGCCCAGGCATATCCGATGGGCCGGTAGAATGCCAGGTCGATGTGTTCTTCGGTATCCATCGACTTCAGCGAGTCGCGGTATGACGAAGCTTTGGTCTGTGTCTGTTGTTCCGATTCCATCTCAGCTGTTTTTTTTGTCACGTATGGTCTGCATAACGCATTTTGCGATATAAGGCGCCGCTTCGGTGCGGCAAGGCGCGAAGCTTGGCCAGTCGTTGAAGTCGATGATGCGTATGGAACCGTCGGCTGCCACTATGCAGTCGCCGCCGTATATTTTCACGTCGAGCACTTCGGCGGCTTTGGCGCATATGCCGTGTAGGTATTCTTTGTCGAATTTCAGCCCTTTGGCATGTCCGTTTATGGCCTCGTGGCCGTATTTGCTGTGTCCGGCCTCGAAGGGGTAGAACCAGAAGAAGAACGGGGTGCCGGCCACGCCGTAGAATTTGACAAGGTCACCGACGAGGTGGCGGTTTATCACAGCCCTTTTTATGCCTCGCAGAAAATATTCCTGGAGGACTTCCTGTGCTTCTTCGGGATGGCGCACGTAGCTCACATCTTCTTTGTGCATGGCGTGGAAGTCGCCGCGCTTAATCCAGCATTGTGTTATCTTTGCGGCCACGAGGGCGTCGCGGACTCCTTCGTCGGTGTTCACCATCAGGCTTTCGGGGTATGGGATGCCCGAGCCGAGAAGGATGCGCGTCATTCGTTCGCGTGTGCAGTTCTCGATGCCGTAGCCTGAATTTATGACGATGTCGCCGGCGTCTTCGCGCTGCTGCAGCAGGGCTATCGAGCGCTGTTCGCGGCACATGTTCAGGATTATGTGCCCGTCGACCTGCCTGGCGATGAATTGCTCTTCGCTGTAGATGTTTACTTCGCAGCCTCGCTTGCGGAGCTGTTCGGCCACGGCGTTGAAGATTGCGGCGTCGTTTCCTATATGGTTTGGGGAATATGCGCCTGCGCGCATGATGCCCGCGATTTTGATTTCTGCCATAATGCGGTTGAATGGGGTATTGCAGTGCAAAGGTAGCAAGATGCGCCCTAACCGAGAGCCGGACGGCCATGTTGCTAACATTATTTAACATAGCCGGCCGCGTATAGGGTCATTCGGGCCGGTCGGGTGGCGTGAATACGTAAGCCCCCAGGTCGGGAGTGCCGCCTCGGCTTAGGCCGTAGGCGTCGGTTGCGGCATCGGCCGATGTCAATGTGGGGTCGGCAGCTCCTATTGCAGGCGACTCGGGCTTGAGTCTGTAGTCGAAGATGTAATCTTCGCGGACGGTGTAGTAGAGCGGGTCGGTGTCCCAAAGGCACATGATGAAGTTGTCATCGTCGCTGCCGGCGCTTTTGAGCAGGCAACGTCTGAAGAATACGTCTGTGCCCGTGAGGTCGCCATGCGAGAGGTCGCTTCCGAGGCCGTAGATTATGCAGTTGTCGAAAGCCGCTTGGGTGTACGGCAGTCCCGAGCCGTCGTCAAGCCCTGTCTTGGGATCGACGCTGAGATGCGACAGCTGTATCGCCGGACCCGAGAGTACGGCGAAGAGGTAGTAGTTGGCAAAGGTGCAGTGGTTGAAGCTGTGTTTTCCGCCGTTGAGATAGACGAGGCCGTCGGCTGCTTCGGCGAACTCGCATCCTATGGCCGTCACGGCCGAGTGTACGGCTTCAAAACCGAGTCCGCCGGAGTTTCGCAGGCGGCTGTTGAGCATGTAGAGCTGCGGAGTGACGCTGTAGTCGGCTTCGGGGTCGCCGTTTATTGCTACTCCCTGAACTGTGTTCTGTATGAGGGTGTGGCTTAGGCGGTTCCCCGTCGAGGTGGCGGTAAAGGACAGGCCGGTCCATTGGCGTGACATTATTTCGAACGATATGTCGCCTACGACGTTGCCGGTGCGGTCGCCGCCGAATATTACCGGGCGTTCGGGAGTGCCCTCGCAGATGAGCGTCCCCCTGACTATGAACTTCGATTTGTCGTGCAGACAGAGGCGTGTGCCCGCGTCGATTGTCAATGTCGTGCCGGGCGCCACTACGAGGCTGTCGAAAATCTGATATGGCTTTTCGGACGTAAAACGTGTGTCTGTATCGATGGTCACGGCTCTCAGTCGTTCGACGTTCTGACCGTGTGCGGCAAGCACGACAGAGCTGCGCACGCCGTTTGTGGTGAAATCGAGGCTTGCCTCGTAGTCGGCCGACAGAGCACCGGCGGCTTCGGGCAGTGTGGCTTCGACGAAGACGAATATTGAGTCTTTCGCCCTGATTTCGACGTCGGAAAAACGTTGGCCGCTGACGCCGTCGACGTTCAGCCTGAAACATGCCGCATCGGCTCCCGAAATACTGATGTCGCTTATCGACAGCGATTTGGAGTGCCTGTTGTATACGAGCATGCGGCTTGTCGGGGTGGGCTCGTCGGTGAACACCGTGCCGAGGTGCAGGGTGTCGACCGAGAACGCCGGCTGGTCGGACGGGGAGTCGGTGAACGAGTCTTCGATGCACCCCTGCGTCATCGTGAGGGCCAATACGAGTACGATTATGTTAAAAATATGTCTCATTGTATGATGGATAACGTAAAAGAACAGCCGTATATTGCGTTTTGAATGTTCGTAAAACTTATTAGCAAAAATTAACTTAGCATATGTTTGCAAAACGGAATTATGTGTTTAATTTTGCATCCGAAAAGTGACCAAAGTCGAGTATCGGCCGTGTAGACAAACTCTATCGGTTTATTTCTGTCTAAGAGCCTCGGCTTACAGTCGCACCACCCGGGCATCGCTCGCGATGCAAGAAGTGGCGTTTTTTATTGTGAGAATTCCAGACATCATGGACATTAAATAGTTGTTTTATAGATAATTGTGTATTTGAAGCGGGGCGTCGTGAGACAGCTCCGTTTTCGTTTTGTCATAGATATATATTAGAGTTTGGGCGAGGTGCTTATTTTTTTCAAAAAAAGTGCCGTGCATGGTGTGTATTAAAAACTTTTTGCTACTTTTGCGATAGATAACCCCAAAACACTACTACTATGGCAAAAGTATTTGGCGCGGTGACTATCGACAGCATGCATTGCAAAGGCTGCGAACTTTGCGTTGTGGCATGTCCGGCCGATGTGTTGTCGTTGCAGCCCAAAGAAGTCAATGACCGAGGCTACCGCTATGCCTTTGCGGCCAAGCCCGAAGCCTGCATAGGCTGTGCCGCCTGTGCGACAGTATGCCCCGATGCCTGCATCGAGGTCTACCGGGTGGTCGACCGTGGCAATTGAACCTCAATCAACCTTTATCACCTTGAAAAAACTTTAACGACATGGAAGAAGTAAAACTGATGAAGGGCAACGAGGCCATAGCCCATGCCGCCATCCGTTATGGCGCCGACGGCTACTTCGGTTACCCTATAACCCCACAGTCTGAAGTCCTTGAGACTTTGGCCGAGCTTCGCCCTTGGGAGACGACGGGCATGACCGTCCTTCAGGCCGAGAGCGAAGTCGCGGCAATAAATATGGTATATGGTGGCGCCGCTACGGGCCGTGCCGTGATGACATCGTCGTCGTCGCCGGGCGTCAGCCTCAAACAGGAGGGCATAAGCTATCTTGCGGCATCCGAGCTCCCGGCTCTCATTGTGAATGTGATGCGCGGCGGCCCCGGCCTCGGCACGATACAGCCGTCGCAGGCCGATTATTTCCAGGCCACCAAAGGCGGCGGCCACGGTGACTACCATCTTATAGTGCTTGCTCCGTCGACGGTGCAGGAGATGGCCGACTTCGTGGCATTGGGCTTTGACCTTGCCTTCAAATACCGCACTCCGGCCATGATTCTGGCAGACGGAATAGTGGGGCAGATGATGGAGAAGGTGGTGCTGCCCGAACAGCGTGCCCGGCGCACCGACGAAGAAATCCGCCGACAGTGTCCTTGGGCTGCATGCGGCCGCGGTGACCGCAGCCACCGCAATGTGGTTACGTCGCTTGAGCTTGACTCGGCCAAGATGGAAGAGAACAACCTGCGTTTCCAGCGCACTTACCGCGAGATAGAAGCAAACGAGGTGCGCTATCAGGAATATTATACCGACGATGCCGAATACCTCATCGTGGCATTCGGCTCAGTTGCACGCATATGCCTCAAGGCTATTGAAGACGCCCGTGCGGCCGGCCACAAGATAGGCATGCTGCGCCCCATAACGCTTTGGCCTTTCCCCTATGCCGAAATTTCGCGTCTTGCCGGCCGGGTAAAAGGCATCCTTACCGTCGAGCTGAATGCCGGCCAGATGGTCGAAGATGTCCGTCTCGCCGCCAACGGCGCTGTCGACGTGTTCCATTTCGGACGCATGGGCGGCATCGTCCCGAACCCCGGCGAGGTTCTCGACGCATTAAACAAGCATTTTCAAGTCGAATTCTAAAACAGCTCCCACATGAAACCTGAAGAAATCATCCGCCCCGAGAATAAGGTTTATTCGCGCCCGCGGCTTCTGACAGACGTACATACGCACTATTGCCCCGGCTGCAGCCATGGTGTGGTGCACCGTCTTGTGGCCGAGCTCCTCGACGAGATGGGTCTTGCGCCCAAAGCCATAGGCATAGCCCCTGTGGGGTGTGCCGTGTTCGCCTACAACTATATCGATATCGACTGGATTGAAGCCGCCCACGGCCGTGCTCCGGCGCTTGCCACTGCGGCTTCGCGCCTGAACCCCGACCGCCTTGTCTTCACATATCAGGGCGACGGCGACCTTTCGGCTATCGGCACCGCCGAGACCATCCACGCCGCCAACCGTGGCGAGGACATCACTATAATATTCATAAACAACGGCATCTACGGCATGACGGGAGGCCAGATGGCGCCTACGACGTTGCTCGGCATGAAGACCGCCACCACTCCTTACGGACGCCGTGCCGACCTTAACGGATATCCGCTCGCCATCACGCCGCTGCTGGCGCAGCTCGACGGCACGTGCTATGTCACCCGTCAGGCGGTGCATACGCCCGCTGCGGTGCGCAAGGCCAAGGCGGCAATCAAGAAGGCGTTCACCAACTCGGTGGAGAAACGCGGCACTTCGGTTGTCGAAATCGTGGCTACGTGCAATTCGGGATGGAAACTCAGCCCGGCGCAGTCCAACGAATGGATGGTAGAGCATATGTTCGAGAAATATCCTCTCGGCGACCTCAAAGATGTAGAATCCAAAGCCTGAGACACACTATGAAAGAAGAAATAGTAATAGCCGGCTTCGGCGGCCAAGGAGTGCTGTCGATGGGCAAAATACTCGCTTATGCGGGTCTTATGGACAATCTTGAAGTGACATGGATGCCGTCGTACGGCCCCGAACAGCGCGGCGGCACGGCCAATGTTACGGTCATACTCTCGGATGCACCCATCAGTTCGCCTGTGCTCGACAGCTACGACACGGCGGTGGTGCTTAACCAGCAGAGCCTCGACAAATTCGAGGGCAAGGTGAAAGCCGGAGGCACGCTGATTTATGACCCTTCGGGCATACATCATCTGCCTACGCGCACCGACATCCGCGTGGTGCCGGTCGATGCCATGGATGCCGCCATCGAGCTTAAAAACTCAAAGACATATAATATGATACTGCTCGGCGCGTTGCTGAAATGCCGTCCCGTGGTAGAAATCGATGCCGTGCTGCGCGGCCTCAAGAAGACTCTTCCCGAGCGTCACCACCATCTGTTGCCGCTCAACGAGCAGGCCCTCAAAAAGGGCATGACGCTTGTCGGCTAAATCGAATAGTACAAGTTAATTAGCACAAATAAAGCCGTCGGCGATTTCGTCGACGGCTTTATTTGTGTAGTGTTTGTCGCGTTATTTGGTGTAGAGCACCGACACGTGTGACGGGCGGCCTTCGACCCATTGTACGGCGCGTATCTGTTCGGCGTCGCCATACTCGATTTCCTCGCCGGGCTTGGCTACGGGTGAGTTCTCGCCGGGATGTTCAGTGCCGAATGTGTATCGGATTACTGCGTCGGGGAAGGAGCTGTTGACGGTGAATTTGCCGCCGTCGAGAAGTTTGATGCCGGGCTGGCGGACGTGGAATGTGTAACCGTCTGCTTGCCATTTGGGCACTTCTTTGTTTACAACGGCGTTGAAACCTGCGTTGCAGTATGTGCTGTCGGGGTTCCATGCGCGTTCGGCCAGGCCGAGCATTTTGGGCAGAAGCAGTTCTTCGAGGTTTTCGGGGCCACGGATTGATTCAGACCATAACTGGCCTTGTATGCCGCGAAGATTTGCGTCTTTGACGGTGCAGAGCGTGGCCGGGTAGCCGTTGAGGGCTGTGAACTCGTCGACGAAACCGCCCCATGTGAGGCCGCGTTCGTGGGGATGTCCGCTATAGGCCATGTCGAGGTAGTAGTGCTCCACGTTGCTGAGCACGATGGGATATCCGGCTTTGGCGAGTTCGTCGGGCACGGTCTTGTTGCGGCCGAGCGTGCTCCAGCAGTTGATGGAGTAGGCCGAGGGTGACATTTTTTTGTTGTATTCGTCGGGGTGGCGCAGCGATACTTCTTGCCATCCGGCGTATTTTATGCCTTTGGCGTCGAAAATTTGGCGCACGCGGTCGGCGAAGTATGCGTGTACTTCTTTTTCGCTTGTGAGGCCTTCTTTCTTCATCAGCTCCTGCACTTTCGGGCTGCCGCTCCATGCTCCGTGGGCCACTTCGTCGCCACCGATATGGATTGCCGGGATGGGTGCTCCGGCTTCTTTGTGCATTGCTATGAATTCGTCGGCCACTTTGTCCATGAATTTATACGGGCCTTCGAGCGCCGGGCTCATCACGTTGTCGCGGAAAGCCTGGGCCGAAGAGAAGGTCGAAGCGTCGTCGGTTTCGCGGAGCAGCCACGAGTTGTCGCCGGTGCGTTTTGCTCTCAATTCCATTGCTTTTATTGAGGCGCGTGCATGTCCGGGCGATTCGATTTCGGGAATGACGACTATGCCGAGGCTGTCGGCATAGTGCACCATGTCGACGTAGTCCTGACGGGTGAAATATCCGTTGGCGGTGCCTGTCTTGGAGTCGGGGTTGCCGTCGCCGGCGTATATAACCGGCAGATAGTCGGGGTCTGAGCCGGGGGCGTAATAGCCGTGGCGGCTTCCGAGTTCGGTGAGCTCGGGCAGACCGTCGATTTCTACACGCCATGCTTCGTCGTCGACGCAGTGGAAATGCAGGGTGTTGAGCCCGTAGATTGCCATGAGGTCGAGCACGCGTTTCATTTCTTCGGGTTTCTGGAAGTTGCGTGCAATGTCAATCATCAGTCCGCGGTATTCGAGCGAAGGATAGTCGGTGATGACGGCGTTGGGCATTTCTGCGGGCTTGTCGCCGAAGAGGTGGCGCATGCGCATGCCGAGCTGTGCCCATTGTTTTTCGGGTGCTTCGACGGTCATTTTGCCGTCGGCGACGGTAATGCGGTATTCTCCGTCTTTTGTGGCGTTTCCGATGGGTTTGAAAGTGGCTTCTGCCGGGTTTACGGTGCTTTCGCCGCCTGTCAGCTCGATGTTTTTAAAGGATGGGACTACATTGTATATGCTGTTTTTGCTGCAGCACGGTTTGAGGCTTTCGTTGAAGGCGTAAACGGTGTCGCCGTAAGGCATGAGGTCGCGGCGCGCGCCGGCATATCCGTCGCGGCTGACGGTCATGTCGGCGAATGTCAGCTCAGCCGGGGCTGTGGTGCCGTCGGCGAGCACCGTGTGCACGCTTTCGACGCCGTAGCAGATTGATTCGATGGTTCCGTCGGTGAGTATCTCTATTGCGATTGTATCGCCGGGCTTGGCCTGCGCGAAGCGTGGCGAAGCGATTGCGTAGTAGTTGGGCACTATCTCAACAAAGGTGTCGGCCGGGTTCATCGGTTTCATGCCGCGCTGGAAGTGGTTGAATGCGAGCTGCTTTACGTTGTCGAGCTTTCCGGACACGAGGAGGGTCTGCATATGGCGCTGTACTCCGGTGGAGTCGAGTGGCAGGTTGCGTGCACTCCAATGCACTTTCACGTCAGGGGTGCTGTCGGTTTTCTTTTCTCCCGAGCATGCGGCCCAACAAACTGCGATGGCGCCCAACAGGACTAACAATAGTTTGTTTTTCATGATTTTAAATTATTGGGTTTTAAGTAACTCACAAAAATTAGTTAATAATAAATTTATATCAAGTAACCCTACGGGCTAATGCTTCTTTGTTCGTCTTTTCGGCGCTTTTGTGCCTGTCGCTCAGTCGTGTAGCTCGCTACACTCCTTTGCTCCATGCCCAAAATCGCTCGAAAATCCTTCTCAAATAAGCATTAGCTAATTTTTGCGAGTTACTTAAATTGTTTCTTAGATGTTTGTGCAAAGTTAGGTAATAGGATGCCTGAAGAGGTGTAAAATCGTACAAAACAGGTCTAAAATCGGTCGGAACATTCAATGTGCCGTAACGCGGCACATTGAATGCCGATGTATTTCAGAAATATTTGGCTACTTCTTTCGCTATGGCCGAGGGGTCGGCTATGCGTTTGCCTATGTCGCCCTTGCGGTCGATGATGTATGTCAAAGGCAGTGCGCCGATGTTGTACGAGGCGAGGACTGAGGCTCCGTCGGACGGCGAGTTCCATACCGTTATCCACGGCAGGTTGAGGGCGGCTTCTTTCCACTCGACTTCGTCGGGGTCGAAAGCGAGCTGGTAGATTTCAAGGCCGCGGTCGCGGTAGAGTGTGTAGAGGTCGTTGAGGATGGCATTGTATGCCGGAGATGCAGGCATGGAATAGTTTGTGAAGCTCAGCAGGACTACTTTTCCCTGTGATGCGACATCGCTCAGCGAGTGCTCTTTGCCTTGGTTGTCGTAGCGCACTATGTCGATGAGGCCGGATGCAGGGATTTCTACGGTGGGGGCGTCGGGCATCTCGGGCGCTTTGCCGAGGGCGCGGCGGCCGTCGAAGAACGCCTGCCTCAGTGCCATTCCGCGAGGGTCGAGCGGACGGTAATGGGCATAGACCTGCGCTGCGGCACCGTATATGCGGTTGCCGAAGCTGTCGTCGGGGTCGAAGACGGGCTTGTTGGCAACGGCTTTTCCGACGGCATAATATGCCACCAGGCCGGTGGTGTCGGCTGTAATGAACCGTGTGAGCTTACGTTGCAGCTCGGGGAGCGAGGGCGTGGCGGCGACAGTGCTGTCGATTGCCGAGACGGCTTCAGCCATGGCCGTGCCCGAAAGGCTGTGGCCGGTGCCGAACGATGCTGCGTCGGCCTCGATTTCGATGGCGTCGTTGTTCGCTATCGGGAAATGGATGCTGCCTTTGCCGGGCATCGTAAGGCGCAGAATATCGGCGGATGCCATCGGTTCGTCGGCGCGGTGGCTGAACCGTCCGTGTTTGTCGACCGATATGCTGTCGAGCACGTACCATCGGCCGGCGTTGTATGCTTCGAGGGCGAGTTTCTGTCCGTCGGGGGCGCCTTCGATGTTGCCTTCGACGCTCCAGCCCGTTTTGTTGCCGCATGATGCCAACAGAAGTCCGGCGGCAGCGGCTGCAATGATTTTCTTCATATGCTTATTTGAAATTCGATGCTATGGTTGCCGCGATTTCGGCCATGCGTTCGGCAGACAGGCTTAGTTTCTGCTTGCGGAAGTCCATGTCCGATTCTTTTTTGATGGGTACGATATGGATGTGTGCGTGCGGCACTTCCATGCCGATTACTGCCGTTGCTATGCGCTTGCAGTCGGTGCTCTGCTCCACGGCGCGTGCCACGCGCTTGGCGAAGAGCTGCAGGTCGGCGTACTCTTGGTCGGAGAGGTCGAAGATGTAGTCTACCTCACGCTTTGGCACAACCAATGTGTGCCCTTCGGTGAGGGGATTGATGTCGAGAAATGCGTAGTGGTGCTCGTCTTCGGCGACTTTGTACGAGGGTATTTCTCCGGCTATGATGCGTGAAAATATAGAGGGCATTGCTGTGTGTTTTGTGTGAGAGTGTGTTTACAGGCCTATCTCTATGATTTCGAAGCGAACTTTTCCGGCCGGAATGGTGATTTCGACGGTCTCGCCTTTCTTGTGTCCGAGCAGGCCGCGTGCGATGGGTGTCGATATGGCTATCTTTTTGGCTTTCATATCGGCTTCGCTGTCGGCCACGATGGTGTACTCGGCTTCCATGCCGGTGTCGACGTTGCGAATGCGCACACGGTTGAGCATCTGCACTTCGTCGGTGCCGAGTTTGCTTTCGTCGATGATGCGCGCGTTGGCTACGAGGTCTTTGAGCTGGGCTATTTTCATCTCCAGGAGGCCCTGAGCTTCTTTAGCGGCGTCGTATTCGGCGTTTTCCGACAGGTCGCCTTTGTCGCGCGCTTCTGCAATGGCGCGGCTGATTTCGGGGCGTTTCACTGTTTCGAGGTAGGCTATTTCTTCCATTTTGCGGTCATAGCCGTCTTTTGTCATATAGGTGATTGCCATGGTTCTTGCGTTTTAAGAGGTTGTTTAAAGAAACATAAAAAAATAAAGGAAACTCAACTTTGACGGCGTGGCCGCGGTCGAGTCCTCCATAGATTAAGGATGTAAATTTTCAATGGCAAAGGTAGGCACTTTTTTGCATAAGGCAAGCCCCGATATGCTTAATATTGGTTAAAAAGATGCGATTGCCTTATATATTTGTGTAACTTTACAATATGTATACGCCATTGGTTTGCATAGCCCTGCGGACGGTAAAGCTCAGCGACAGCAAAAACCTGCTGTCGGCATGGAGCCGTGAACTTGGCCGTGTCACGTTTGCCGTTCCGGCGGCCGTGAGCCGCGAAGGCAGGCGTCGACGTGCGCTTACGGCACCATTGTGCGTGTTTGAGGGTGTCAGTGACATCAGACCCGGACGCGACATATTGTCGATACGCGATGTGCGCGCGTTGCCGGCATCGTTGGCACTGAGCCCGTCGCCTGCCAAAGTGGTGACGGCGATGTTCCTTGCCGAAGCGCTCGACGTGCTGCTCCGCCGCTCGCAGCCAGACAGCACCTTGTCGGACTTTCTTTTCGGCTCTGTCGAGGCGCTTGCGGCGCTCGACGATGCGCGTGCCGTGGCAAACTTCCATCTGGTGTTCTTATTCAGGCTCACCCATTTTGCCGGCATAGCTCCGCAACTCAAAGATTATCGCCGAGGGACGTTGTTTGACCTTCGCGAGGCCCGTTTCCGTTCGACGGCTCCGCTCCACGCCGATTTTCTGCGTGGTGACGAGTGCACCGTGCTTATGGCGCTGAGCCGCGCCGACTATGCTTCGGCCTGCCATCTGCCGCTCGACCGTTACGGGCGCAGGCGCGCGCTCGACCTTGTTTTGTCGTATTACTCGTTGCATTTGTCGCCTCTCGCATCACTGAAAAGTCTTGATGTGTTGCGCGAATTCGGCGAATAGGCAAGCCTTTTATTCCAAAATCATATCCAAAAAGGATAAAAATCTTGTGGGTGTGCATTTTTTTTCAAAAAAATTTGGTGGAATGAAAAAGTGGTGGTAACTTTGCATCGCAAAAGCGAAAAGCTGATGTCTCTCTTGCTAAAGCAACCGCGAAAGCAGAGCCAAGGTGCGGTAGTTCAGCTGGTTAGAATGCCGGCCTGTCACGCCGGAGGTCGCGGGTTCGAGTCCCGTCCGCACCGCAGAGGAGAGAGGAGAATGAGAAATGTTAATCTTCGGATTTCGTTTCTCATTCTTTTTTTGAGACAAAAAGCATTCGGGTGCATTTCGACGCAGGCCGAATACCCGGGAAATTGTGATGATGTGTCATGATTGTAAAATTTTCAATGACACAAAAAATGTAGGGACATGCCTTTGGCATGTAGCGTGATAGACAGACGCATACGAATAGGTCGATACAGACGTATTTTCGTATTTACGTGCCAAAGGCACGTCCCTACATTTCAAATTATGACACACATCACAAATAAACGGTTAGGGTTGTATATCCCCGATTGCAGAAATAAGACATAGCGCCCCGGTAGTTCAACGGATAGAATAGAAGTTTCCTAAACTTTTGATAGCGGTTCGATTCCGCTCCGGGGTACACGAAAGACAGATAGGCATGCCTATCTGTCTTTCGTGTACATGGTGGGTTGTCATGCTTCGGCTTGGGGCTGTGCCTCAGTGTCTTCTTGCGAGACGGTGAGGGTCGAACTGGAGTATATGCCGAGGCCGAAGTCGGCGCATGCGGTAGAGAGGTGCTCGAGCATGGCGCTTTGTATTGCTTCGTATTTGTCCCAGTCGGTAGTTGCCGTAAAGCAGTATATTTCGAGCGGAAGGCCGTATGATGTGGCATCCATCAGCCTGACGAGTATTTGTTGGGTGTTGTTAATCATCGGATTGTTGTAGATGTAGAGGCATGTGTATGCCCTGAACAGGCCGAGATTCGTCTCGATGGTGCCGTTTATGGGTGTGAGGCCGCCGTCGTTCTGTTCGGTGTCGCCCTTGCTCCGCAGGCCGTCGACAAACGGTTTCAGCACCGGGTATTTTGCCACGATTGCATCGACGTGCTCCGGGCTGATTCGCCCTACGGTGGTGAGGTCCATAGTAAGGGTCTTGACTATGCGTCGGCATCCGCTCTCGGTCATGCCCCGGTAGTTCTGGAAGGATGCCGATACGAGGGTGTAGGGCGGCACGGTGACGATGGTGTTGTCCCAGTTGCGCACCTTTACCGTTGTGAGCGATACGTCGAGCACGATGCCGTTGGCTATTGTCGAGGGCACGACAATCCAGTCGCCTACGTGGAGCATGTCGTTCTGCGACATCTGTATACCGGCCACGAAGCCGAGTATGGAGTCCTTGAAAATCAGCATAAGGGCTGCGGCGAAGGCTCCAAGCCCTGTCAGGAGTATCGCCGGCGACTTGTCGAAGGCCACCGACACTGCCACTATGGTTATTACAATCCAAAGTATGCCTTTGGCCACGTTTACTATGCCTTTGAGAGGTAGCCGACGGGTGTTTTCGTGTATGTTGTAGTGGTTGAAGATGAAGTCGAATACGCCGCCGAGCCCTATGGCGAATGCTATCAAGGCATAGATGCCTACGATGCGTTCGATTATGACAAGTGTGGTGTGCCTGCCTTCAAACGCGAACGGCACAAGTGCCATCAGCACAAGCGGCGGTATTATGTAGCAGCATCTTTCGAGGGTTTTCCATTGCAGAAGTTCGGTTCCGATGGTGCCTTTGCGCATCTTTACGAATTTGCGGAGACCCAGGTAGACGAGTTTCTGCACCACCCATCCGATGGCGATTGCGCATGCTATCACGACTATGAGGTAGATGATTTCTTCGGTCTGGTGATGGCGTTGCAGGCCGAGGTAGTCGAGGCCGCGGTCGATTATGTCGAGGAGCCATGATGCTATGGTGTGGCCTGCTTCAGATGTCGGAGGGGTGACGGGTATATCCATTTGGACGGGCTGGTGATGAGTGTTCGTGCATTTAAATGTAAACACCCGTAAGACGCCCGATGTTTGCCGGGGCGACGCGTCATTAAGCACAAAAAACGCCTCTCCGTGGTGGAGAAGCGTTCTTTGTGCTTATTTTTCGTGTGGTTTATTTCACGAGGACTTTGGTAACGGTGTTGCCCTGACGACGGATGAAGAGGCCGTTTTCGGGGTTAGCAACGCGGACGCCCTGGAGGTTGAAGTATTCAACGGGAGCATTGGCTTCGGCTTCGATGCCTGCAATGCCGCTCTTGTCGCCTGTCACGGCAATGTTCTTGACTTCCCATGTGCCGGCAACTTCTTCAGTGGAGATGTAGAGGAATGCGAACTGGATTTTCTTGCCTACATACTGGTCGAGCGATACGGAAGCGTTGTTATAGAAATTCCAGCTGAAAGCGGTGGGAGGTGTAACGAGGGGCTGGGGTTCGGTTTCGAGAATCTTGCCGCTTTCGGCAATCATCAGCATTGCATAGTTGTCGAACTCAGAGGGCTGAATCATTACGTTGTTGAGTTTGTAGTTGTTGAAGGCGTTCTTGAAGTCGAGCTTGGCGCTTGTGGCGTTTGTGAGGTCGATTTCGGGCGAAACGGCAAGAGCCATGGCTGCATGGATGCCGTTGACGTAAGCAGACGCCTTTAGACCGTAAGTCTTGTCGTGCTGCCATACAGTCTTGCCTTCCTGGCCTTCGATGTTATTCATTTCGAAGGTGAAGTCTGCGCCGAGTTCCGACCAATAGATGGCGTTTTCGGGAGCACCGGCAACTACGGTGAGAAGATAAGATGCTGTGCCTGCTTTGAACTCAGTGTTTTCGGCTGCGGTAGCTGTGATGCGAGCGGTGCCTTCGCCTACGATTGTAACGGCGCCGGTAGCGGCATCGACGGTGGCTACGGTTTCTTTGTCAGAAGCGTAAGTCACAGCAGCATTGGTGGCCTTTGTGAGCTCGGGAGCTGTGAAAGCCTTGCCCATTTCAACGGTGTATTTGGCTTCGGGGAAACCCATGCCTGCGTCTTTACGGGTGTCTTCCACGCCGCCGGTATAGGTGACAACCATCGTCTTAATCTGGGCTGTCAGATTTTTGCCTTTGCTGTCTTTTTCGGTGTTCTTGAATACTACAGCGGAAGCGGAACCTGTCCAAGCATTGTCGGTGAGGACTGAGCCGTCTACCGTGAAAGCATTCAGGTTTGAACCGGTCATAGCGATTGAGGTGATGTTGCCGCCTTCGATAGATACGGTAATGCCGCTGCCTCCATTTACACGGAATGTCTGGGCGCCGGCTGCTGTTTTCCAAAAGCGACAGCCTGAACCGATGAGTTTGTTCATTGTGACAGTAATGACACCTTCTTCGAAAGTTGAGCCGTCAGCTTCGGTATCAGAGCCGGTTGTAACGGGAGTGTAGCCATACGAATTGGTCGTGAAGTCGAAAGTGACCTCGTCGGCGCTTGCGGCGAAGCCAAAGGCAACCGCAGCAAGAAGTGAGAGTAGAGTTTTTTTCATAAAATGTTGATTTGGTTGATGTTATAATGTTCTTATTTTACGTATCGGCGTAGGAACACTTCGGTGGGGAAGTGGTCGGAGTATCCGCCGAGGTAGGACCCTGCCGAATAAGTGCGTTTGGGGTATCCTTGGCGGTTGCCCTCTTTGTCTTTGAGGAAGTCGAAGTTGAGCACTTTTGCTTCGTAGTATTTCCATTGGTTGTCGTCGCAGTTGACGAGGTTGCCCGACAGGATGATTTGGTCGAAGAGATTCCACTGGCTCTTGTAAGCGAGCGTGCCGACGCCGCTGTCGAGCTTGCGCCACCACGGGTTGTAGAAACCGTGGGCGGCTACTCCGTCGGGGTCTTTGGCTGCGCCGAGGATTTTGGCGCATGATTTGTCCTGCGGGTCGTCGTTAAGGTCGCCCATCACTATCACGCCTATGTTGGGGTCGATGCGCCAAAGCGAGTCGGCGATGCTTTTGCTGAGTTCTGCGGCGGCCACGCGGTTAGGCTCGGAGCGCTCCTGCCCACCGATGCGCGAGGGCCAGTGGTTTACTATTACGGCTATGCGCTGGCCCATGAGCGAGCCAACGACGCACATTTGGTCGCGAGTGCGGAAAGGCACGGCCGTAAGCCGGTGGTTGGTTACGCCTTCGAGCTTGAAGTATCGGGGATTGTAGAGCAGACCGACATCGACGCCACGAGCGTCGGGGCTGTCGTGGTGCACCACTTGGAGATTCCATTTTTTGAGAGCCGGCTGGTTTACGACGTCTTCCATCACCGAGCGGTTCTCGATTTCAGAAACACCGATTATTGCCGGACCTATAGGTGTGGTCTTTGTAGCAAACTGCGAGATGGCGTAGGCGAGGTTGCCGACTTTCTCCCAATATTTGCGGCCGTCCCATTGACGCTGTCCTTTGGGCGTGAACTCCTCGTCGCGCCCTTCGGGGTTGTTGGGGATGGTGTCGAAGAGGTTTTCCCAATTATAGAATGCGATACCGGCTACCTGTATGCGCCGGCCGGCTGATTGTGCAGAAACCGACGGCACGCCAAGTGTCGCCAACATCAATGCCGCAAGGGCAAAAATCAATAATTTCTTCATGTTTTCGATGGTCTGAGGCCTGTTGTGCCGACAAAGTTACGCATTAATTTCAGGATAAAATATTTTTTTGAGAGCTATTTTCAATGAATACGGAATTTTTTCGTAATTTTGCATCGCAAAGGTTGCCCGGACCGAAGAGCCGGTCGTGAAAGGGCATCAAAAGGGAACCGCGTGAAAGTCGCGGACAGTACCCGCTGCTGTGAGTCCCCATCAAAAAGGCGAGCATTCAACCTGTCATTGAAGCCAAAAGGCTTTGAGAAGACGCAATGCTCTGCCGGGACGAGTCAGAAGACCTGCCTTTGCACATAATATTCACGAGCGCCTACGGGATTATGGGCTGAACGAGTTTGAGGACGCCGAAGTGCGGCCTCTGCCAAAGTATACCGTCCCGACAGCGCAGATGTGCCGTCGGGATGTTTTTTTGTCGCGCATGGCACAACGATAAACCGACATAACGCTATGCGAGCCAAAATATACATATCAATACTTTGCCTCTGCGCAGCCCTATGTGTCAGGGCTACTGAGGTTGTCGACACGACAGCCACCGAGCTGCGCGAAGTGGTTGTCACGGCCACGCGTCCACCTGTCGAGGTGATACCCGTGCAGCGCCTCGGCGGTGAAGAACTGCGGCGCCTCAACAGCCAAAGCGTCGCCGACGCGCTGCGCTACTTCTCGGGCGTCCAGGTGAAGGACTACGGCGGTGTCGGCGGTATCAAGACCGTCAACATCCGCTCGATGGGCACCCACCACACCGGCGTGGTCTACGACGGCGTGGAGCTTGGCAACGCGCAGAACGGCCAAATCGACCTCGGCCAGTTCTCACTCGACAACGTAGAGGCCATCTCTCTATACAACGGACAGAAAAGCGAGATTTTGCAGCCGGCGCGCGACTTCGGCTCTGCCGGCACGATATATATACGCACACGCACGCCTCGCTTCGCTCCGGGCGAGACATACCATGTGCGCGGCACCGTGCGCACCGGCTCGTTCGACCTCATCAACCCGTCGGCACTGGTCGAACTGAGGCTCGGGCGCCGCGTAAACGCTTCGCTTAGCGCCGAATGGGTCAACTCAAGCGGCAAGTACAAGTTTCGCTACCGGCGTGTGAATCCTGCCGGAGAAGTAGCCTACGACACCACGGCGACACGGCAGAACGGCGACATCAACGCCCTGCGTACCGAGCTGAACTTCAACGGCGATATCGACGGCGGCGAGTGGCACTTCAAGGTATATCACTACGATTCGGAGCGCGGCATTCCCGGCGCCATCGTCAACAACGTGTGGCGCCGAGGCGAACGCGTGTGGGACAACAATTCTTTCGCCCAAGGCAGTTTCACCAAAAACATAGGGCGCTTCACCACGCTGGCGAACGTCAAATATTCGTTCTACCGCACGCACTATGTCAACAACGACGACAAGCAGATAAAAATCGACAACCTCTACAGGCAGCGCGAGTTTTACATCTCCACGGCCAACGAGTATCAAATCATGCCGCAGTGGCGCGTGTCGGCAAGCTACGACTTTCAATGGAACGCCCTCGACGCCGACATGTACAACTTCGCACGCCCCGACCGCTTTTCGCACATGCTGTCGGCGGCTACGTCGCTGAACCTCAAACGTTTCAAGGCGCAAGCGTCGGCCATGGGCACTTTCATACACGACAAACTGCGCGGACAGCAGTCGCCGGCCGACAAGCACGTGTTCACCCCGGCCATCTATCTGAGCGGCAACCCTCTGCGCAACCGCGACTTTTCGGTGCGTGCCTTCGTCAAGCGCTCGTTCCGCATGCCCACGTTCAACGACCTCTACTATGCCGACATGGGCAACAGCAAACTCAACCCCGAACGGGTGACACAATATAACCTCGGCCTGCTCTACGAGCACAGCGGCAAGGGCTTCATCTCGGCGGCACGTGTCAGCGCCGACGGCTACATAAACCTCGTGAAGGACAAGATTGTTGCCTATCCGAAAGGCCAGCAGTTCCGCTGGACTATGCTGAACCTGGGCGTGGTCGACATAAAAGGTGTCGACATATCAGCGCTCATCACGGTCAATCCGGCCGACAGGCTGTTTGTGACGCTCCGCGGACAATACACATTCCAACGCGCAATCGACGTCACCAACCCTGCCGACAACTACTACCGCGACCAGATACCCTACATACCGCGCCACTCCGGCTCGGCGGTGCTCAACGCCACATGGCGGCTGTGGAACTTCAACTGCTCGTATATCTACGTGGGCGAGCGCTACAACCAGCAGGAAAACATACGCTACAACTACACACAGCCCTGGTATACCACCGACTTGTCGCTGAGCCGCGACTTCACTTTCAAGCGCGTAAAGCTCCGAGCTCTCCTCGAAGTCAACAACGTCTTCGCCCAGGACTACGACGTAATCATAAACTATCCGATGCCCAAGCGTAACTACCGCCTGACGCTGACGGTCGAAATATGAAATTCATTCGTTACATATTATATTTTCTGCCGCTCCTGCCGGCCTCCACGAGTTGTCGCGAGGACGAACTCGTGGTGCCGACGGAGTATGACATCGTGCCCGAAACGCCCGACCCCGGCACGGCCATCCGCGGTTTCTATCTTGTAAACGAAGGAAATATGGGTTCGAACAAGTGCACCCTCGACTATTTCGACTACTTCACGGGGCTGTATGCACGCAATTTCTATGCCGAGCGCAACCCTAACGTGATAAAGGAACTCGGCGACGTGGGCAACGACATCGGCATCTACGGCTCCAAGCTGTGGGTGGTCGTGAATTGTTCGCATAAGGTCGAGGTGATGGACGCCCGAACAGGCGTGCGCATCGGCCAGGTCGACCTGCCCAACTGCCGCTATGTGCGTTTCCATCGCGGCAAGGCATATGTCAGTTCGTACGTCGGCCCTGTGCTGATAGACCCCGACGCACCCAAAGGGGCGGTCTACGAAGTCGACACGACATCGTTGGCCGTAACACGCAAGGTGTCTGTTGGCTATCAGCCCGAAGAGATGGAAATCATCGACGACTACATGTATGTGGCAAACTCAGGCGGCTACCGTGTGCCGCAGTACGACAACACCGTCTCGGTGGTGCAGATGATAGACTTCAAGCAAATCGAGCAGATACCCGTAGGCATCAATCTGCACCGTGTCAAGAAAGACCGTCAGGGCAAGCTGTGGGTAAGTTCGCGCGGCAACTACGAAGATGTGCCGTCGAAGCTCTTCGTGCTCGACAAGAAAAAAGGCTACAACCGCATGACAGTGACCGACACCCTCGACATTGCATGCTCGAACATGGCTATCCATGGCGACAAACTCTACTACTACGCCACCGAGTGGAACAATTTCACCGGCTCGAACACGATAAGCTACGGCATCATCGACACGGTGACGAAAGAGCGAGTGTCGGACTGCTTCATAACAGACGGCACCGAGAGCGACATAAAAATCCCCTACGGCATAGCGGTGCACCCCGAAACGGGCGACATTTTCGTCACCGACGCCAAGAACTACGTCAGCTCGGGCGCACTGCATTGCTACTCGCCCGACGGCCGCAAAAAATGGTCGGTGCGCACCGGCGACATTCCTGCCCATATATGCTTTCTGCCACGATGAAACGCATTCTCCTCATATCTGCACTTTTGACCCTGTGCGCATGCTCGCACGAGGTGGAGACCGTCAGCCTCGGCATCGACGACAGCTACCGCATAGCGCGCATGTGCAAGCTGCCGCTCGAACCGGCTCTTACCGGGGAGCGCTATCTTTGGACGGTAAACGGCGAGGCGGCCTGCAACGAGCGTTCTTTCATCTTCCTCGCCGACACGGAAGGCGTCTACGAGTTGTCGTTCGACATTATAGACCCCGAAACGCCATACCATTTCGACTTCACCGTGACGGTCCTCCACGAAGAAGTGGAATATAGCCCCTACATATCGCGCGTCTATGAGTACCGTCCGGCGCCGGGGCAGTTCATCAACGAAATGCCGCAGTACGAGCCGGGCGACAGCTATGCCGACATTTTGCAGAAAGCCGAAGACTGCATTTCGGGCACCAATGACGTGATGATAAGTCTCGGCGGATATGGCGGCTACGTTACTTTCGGCTTCGACCACACCGTGGTGAACAGGCCCGGCGAATACGATTTCCGCATATGGGGCAACGCTTTCTACGAACTTACGAACCCCGACGCCAAAGGCGGCTCGGCCGAGCCTGGAATAGTGATGGTGAGCTACGACACCAACTGCAACGGCATTCCCGATGACCCGTGGTATGAACTCGCAGGCAGCGAATACCGTTCGGATGCAACAAAGCACGGCTATTCAATCACCTACCATAAGCCCGACCCCGATAAAGCCTCGGTCGAAGACGAGGACGGCTACCTGAACGACCTCGAATACATACCGTGGTACGACTCGGAAGGCACGAGCGGATTTATTGCGAAGAATATTTTCCACGACCAGCCTTACTGGCCCAAGTGGCTCGCCGAGGACGAAATGACGTTCACAGGCACGCTCTTGTCGCCCAACGGCATCGACCTCAGCGGCACGGGACGCTACTATGTGCTGTATTCATACCCCTGGGGCTATGTCGACAATCACCCCAACGACTTCAAAGACCTCAATTCGTTCAAAATCGACTGGGCTGTCGATGCCGACGGCACGCCCGTCGACCTTCCCGGCATAGATTTCGTCCGGGTCTATACGGGTCTCAACCAATACTGCGGCTGGCTCGGCGAGACCTCGACCGAAATAGCGCGTGCGCAGGATTTGCATATCCCCGTACGCGACATCGTGCCACCCGACCCCATACCGACACAATAACCGATAAACCAATAAATTAGAATGAAAAAGTTACTTTTAGCAGGCGTGCTCATGTCGAGCGCGTCGTCCCCGGCCTTTACCCAATGGGTCGACTGGGACCGTATTACCCATTGGGCAGGCGAAGGTGAAAACAAGGCCGCCCTTGTCATCGATTTCAAAGACGGAAAAGGCGACATGGCCTATGTGTGGGGGTACCGATGGACCGGAACGGCGTCGGGCGAAGACATGCTTCGTGCGATAGCCTCGCAAAGTTCAGCATTGACAGTCCTTGTGCAATATACAGGGGCTATGGGCTCAACGCTCAACGGCGTGGGGCTATCGGCCAACAGGGAACACCTCGACTATCTGCGCTACGACTACGAAGGCGCATTGAACGGTTCTTCGTTCGACTTCAACAATCCCAATACGTCGATGGGTCAGGATTCCGCCCCCGGCGCTTCGGCCGAGCAGATGTGCATAGATGCCATCGAAGACAGCCGCACAAGCGGCATCATAGAGCATCCGCTCAATGCGTTCGTCTACGGATATCCGTCGTACGACTATGATTACTGGCAGCTTGAAGAAGGCTATGAAGAAGCTTGGGAATACCGTTGGCGAGCCGGATGGTACGAAGGGTACTGGAGCTATTGGTGCGGCGACAGCGACTACGACAGCATGAGCTATTCGGGTCTTGGCATGTCGAGCGCAATGCTTACCGATGGCTGCGTGCAGGCATGGAAGTATGTCGATTTCGGCTATACCGGCGGCGGTATCGGCGACACCGGCGACGAGCTGAGCGAGGAACTCGACTACGACATCATGGACTACAACGAGGAGATGCACGTTCCCGTGACGGTGGCGCAGCCCGTCGACCAAAGCAAGATTGCCATGTGGGTAGGTTCCGGCGAGAAGAGCGCGTCGGTGGTGCTGGAGTTCAAAGACGGTAAAAATCCGTCGAACATCGTTTACGGCTACCGTTGGAGCGGCGGCTGGGACGACAATCTCGGCACCGTGCTCGACAATATCGCCAAGGCCGACAGCCGTCTGACGGTAGACCGCAGCAACGGCCTCAAAATATCGTTCGACACCAACGGCGACGGCACAATATCGGCCACCGAGCATGACGGGTCAGACGGCGCCTGGAGCGGCTATGTGAAGCGTGTTGTCGACAAATCGCTGAACAAAGTTCCGCTTGACCGTTTCCTCAATCCGAATGCCGTCATGTTGGTAAGCGACACCAAAACTACGGCAGCGCTCCCGAGAACGCTTATGTACAGCCCCGTGACCGACATACAGCTCGACGTTGCCGACAGCGACGGAGTAATAACGCTTACGCCCAAGGAGATGGCCGGTATCATGCCGCGTCTGTCGCCTGAAGCGCCGACTAACAGCAACTACACGGTGACTTTGAAAGACAACGGAAGCTCTAAAGCGGATTATATCGCTACGGCTTATAAGGTAAACCTTTGGGACGAAAACAACAAACGCATGCAACCCTACGAGTTGTCGGGTCACCGTGAAGGCGAATGCACCCTCACCATTGCATCGACTGACGGTTTCTGCTCGCGCGACTTCACCGTAAAGGTGGTCGACCGCGAACGCGAGCAGGCAATCGACTATAATACGGGTACAATCATGCTCAATGAAGAATGGTTCGGACATACCAACGGCGGCCTGAACTGGTTCTCGCCCGACTACGAGGTTACGTATCAGGCTTACGAGCGTGAAAACCCCGGCATGTCGTTCGGTTGCACTTCGCAGTATGCGATAATATACGGGGGCAAGCTTATTGTCAGCTCAAAACAAGCCGCAGACAACGGCGACCCCTTGCCCGGCGGCGGACGTCTGGTTGTGGCGGATGCCTCGACACTTCGGCGCTTAGGCTCTATCGACGATATCATGGTCGAAGGCGAAACTCGCAGCGCCGACGGCCGTGCCCTCTGCGGCGCCGGACCGGGACGTGTGTACATGGGTACTTCGTCGGGCATCTACATCATAGATATCGACAACTGTTCAATTACAGGAAAAATCGAGGGCAGTGACCCCGAAGGCAACGCTGCTGACCTTTATAACGGCCAAATCGGCGACATGGTGCTTGCCGGCAAGCATGCTTTCGCACTGCGGCAGAGCACGGGCGTCTACATAATCGACATCGACACCGACGAGATTGTCAAAGCTATCGCCGACGCCAATGTGCAAGGCATAACCCAGGCTTACGACGGCACGGTATGGTATGCCACCGTCAACGCCGACAAGCAGTCGGAATTTGTAGCTTTGGACCATCTCACCCTTGAAGAGAAAGAGCGTGTGACAGTGCCGAAAGACTGCGGTACGGTGACTTGCGGATGGGGCGCATGGCGCACCACGCAATTCACGGCAGCACAGACTGTGCCGTCGCTTTTCTTTGCCGGCGGCAGCTCTATCTCCAACGGCGGCAGCGGCATCATATGGCGCTATGACATCGAAGACGGAACATTCACGCAACTGGCACAAGTCAGCGGCCTTCCGGCACACACTCCCGGCCTGAAGCAAGGCGCTTACGGCACAATACGCTACGATGACCGCAGCGGCGAAATCATTGCCGGGACTACCGAGTCGAAAGCGTCGGGCCACTACAGATATAACTGGACGCATTTCATCGACGCGGCTTCGGGCGAAATTTTGCGCACCATCGAATTGCGTCCCTACTACTGGTTTCAGTCGATGCCCATATTCCCCGACGCGTATTTGCCAGAGATGGAAGATGTCGATGACATCGTGCTATATGTCGACGGCGAACCGGCAGAAATAACGCTCAATGCCACAGACCGCGACAACAACGACGCCAACATACGTTATTCTGTCGAGGCCGTATCCCGTGCCGCAAACGCTCCTGTCGATGTGGCTCTTGACGGCAATGTGCTTACACTTACGCCATTGTCGGTAGGCTCGCATGACTTCGCCGTTGCCGTAGAATCGAACGGCCGGACGGTAAGGCATGCCGTGCATGTCGATGTAGTGGACGAGACGTCGGGCATAGACCGAATTGAGAAAGGCGCGGCAAGGATTTCGACCGACGGTCGCCTTATAAACGTTGCCAACTGCGAGGGCGCATCGATCAGGCTGATAAATGCCGTCGGTGCCGTCTCGGCTTTGTTCATGGCTGATAGCGACAGTTATGCCTATCGGGCAGAGGTTCCGGCAGGCGTGTACATAATCATCGGCGACAACGGCCTTTCAAAGAAAATCATCATAAAATGATACGCAATTTAGCAATAGCTTTATCAATGTCTTTCGCAACGGTTTCGGCCGTTGCGGAAGACTTGGACTATACCAAAGGCATCATCTTCATCAACGAAGACTGGTACGGTCATCAGAACTCTACCGTAAACTACCTTCTGCCCGACGACCCTGACGGCAATTACTGGCACTACCGCATAATACAGGCCGAAAACCCGGGCATGGAGCTTGGTTGCACTAACCAGTACGGTGCTTTGTGGAAAGGCCGTCTTTATATGGTCGCCAAACAGGAGAAAGATCCCGGAGCGTCAATCACGGGCGGCCGCATATCGGTTGCCGACGCCAAGACGATGAAACTGGTAAAACAGCTTCAGCTGATTGACAATTCGGGCGCCCAATGCGACGGCAGGGCTTTCTGCGGCGTGTCGGAGACTAAAGGATATGTTTCGTCAAGCAACGGCATATGGGTTCTCAACCTTGAGACGCTTGAGATAGAGGGTCAGGTCGAAGGCTCGGCGAACCCCAATGCCGGGAACGGCAACGACAAGCCGAACTCCGACCCGACAGGCTCGCTATACGTAGGGCAGACGGGGACGATGGTTTTGGCCGAGGGGAAAGTTTTTGCCGTGCATCAGCAGTACGGAATGCTTGTCATCGACCCCGATGCCGACAAGGTCGTTGAAGTGCTCAACATGGATATAATAGACGACGCCATCGAAGCCGACACCGGCACGCGGCCACGCCGTGCGTCGGGCATCGGCTCAACGGTGGTACGTTCAAAGGACGGAAACCTATGGTACGGGGCATCGAAGAATGTGCAAGGCTCGGGCTCGACGGTGCCGTATATCATCCGCCTCGACCCGTGCACGATGACGCGCGAAGTAATCCGTATCGATGCCGAAGCCGGTCTCTATCCGCCCGGCAACTCCTGGTATGCCTGGACGCCAGACCCGTTCTGCGCGTCGGCGGTCAACAACGTGCTTTATTGGTGCGGCGGCTCCAACAGCTGGTTTACGAACTATAAGGTGTTCCGCTTTGATATCGACGCCGGAAAAATCGAAAAAATCATCGATTTTTCGGAGGCCGAGGGCGACTGGCACATATACGGCTGTTCGCTCGGCATACATCCGCAGACCGACGAACTCTATGCCTCGTTGTTCCATAAGTTCGTAGACCCGACCTACATTGTGCGTCGTTTCGATGCCGTGGGCAAGGCTATATGCGACTATCCGATGATATCCAATTACTGGTTTCCGTCGCTGCCCGTTTTCACCACGGCAGCAGAGCAGTCGGGTGTGGAAACCGTTGAGGTTGAAGATGACGCCTGCCCGGCGGAGTACTTCACACTTCAGGGCATGCCCGTGACCGAACCCGGTGCCGGAATATACATCCGGCGCCAAGGCCATAGGGTCGACAAAGTAATTCTGAAATAAGAAATATACCCTTATCCGAGCAGTGACTCGGGCGGAGCTATCAGATAGAGACGGCGCTTCGCCCGGGTCACTGCCGTATAGAACCAGCGGTATAGCTGCATGCCGAGGGCATCGTCGGGGATATACGACAAATCGACGAAGACGTTGTCCCACTGGCCGCCCTGCGCCTTGTGGCATGTGACGGCGTAGGCATATTTGACCTGCAGGGCCGTCCAGTAGGGGTCGTTGCGCAGCGCCTTGTAGCGTTCGTCGGGCGATGCGGAGCCGTAGCGCTCGTCGTCGGTCATGATGGCATAGTAGAGATTGTTCCAATCGTCCTGAGAGATGGTGGCGTTGGGGTCGGCAAGCGTGTCGAGCATGATTTTCACGTCGAAGGCCGGGATTTCGGCCTCGGCGTTCGCCGGGTCGGGCTGCATGGCGAGGCGTACGTCGGCAAAGCGCTTGCCATAGCGCATTTCGCTTCCGTAGACTTTTTCGACGGTGACGATGTCGCCGTTCGCCACAAAATCGATGCCCGGCACTTTCTTCGTGAAATAGTGGTTCCGGGCAACGATGAGCATGTCGCCCCGGCTTAGTTCCTCTTCTCGGTAGAGCACTTCGGCGCGTATGCCGGCATTGTACTCGGCTGCGCGGCGGTTGCTGCGCGTGATAAGGATGGTCTCTGCCGGGCCGGCGTCCGACGAGGCATAGGCGCGTTCGAGCATTTCGGGCAAATCTTCGCCGGACACTATCGTGACATCGTCGAAGCCCTCGGTTTTGAGCTTGGGCACCGGCACTTGCGCCCCCTCTGTCGTGGCGGCGCGTGCCATGGCCTTGCGCAGCCTGGTTGCGTTGAAGAGTATGCCTGAGCCTGCGGCCTGCCTGGCGGTGGCCGTCAAAGTCGCCTTGGTGACTTTCAAGCCCATGCGCCTGAGCACCGAAGCATCCATAGCAGGCGAGACGTCTGAGCCTACCGGGGGCAGCTGGGCTGTGTCGCCAATCAGAATAAGGCGGCAGTTCTCTCCGGCATAGACATATGTGACAAGGTCGTCGAGCAGGTTGGAGCCGTCGCTGCTGTCGCCGCCGAGCATCGACGCTTCATCGACTATGAAGATGGCGTCGCGGTACTTGTTCTCGGCCGGCAGAGGTGCCGTATAAGTTCCGGGAGATGCCGCCGGGATGTGGCGGTATATCTTGCGGTGGATTGTGAATGCAGGATGTCCGCCAGAGTTGGCGCTGAACACCTTTGCGGCACGTCCCGTGGGCGCTAACAGCACCGCCGGGCGTTTGTGTGCCTCAAGAGTCTTTACGAGTGCTCCCGTCAACGAAGTCTTGCCCGTGCCTGCGTAGCCGTTGAGCACAAACACGCCCTCGGGGCGCGCTGCCGGGTTGCAGAAGCGTGCCAAGGCCGCCACCACGGCTACCTGCTGCTCGTTGGCTTCGTAGGGCAAGGCCAACAACACTTCGGCGGCAAACTCTTTGGCGTCCATTCGTGGGGGTCAGTTGCGGTCGGAGTATTCGGCTAATTCCTGGTTGTATCGGTCGAGGCCGTCGTAGAGCTTTTTGTTGTCTTTGTCAAGGCGCCCCTCGGCATCGGCCTGATAGAGAGCCGACCCGATGGTGAACATATATCCGAAGCGCTCCATATAGTCAGGGTCGGCGAGCAGCTGTCGCCACGAGCCGTTGCGGTCGGCCTGCGGCTCTTCGGCAATGCTTTTGCTCTGTTCGATAAGATAACGCAGTATTGCTTCGTTCTGCCCGAGCATGGCGCGGTAATCGTCCTGGCTCAAAGAGTCGCGGCGCTCTATTTTCACTGCAAGTTCCTCGCACAGAGAACCGTCGTATTCGGGCGCACGGTGTGTGCATGAAGTCGCGATGGCGCATAAAAGCGCCATGCCCAAAGCAATTGTGTGTATCGGTTTCATATATGATATCCTGACGTATTGTGTCCCGAAATTTCGGGTCTGCAAATATAACGCTTTTTACCGGGCAAATGGTTGTCGCATGTCAGCTATTTCTTTTTGGACTTTGGAAGAATGTTTTTCTCTTCGGCTTTTAGGCGACGCTCCACTTTTTTGACGTCTTCGCCCGGGGGCAATGCTTCAGGACGTATGCCTCTGTCAAGGAGCATGCCGCGCACGGCGGTGTTGTTGTCAATGTGTTCCCCTTCGATGGCGATTTGGCCGTGGATATTTTTCTGTTGCACATTTACCGAAGTCATTTCGGCGGCAAGGTCTTTGGCTTTTATGGCGATGGTTGAGAGGAAATCGGCAAGAGGCCGTTTTTCGGGAGCGCCTACGCGACGTTTCATCATGGTCGTGTTGAGTCCAAACAATGCTTGGTCGCCTTTGGCTCGGATTATTGCGAAGCCTTTTGAATCGACTCCTCGTTCATAAAGCACTCCTGAAAGGTGATGCTCGGTATCGGCAAGTTTTGCGCGAGCTTTTACGCGTTCGTAGTCGAGAATACGTTGTTGAATCATCTCGGCTCGGCGTGTCTGCACGGCAAAGTAGTTTTGGGCAAAGGCAATTTCCGGTTTGCGAGGGTCGCCGTTTTGAGCGATAAGATAGCAGGCATAGCGCGTCAGCATGACGTCATCTATCTGACGTTCAGCGCCTGAACCGAGGGTGACCATTTTCCCGACGTCGGCAAAATGGTCGGTGATAGTTCCACCGGCATTTGTGCAAGATGCTTTTGCCCGAGTTATGGCGTCTTTGAAGCGTTCCCACTTCGCATAACCCAATACGGGATAAAGTTCGCGGGCGCTCCAGCACTCCACGCCTTCGTATTCGATGGCGATTGCCTCGAAACTTTCAAAGAGCTGTTTGATTTCCTCTGCTTTCATCTTTGATAAATTAATAATAAGCACAAAGTTAACGGTTTTTTACGACATAAGGACTATTGAATAAACGTTGATGCAATTTTTTTGCGCAGGCGCCGTTATAAATGAATAATGGATAAACGGTTTCTATTCATAGTATTTTTAATATTGGCGCTGCCTTTGGCCGTTTTTGCCAAAGGCCCGGTGAAGATTTCGGGGCTTGTCACCGACCAGGACAACGAGCCGCTGGAGTTCGTCACCGTCAAAATCGCCGGAAAGGCTTTGGGCACTACGACGGGGCTTGACGGGCGCTACTCCATAACGGCGCCCGAAGCCGATACTATACGCGTAGTTTTCAGCTGTATAGGCTTTGAGGAGTCTAAGCGCAGATTGGTCGACGCCCAGGGTGAGGTGACAATAAATGTGAAAATGTCGCCGGCGACATACACCCTCGGCGGCATCGAGGTCACCGACTATCAGAAGCAGACGTCTGGAATGCAGAAACTCGACCGCAACGACTTCAAGCTCGCGCCCGATGTCTCCGGCGGTTCTGTCGAAGCCATGCTCACGACAATGGCCGGGGTAAACTCCAACAACGAGATGTCGAGCCAGTACAGCGTGCGCGGCGGATCGTACGATGAAAACAGCGTATACATAAACGGCATCGAAGTGTACCGTCCGCAACTCATTTCGTCGGGACAGCAGGAAGGTCTCAGCATAGTGAACCCCGACCTCGTGGGCGCCATCGGCTTCTCGACGGGCGGTTTCGCGGCACAGTACGGTGACAAGATGAGCAGTGTGCTCGACATCACCTACCGCGAACCCGAAGCCTTCGAAGGCTCGGTGTCGGCATCGCTGATGGGCGCGTCGGCGGCAATCGGGTCGAACAACCGCCACTTCACACAGCTTCACGGAATACGGTACAAGCAGAACTCGTCGCTCCTCGGTTCACTCGAAGAAAAAGGCGAATACGACCCTCGCTTTTTCGACTATCAGACGAGCATGACCTACACTTTCAGTCCCAAATGGAAGGTGTCGGTGCTCGGCAATATCGCCGTCAACAACTATAAGTTCATTCCGCACAACCGTACGACGAAGTTCGGTACGTCGACCGACGCCAAAGAGTTCACCGTCTACTTCGACGGCCAGGAGAAAGACCGCTTCGAGACCTATTTCGGAGCCGGTACGCTCACTTTCAAGCCCAACAAGGCCAACGAGTTCTCGCTTATGGCATCGGGCTATTTCACCAACGAGCTTGTCGGCTACGACATTTCGGGCGAATATTGGCTCGACCAGGCCGGTGCCGGGGGCGGCGACGACGCTATCGGCGGCGAGCTCGGCGTGGGGCGCTATCACGAACATGCGCGCAACCGCTTCAAAGCCTCGGTTTTCGCACTCGACCTGCAAGGCGCCACGGGCATACGCAAGCACAACATAAACTACGGCATATCGTACAAGCACGAAAGCGTCTACGACCGCTCACGCGAGTGGGAATTGCGCGACTCGGCAGGCTTCTCGCTGCCGTTCGACCCCGATGCCCTTAAAGTGGTGTACAATCTGTCGTCGAAGCACGACCTGTCGTCGAACCGGCTGGCTTTCTATGCCATGGACACCTACCGCCTCGATGCTTCTGCCGGTTACTTCAACTTCAACGGCGGCATACGTTTTTCGTATTGGGACTATAACAAAGAGTTCCTTGTCAGTCCGCGCATAAGCGTAGGCTTCGTGCCTGCCAAATGCCCGAGGCTCTCGCTGCGATTAGCCACGGGACTGTACTACCAGTCGCCGTTCTACAAAGAGTTCCGCATGCCCGTGACAGATGCCGACGGCAACATGACAATATTGCTGAATGACAAAATCAAGAGCCAGCGCTCGCTGCAGTTCATACTCGGCGCCGACTATACTTTCAGAGCCATGGGACGCCCCTTCAAGCTCTCCGGCGAGGTATACTACAAAAATCTCGGCAACCTCATCCCCTACGAAATCGACAATCTGAAAATAGTGTATTCGGGTCAAAACCTCTCGAACGGTTTCACCTACGGCATCGACATGAAGCTCTTCGGACAGTTCGTGCCCGGCACCGACTCGTGGCTCAGCTTCTCGCTGATGAAGACTCAGGAAACGCTCAACGGCGTAAAAGTGCCGCGTCCGACCGACCAGCGCTACAGCTTCGCGCTGTTCTTCACCGATTATTTTCCGAAATTCCCCAAGCTGAAATTTAATCTTCGCGGCATATTCTCAGACGGACTGCCTATGACGGCTCCGCGCGGCAGCCGCGACAAAGGATACTTCCGTGCACCGGCATACAAACGCCTTGACATAGGCCTTGCCTACGCCCTGTTGTCGCCCCTGAAAGACGGCGAACGGCGAACGGGCTTCTGGAGGCACTTCAAAAGCGTATGGCTCGGTGCCGACATATTCAATCTCCTCGACATAAGCAACGTCAGCAGCTATTATTGGGTGACCGACGTGAACGACATCCAATATGCCGTGCCGAACTACCTGACACGCCGTCAGTTCAACGTGCGGCTGTCTGTTGAATTCTAGAGACTAATGACAACAAACGACAATACACCCCTGCGCATAGGCATACAAGGCGTGGCCGGATGCTTCCACGATGCGGCGGCACGCGAGTTCTTCGACGGCAGAACCGTCGAGACCGTAGGCTTCGACAGCTTCCCCGAATTGTTCGACGCGCTCGACGCCGATGCCTCGATGCTCGGTATCGTAGCCATCGAAAACACCATTGCCGGAAGCATACTCAGCAATCACGAGCTGCTGAGGACGTCGAACCTGCGCATAATAGGCGAACACAAAAAACGCATATCTCATGTGTTGTGCGCATTGCCCGGGACGGCTCTCGATGATATTGAAGAGGTCAACTCGCACCCTATGGCACTTATGCAGTGCGAGCAATGGCTGCGTCGCCACCCGAAAATGAAGATGGTCGAGCATTTCGACACCGCAGGCAGCGCACGCGACATCGCGCTCAACAAAATAAAAGGCCACGCGGCCGTATGCGGCGAATATGCCGCACGCCTCTACGGCCTTGACATACTTGCCGAGGGAATAGAGACGAACAAACGCAACTTTACCCGTTTCCTTATCCTTGCCGACCCGGCCACGCTTGCCGGCCCTCAGCTCGACATCGACAAAGCGTCGCTCATGTTCACCCTGCCTCACCGGCAAGGGGCGCTGTCGAAAGTGCTGACAATCTTTTCGTTCTACGACATCAATCTCTCTAAAATACAGTCGACGCCCATAATAGGACGCGAGTGGGAATACCGTTTTTACATCGACCTGACATTCGACAACGCCTTGCGCTACCATCAGGCGATTGATGCCGTGCGGCCTCTGATAAACGATTTCAAAATCCTCGGCGAATACCGGGCCGTAGAAAATCCCCTGCAATGAACACTCCCAAAACCATAATGCCAGCCGACCGTCTTGCATCGGTAAGCGAATATTATTTTTCGCGCAAGCTAAAACAGATAGCCGCGCTAAACGCACAAGGCCGCGACATAATATCGCTCGGCATCGGCGGTCCCGACATGCCTCCGCCTGCCGCTGCCGTCGATGCGGCCATAGAGTGTCTGCGCCGCCCCGACACCCACGGCTACCAGATGACCGTAGGCACAAAAGAGCTGCGAAGGGCTTTTGCCGGATGGTACGCCAAATTCTATGATGTCGACGGCCTTGACCCCGACACGCAGATATTGCCGCTCATCGGCTCGAAAGAAGGCGTGCTGAACATATCGATGGCATTCCTCAACCCCGGCGACGGCGTGCTGATACCCAATCCGGGCTATCCGACATACAGCTCGGCCTCGCGCCTTGTGCAGGCCGAAATTTTCACCTACGACCTGTGTGAAGAGAACGGATGGCTTCCTGATTTCGACGCCCTCGAAGCGCTGCCGCTCGAACGCATAAAACTTATGTGGGTAAACTATCCGCATATGCCGACTGGCACACCGGCGACACGCGAACTTTTTGAGCGCCTCGTCGATTTCGGCCGACGCCACGGAATAGTCATCGTAAACGACAACCCCTACAGCTTCATCCTCAATGACAAGCCGCTGAGCATACTGCAGGTGCCGGGTGCAACCGACATCGCGATAGAACTTAACTCGCTGAGCAAATGCCTCAACATGGCCGGTTGGCGCGTGGCCATGCTGGCGTCGAATCCGACATTCGTGTCGTGGATACTGAAAGTGAAGTCGAACATCGACTCCGGCCAGCCCCGTGCCATGATGGAAGGCGCCGTGGCGGCAATGTCGCAGCCGCGCCGATGGTACGAAGAACTGAATGCCGTATACGCCGACCGTAAGACCGTAGCCGTGCAGATAATGGACGCCCTGCATTGCCGCTGCCTGCCGGGGCAGCAGGGCTTGTTCCTATGGGGACGCATCCCCGACAACGCAGTATCTGCCGAGGCTTATGCCGACGAGATACTCGACAAGGCGCGTGTGTTCGTCACGCCCGGCTTCATTTTCGGCACGGCAGGCGAGCGCTATATCCGCATATCGCTCTGCGCACCCAAAGCTACTCTTACTAACGCATTAAAACGCATAGAACAATGTCTATAACAGATTTGAAACCGCTCTTCAGCCCTGAAATAATGGCTTCGGCGCCTATTGTGATGGCCGGGCCTTGCAGTGCCGAGAGCGAGACACAGGTACTTGAAACGGCCCGTGCGCTTGCCGCGCATGGCATCAAGATATTCCGCGCCGGGGTGTGGAAACCGCGCACAAAACCGGGCGGTTTTGAGGGCATAGGCTCGCCGGCACTCGCATGGCTTGCAAAAGCCAAAGAGGAGACCGGCATGCTCACGGCAACAGAAGTGGCTACGGCTCGGCATCTCAACGAGGCCGTAGAGTCGGGTATCGACGTCATATGGCTCGGAGCACGCACCTCGGCTAACCCTTTCGCCGTACAGGAACTTGCCGACGCCTTGGCGGCACTCCCCCAAGGACGACGCGACAGCCTCGCCGTGCTTGTGAAGAACCCCGTAAACCCCGACCTCGAACTTTGGCTCGGAGCGCTCGAACGCATATACGGTGCAGGCGTACGTCGCCTCGGTGCCATCCATCGTGGCTTCAGTTCATACGGCAAACACATATATCGCAATCCACCCAAGTGGCGCATTCCCATCGAGCTGCACCGCAGGCTGCCCGACCTGCCTATAATCTGCGACCCGAGCCATATAGGCGGCAAACGCGAAATGATTGCGCCGCTGTCGCAGCAGGCTCTCGACATGAACTTCAACGGCCTCATCATCGAAAGCCACTGCAAGCCCGACGCCGCACTCAGCGACGCCGCGCAGCAGGTCACGCCCGACTCGCTGTCGTATATCGTCAACTCTCTCTCTCTGCACACCGAAACACGCAGCACCGAGAGCCTCGGGCTTCTGCGCCAGCAAATCGACCGCCTCGACGACGAGCTGCTCGAACTTCTGGCAAAGCGTATGCGTGTGGCTCGGGACATCGGGCGCTACAAACGCGAGAATAACATGCCCGTAGTGCAGCCGGGCCGATACAACGACCTGATGCAACGGCGCGTCGACACGGCCGTGTCGCTCGACATGTCGGCCGATTTCATCCGTAATGTACTTGCCGCCATACACGAAGAATCGGTGCGGCAGCAACTCGAAATATGCGCTCCCGAAAAATGAAGATACTTATACTCGGAGCCGGCAAAATGGGCTCGTTCTTCTGCGACCTTCTCTCTTTCGACCACGATGTGGCCATCTACGACAGGGACCCCGGCCGCCTGCGCTTCACCTACAACTGCCGCCGCTTCAGCGACATCGAAGAAACCGCCGATTTCGACCCTGACATGGTGCTGAACGCCGCCACTGTCAAATATACCCTCGACGCGTTCAGGCTCGTGCTGCCTTATATACGCCCCGATGCCATGCTCTCCGACATCGCATCGGTGAAGACGGGTCTGCCGGAGTTCTATGCTGAGGCCGGACACCCGTTCGTATCGACTCATCCTATGTTCGGTCCTACCTTCGCGTCGCTGTCTAACCTCGCCGATGAAAACGCCATCGTCATAAGCGAAGGCTCGCCCGAGGGCATCGACTTTTTCGACAAACTCTACGGCAGACTCGGCCTGCACATAGAGCACTACACCTTTGCCGGGCACGACCGCACGATAGCCTACTCGCTGTCGATACCCTTTGCATCGTCGCTCGTCTTCGGCTCGGCAATGAAGCACCAGCCTGCGCCGGGCACAACTTTCAAGCGGCATATGGCAATAGCCAAAGGACTGATGGGCGAAGACGATTATCTGCTCAGCGAAATACTCTTCAATCCCAATACCGCCGAACAGCTCCAAAACATTTCCGACGCCTTGGCCGAGCTGCGCTCGATAATCGAGCGGCGCGACTCCGACGCCATGAAAGCCTTCCTCGACAAAGTCCGCGCCAACATAGCCGCCCCGGCATTGTGACCCTTTGGGGGATTTTCGCTAATTTTGCGGCACGAAATAAAAAAAGTTAGGAAACAATGCGCATCGACATAATCACCGTACTGCCCGAAATGCTTGAATCGCCTTTGAGCTGCTCGATTATAAAACGGGCTTGCGACAAGGGGCTCGCAACCATAGAAGTGCACAATCTGCGCGACTATACCACCAACCGCTACCGCAAGGTAGACGACTATCCTTTCGGCGGCGACGCCGGCATGGTGATACAGGTCGAGCCGGTCGACCGCTGCATAAGTGCCCTGAAAGAACAGCGCCACTACGACGAGGTGATTTTCACCGCGCCCGACGGCGAGGTGTTCAACCAGCGCATGGCAAACTCGCTGTCGATGCTCGACAACATCATAATACTCTGCGGGCACTACAAGGGCATCGACTACCGCATACGCGAGCATCTTATCACGCGCGAGATATCAATCGGTGACTATGTCCTCACCGGCGGCGAGCTTCCGGCGGCCATAATAACCGACGCCATCGTCCGTTTGCTGCCCGGAGCCATAGGCGATGAGCAGAGCGCACTCTCTGACTCGTTTCAGGACAATCTGCTCGAACCGCCCATATATACCCGTCCGGCAAACTACAAAGGCTGGGGTGTGCCCGAAATACTTCTCTCAGGCCACCAGGCGCGCATAGAGGATTGGCGCCACGAGCAGGCTCTCGAACGTACGCGCCGTCTGCGTCCCGACCTCCTCGGCGAATAAAACGGCTGTTCGCCACGACCCGACAATACAAAGTGCTACAGCGTAGCGCGATATGAGCGTAGGCACGGGATTATCGCACCGCCTTATGGGGTGCTCTTTTAAGAGATGCAATAAACCCGTGGCTGCACGCCACCTATGGGGCGCTTGCCACGGGCTAATTTTGTTTGAGGGTGTTGCAGAACTCATTTTATCAAAATTCGATATGCCTTACAAGGCTCATATCGCGTTAACGAATGTAAAAACAAGTGATTTTTTGGAGTTCTGCAACACCCTCTCTACCCCTACGGGGTTTGTGTCAATCCTCTATTGCATCGGCAAGGCGTTGGCAGCCGTCTTCAAGCAAATCGAGTACAAGTTCGAAGCCTTCGGCTCCCTCGTAGTAGGGGTCGGGGATGTAGTCGAAGCGCATGGCTTTGCTGACGAAAGCAGCCATGGGTATGATGCGTCCGGCGGCTTCTGATGTCGGCGCCAATGCCCTTAGGTCGGCCTCGTTTTGGCCGTCCATGGGTATTATAAGGTCGAAATCGTCGAAATCGGCTTCGCGCACTTGGCGGCATATATGCGTCAGCTCGATGCCGCGCCGACGGGCGTGGATGCGCATGCGTTTGTCGGGAAGCTGTCCTATGTGCCACCGGCCTGTACCGGCCGAGTCTATCATCCAACGCGAAGAGGTTCCGCGCCGTGCGACAATGTCGCGCAAAACGCCTTCGGCTGCCGGTGAGCGGCATATGTTGCCCAAACACACGAAAAGAACTCGCACCTTCTCCCTGCTTTTGAGTGCACTTAGCCGCTCCATCAATTTGCCTCTATTCATATAAGTAACTCACAAAAATTAGTTTATAATAAGTTTTGTCAAGTAACCCTACGGGCTAATGCTTCTTTGTTCGTCTTTTCGGCGCTTTTGTGCCTGTCGCTCAGTCGTGTAGCTCGCTACACTCCTTTGCTCCATGCCCAAAATCGCTCGAAAATCCTTCTCAAATAAGCATTAGCTAATTTTTGCGAGTTACTTAAAAAAATCAGTTGATGAAAGAAGGTATAAACTGTATGCCGAGAACAGCGGCTATGCGGAAGAAACTCGAAAGTTGGATGTCGGCTTTACCATTTTCAACCCTCGCGATATAGCTTTGCTCACGGCCAAGTTTTTCAGCGAGTTGTTTTTGGGTCAGTTTAAGCTCTTTACGGCGTTCCCGTAACATACTGCCGTAAAACCATGCGATAGCTTGTTCGTCGAACTGTTCGCGCTCTGAAGTCCCGAACCGACCATATTTTTCGTCGAGGGTATCGTTGGCAATTGCCAATGTAGCTAATTTAGTGGGGTCTATCTGTCTCATAATTCCAAATTATCAAGGATTGTTAAAGCCTTCTCGACATGTTTTCGATAGTCTTTAGTGTCTTTTTTGAGAAAACCGTTAAGCAAGATAATTTTCTTTGCTTCAATAACATTGCTATGGTCAATGGCAAAAAGAACCGTTCGATATTCATTTGAGCCGACCAAAACTCTCATTTCATAAAGGTCGGTATTTTCGAGATGCTTGATGAATTTGACAGGAACGTTGTAAATTGTTGAAATTACATTTATTACAAAGTCGAATTTATTTTGTGTTTTGATAGGCAACGAGTTATAAAACGAATCAAACTCAGGCGTTTTGTAAACTGTGCGGATATATTCGCCTTTGTGTCCTTCGTCATTCATAGCGCAAAGATAACTAATTAGTAATAATTTGACAAATAAATTGGATACAAAGTTCGTTTGAAAGCCATTTTATTGTAGTCCGGCAAGTATCATTTTTTTCAGAAGCGGTAGCTCACCTCTTTGAAGGCGTAGCGCTTTCCGTTCGACAGCACGAGCGTGCCGTCAGGCTCGACGTCGCATATACGGGCATCGAAAGCGCCGTCGGCATCTTCGAAAGGATGAAGCCCGTCGGTCCACATCAGGCGCGACATATAGCGCTCTTTCAAAGCCACGGTATCGCCGGTTTCTTCATAATCCGCGAAGCCTCGCCAAATGCGGTCGGCCACGTCGGCAAGCATCGTGGCCAGGTCGGTAGTGCGTCCGCCGTTTTTAAGTATTACCGATGTCGGGTTAGGCGCGTCGGAAACGAACACGTCTTGGTTCACATTTATTCCTATCCCGGCAATCGAGCGCTCAATGTAAGACCCGGAAAGTTTGTTTTCGATAAGTATGCCGCAGATTTTTTCGAGGCCTACGTATATGTCGTTGGGCCATTTTATCTGCGTGGATATGCCCTCGGGAAGCGCGGCATCGATGGCGTCGGCCACGGCGAGCGACACAGCCATCGACAGCTCGAACTGTCGCGAGGCGTGCATCGCCGCAGGACGCAGCAGCATCGAAAACGTAAGGTTCTTGCCGGGTTCGGCTTCCCAGCAGTTGCCGCGCTGTCCGCGGCCTGCGGTCTGTTCGCGCGTGGCTACGACGGTGGCGTGCGGCGCGTCGGTCATATCTGCGAGCAGGGCGTTGGTCGAGCGGCAGCTGTCGATGTTTTTTATGCTTACGCTCATTCCGACACCTCGATGGTACGCGAGTCATCATCGTTGACGCGTATGCGCACGCTGACGGTGTCCGACGGCAGCAGTGGAGTTATTTTCTCAGGCCATTCGAGCAGGCATACGGCACCCGAATCGAAATAGTCTTCTACGCCGAGGTCGATGGCCTCGTCGAGATCGTCGATACGGTAAAAATCGAAATGGTAGATAAGCTCGGCGGTTGTGTCGGAGCGGTATTCGTTGATTAGGGCGAATGTCGGCGATGCGGTGTCGTCGCTGTCTACGCCGAGTGTGCGGCAAAGTTCGTTTATGAAAGTGGTCTTTCCGGCGCCCATGTCGCCGTAGAAAGCAAAGACGGTGTTGTCGCCCATCATGGCTGCAAACTCACGTGCGGCAGCCGGAAGCGCTTCGAGATTGGGTACGTTTATGGTTTTCATCGTTATGCGGTGTTGTGGTTATTCTAAGGTGGAATTGGGGCTTTTTTCGTAGGACAGCACGCCCTTGACGCGCCCTATGGCACGGGCTATCGATATGATGCCCGACGAAAAATCTTCTTTCAGCCTGTCGTAGGCGCCTTCCGGATTTGACTGCAGCTCGTTCACAATCGTTTCGTACTCCTTACGGCTTATGAAACTGCCGAAAGTGTTTATGAATCCGCCCTCTATAAGTTGGGCTATATGCGTGTGTATGGTGCCGATTTTTACACCTTTGAGCGATGCGATGTCGCCGAGGCTTTCGCCAGCGTTGAATAGTATCAGGGTCTCTTTCAGGCTCGTTCCGGCAGGCGACGATGCCGCAAGTCCTTCGAACTTGCGCACGGCGGCAAGGAAGCGTTTGCCGAAGCGTACGGCTTTCTTCTCGCCTACGCCGTTGACCTGCAGCATGCCGTCGATGTCGGCCGGGCGCCGAGTTGCCATGTCGAGGAGTGTGGCGTCGCTGAAGATGAGGTAGGGCGGAATGCCCTCTTTGCGCGAAAGGTCGGTTCGCACCGCTTTCAGCTGCTCGAAAAGCTGCTGCACGGGGTCGGTAGGCACGTTCTCGATAATGGCCTTGGCCTTGCCTTTCGTTTTTGCCGCAGGCTGTGGCGGAACGTAGGTCGACAGTGCCAAAGTTGCCTGACCCTTCAGTATCTTCATGCCGTAGGCGGTCACACGTAGATGGTTGCCGTCGTCGTATGCGATTTCAAACACGCCGAGCTGCACCATCTGCGAAATGTAGTCGTTCCATTGCTGTTGCGACAAGTCGGCTCCGGCTCCGAAGGTGCGGATGCGGTCGTAGCCCTCGCGCACGATGTCGGAACGGCGTGCACCCCTGAGTATGTTTACGAGGGTGAATATGCCTATGTCGGTGCCGCCGGTGCGCATAACGGCGCTGAGTGCTTTTTGGGCAAGAATAGTGCCGTCGAAGCGCGATGGCGGATTGCGGCATATGTCGCAGTTGCCGCAGTCGCAGTCGCGCTCTTCGCTGAAATAGCTCAGCAGAATGCGGCGACGGCACACTTTGGCTTCGGCATAAGCTTGCATACGACCGAGTTTTTCGAGGTTGACGCCCTGCCGCCCCGACTCCTCGGCAAACTTGCGCAGTGTGATTACGTCGCCGTAGGAATAGAACAGGATGGCCTCGGCCGGGAGTCCGTCGCGGCCGGCGCGTCCTATTTCCTGATAGTAGCTCTCTATGTTGCCCGGCATATTGTTGTGCACCACCCAGCGGATGTTGCTTTTGTCTATGCCCATGCCGAAAGCCACCGTGGCGCACACAACTTGTGCGTCGCCGTTGAGGAACGCGCGCATAGAGCGGTCGCGCTCGGCTGCCGACATGCCTGCATGGTAGCACACCGAACGCACTCCCATGGCCGAAAGGGCCTGATGGGTGCGCATGGCGCCGTCGCGCGACAGGCAGTAGGCTATGCCCGAGTCCTGCGGATATTTTTTGACGAGTTCGGCTATGAACTTCATCCGTGGCTTCATGCCGGGGTTGGAATATGCGCGGAGCGATATGTTGGGCCTGTCGAAAGAGCCGAGCAGGCAGTAGGGGTCGCGCAGTTTCAGCTGTGCTATTATGTCGTCGCGCGTAAGCCTGTCGGCAGTGGCCGTAAGAGCCACAACCGGGACTTCGGGCAGTTCTTCTTTGATTTTGGCGAGCGAAGTGTAGTCGGGCCGGAAATCATGACCCCACTGCGATATGCAATGTGCCTCGTCGATGGCAAAGAGGCTTATGTTGAGCCGTTTCCAATAGTCGAACTCCTGCAGCAGCCTTTCGGGCGAGGTGTACAGCAATTTGAGTTTTCTGGCAAAGGCGGCTTCCATGGCCGAACGGTTGTAGGCCTCATCCTGGTTCGAGTGTATTGCCGCCGCCGGTATGCCGTTGGCGACAAGCGCCTGTGTCTGGTCCTGCATAAGGGCTATCAGAGGAGAGACCACCACAGCGACACCGTCGGAGAGCAATGCCGGCATCTGGAAGCACAGCGACTTGCCTCCGCCGGTCGGAAGCAGCACCACTGCGTCGCGCCCCGACGCCACGGCTTCGATGACTTCGTACTGCCCCGGACGGAACGAGCGGTAGCCGTAAAACTTTGTCAGCAGTCCGACGGCACGGCTGTATAGCTGCGTATTATATGTTGCCTGTTGTTCTTGCACATTGCAAAAATACGAATAAGCGAGCGCAATGCAAAATTTATTTTGCCATTGCCGAGCGAGAGTATTTAAGGCGAAGCCCAAAAATACGAATAAGTCGAGAGCAAAACAAAATTTATTTTGCCATTGCCGAGTGAGAGTATTTAAGGCAAGGCCAACGCTACGAAATAATCACGTATTTTTTGTACCTTTGCGCAAGTTTTATACACACTATTTCGACAGCATGAAATATACCCCTACCGCCATTCCTGGCGTATGGCTCATCGAGCCTGAGCGCCATTTCGACAAACGCGGATACTTTTGCGAGACTTTCAGGCGCGACGAGTTCGAACGCGCCATTGGCCGCAAGGTGGATTTCGTGCAGGAAAACGAATCGCTGTCGCACCGCGGTGTCGTACGCGGCCTGCATTACCAGGCCGGCGACGCCTCGCAGGCGAAACTCGTGAGGGTGAGCGAAGGGTGCATAATCGACATCGCCGTCGACCTGCGCATTTCGTCGCCTACATTCGGGCGGCACATATGCGTTGAGCTTTCATCTGACAACGGCCGCCAGCTCTTCATTCCAAGGGGTTTCGCCCACGGATTTGCAGTGCTGTCAGACACGGCACGTTTCAGCTACAAGGTCGACAACTACTATTGCCCCGATGCCGAACGCACGCTCATGTTCGATGACCCCACGGTAGGTGTCGCGTGGCCGTTTGACCGCGAAACCATGCTCCTGTCGGCAAAAGACGCCGCAGGCGTAGCTTGGAACGAATGCGAGAAATTCAGCTGACATCTGTTTTGGTGGAATCCCCATCATAAACGACAATAGGTTCAAGACGCGCGTCTTGAACCTATCGTCGTAAAGTGGTGCTTGTCAATGACTGCCGAGCAGAAAATCGTTTCCGAACGGGCTTAGGATTTCCGACAGCATGTATGCCTGGATAGGAATTTGGACTTCGCCTTGGGCATACGAGGCTACTTCGTATGGCTGATAGGCGAATACGATTTCGCCCGAGTTATTGACATAGAAGTTTCCGTTGGCCGGAAACTCGGTTATTTCGGTTTTTCCTATTGCACTCTCCATCTGTGCGGCTTTATCTTTGATTAAGGCAGGAAGTTCAGTGAGGCCTTGTGCAGTGAATAGTTCGCGAAGGGTTATGACACGGCCGCTGACAAGGTCGTAGTTGATATACCGTGTCGTGTACATGCCGTGTGCTGCCCGTGGCATGTATATCGAGTTTGTAACTGCGTACACAAGGTACTTGGGGGTTACACTTTCGAGATATCCCTCAGTAGACGAAAATCCGTCGTATCGGCTCAGGAACGACGGCTCCTGTTTTATGAGAGTGTCGGGCATTATTGTGTCGGCGATAGCATATCCGCTTTCGGTGGCCGCTTTGCGCAGCGATGCGGCAATAATCTCGGTCGTAGCGTTGCCGCAGGTGTCGAATGCGGCGGAAAATATAGAGTCCCGGAGCGCTTTTGTGTCGTGACCGAGGAGCGATGTCGGTATCAGCAGGTCGGCCTGACATCCAAAGCTCAGGTCGTTTTCGGTGTCGAAGTCTTCGGCTGTTCCAATCAGACGGTATGATTTCTGCACTTCGGTCTTGTCGAACGAAATGCTGTCAGACACATTGTCGGGCGTGCTTTTGGAGCATGCGCCGAGAGCCAGTATTGCTGTGGCGGCTGTTGCCGCGATAATGGTAGATGTCTTCATGTCGTTATATTAGTTTTTGTTTTATGTTTGTTTTATGTTAAAGTAAAACGCCCGACACGGCGATATGTTGCGATGTCGGGCGATAATATTTTTCTTCGGTTGTCGTCAGCGTAGTTTGAGTCGTTGTCCGACCTGCAGCTTTGTTGTGGTCTTTATTCCGTTGAGGCGGCAAAGTTTTGCTACGGTGGTGCCGTTTCGCGACGCTATTTTGCTGAGCGAGTCGCCTTTGCGCACTCGGTATGTCGAAGACGAGCTTTTTGCCGAATAATTGGATGCCCTTACGTACGGTTTGTTGGGGTTGTCTTTGAGATACTGCTTGGCATATTGGCTGTTGGCTGATGGCGAATAGTTGCGGGCGTTCTGGTATGTGTTCTTGTCGAATGTGAAGGAGTCGGTATGTGTGGTCTGGTTCGCAAAGTCGAAAATGCCGCAGGGGTTTATGGCATAGCCCATATAGCGTGTCTCGAAATGGAGGTGCGGACCGGTGGAGCGCCCTGTGTTGCCGCCCAAGGCTATGGGCTGACCGGCCTTGACATATGTGCCGGGTTCTACAAGGAAGCCAGAGAGGTGGCCGTAGACGGTTTCGAGGTCGTTGGTGTGGCGTACGACAACGTAGTTGCCGTAGCCGCGGCGTTCAAAGTTTGTTATGCGCACACGGCCGTCGAAAGCGGCTCGGATGGTGTCGCCGATGTTGACTTTGAGGTCGACGCCTTTGTGCATGCGGCGGAAGCGCCTGCGGTAGCCGTAGGGCGATGTGATGTACCCCGGATGCGGCATCGAGAAGTTAGACACGTCGATGGTCGCAGTCTGCGGTACTGCCACGCCGGCGTAGCAGTTCACCCGTTGGCTGTCCCAGCCTTCGGTATATATGTCAAATTCGGGCTCTTCTTCTTCGCTGAAGAGCTCTTCGAGATATTTTGCCGTGTTTTCGACCGTGATGCCGGCATTGCCTTGGTTTGCGAGCAATGCTCCGTGCTGTGATGCGTGGCGGTCGGGTAGTTGGTAGTTTTGTGCAGATGCGCCTATTGAGAGTATAAAAGCCGAGCTTATGGCTATTATTGTTCCTTTCATGTTTGAGGAGGGGCTGCTTGGTTGTTTTATGGTTTATCGTTCGTCGGGTGCGTAGATTGATGCGATGGTGGCAAGGTCGTAGTCGAAGATTTCTTCGGGCTTGAAGAAGCGCGCCACTTCTATGGCGGCGTTTTCGGGGCTGTCGGATGCGTGCACTATGTTTTCTTGTCCGCTCATGCCGAAGTCACCGCGGATGGTGCCCGGGGCGGCATTGCGGCAATTGGTGGCGCCGACCATGGCACGGACTACCGATACCACGTCTTTACCCTTCAGTACCATTACGATGACGGGTGTGGCCATCATCGATTTCACCAAGGTGGGGAAGAACGGACGGTCGACAAGGTGGGCGTAGTGCTCGCGAAGTATTTTTTCGTCGAGCTGCATCATTTTGATGCCTGCTATTATAAGGCCTTTGCGCTGGAAACGTGTAATGACGTCTCCGACAAGGCTGCGCGAAATCGTTGAAGGTTTGAGAATTATAAAAGTCTGCTCCATGGCGAGCTTGTTAAGGCATGTTAATTGGTTTGTTTGCTTCCCTCAAATTTACAATTTTTTGGCTACGGCGGCAAGTTTTATCAAGCTAAAAAATTTTAAGCAGTCTTTAAAATTGCTGATGTGGTGACTTATTGCGGTGTTTAATAGTGCTTTATAGATAAATATGTTTTACAGCAGCTTTTTAAGAAAAAACGTCCCCGAACTTGTTGCAATACAGTTCCGGGACGTCATAAGAGTTAAAATAGATTAATTCTTTTTAAAGAGAGGTGTCGGGTATTCGCCGTCGCGGTGCAGCTGTGCGAATTTCTCTACGACAGCAGGGCGGTCGGCGCTGTATGTCACGCCGAACCATTTCGAGTCGGTGTCGAGCACGCGGACGGTTGCTTCACCTCCGTTGATAAGGGTGTCTATGCAGAGAGGAATGAAGAACTCGGCTTTGGGAGTGTTGATGTCGCGGTCGAGGAACTTGCGGAATTCGCGTTCTGAATAGTCGAAGAAATCGGGAGTAAAGCCCCACAGGTTCATCGAAACGGGAGTTGTCGGGGCGAGGGTCTGCTCCTTGCCGTTTTCGTCGGTGAATACGATGCGGTGCTCGGGGTCGTAGCTGATTGCCGTACGCTCTACAACCGATGTCAGCAGGCCGTCTTTGGTCTCGCAGACGCCACGTGCCACAGATCCGTTTTCGGTCATGGTGTTGCCTACGCGGAAGCCTACCATCGAGTAGTCGCCTTTGCGGTCGCGCGGACGCATGAGGTCTTTTGCTATTACCTCGAAGGCGTCGCGGCCATAGAAGTCATCGGCGTTGATGACGGCGAACGGTTCTTTGATGGCGTCCTTGCCCATGAGCACGGCGTGGTTGGTGCCCCAGGGTTTGGTGCGTTCGGCCGGTACGGTGTATCCTTCGGGCAGTTTGTCGATGGCCTGGAATACGACCTCGGTAGGCACTACGCCTTCGTATTTGCTGAGTACTTTTTCGCGGAAGTCTGCTTCGAAGTCTTTGCGGATTACAAACACTACTTTGCCGAAGCCGGCGCGGATGGCATCGAACACGGAGTAGTCCATGATGGTCTCGCCGTCGGGGCCGAGACCGTCGAGCTGTTTAAGGCCTCCGTAGCGGCTGCCCATGCCGGCAGCAAGGATGAATAATGTCGGTTTCATTATCTGATAGTTGAAAATTTGAATGTGATGTGACGTTTATATTCTTCGCCCGGATGGAGTGCGGTCGAAGGGAATGCCGGTGTGTTCGGTGAATTTGGGAAATCCTGGCATTCGATTGCTACGCCGTCGTAGTCTTCGTAGGGGCGTCCGGCTTTGTTCACGGGAGAGCCTGCGAGCCAGTTGCCGGTGTAGATTTGCACGCCGGGTTGGTCGGTGTCGACCGTCAGTACGCGTCCCGAAGCCTCGTCGGTGAGGATTGCGACGGTCTGCATCTTGCCGGGAACGTAGCTGTCGATGGCATAGCAGTTGTCGTATCCTTTTCCGTAGACGAGAGCCGGGAATTCGGCTTTGATGTCATCGCCGAGGGCTTTGGCTGTGGTGAAATCCATCGGAGAGCCCGCCACGGGTACGAGTACGCCTTCGGGGATGAGAGTGTCGTCGGTAGGCAGGTACTGCGATGCTTTGAGCCACAGTTTGTGGGCGAGCACCGAGCCTGCCGAGTGTCCCGAAAGATTCCAATAGGCGTGGTTGGTGAGGTTGACGACGGTGTCGGCGTCGGTAGTGGCCGTCAGAGTGAGTTTCAGCTCGTTGGCGTCAGTCCATGTGTAGGTGGCAGTGGCTGTCAGTTTGCCGGGATAGCCCTGCTCGCCGTCGGCTGCGGTGTAGCTCATCACTACGGTATCGCCTTCGGCTTTGACGAGCGTCCAGATTTGGTTCTGAAACCCTTCCGGGCCACCGTGCAGGTGGTTGGGGCCGTTGTTGATTGGCAGATTGTATGTTTTGCCGCTGACTTCGAGCCGGCCTTTGGCGATGCGGTTGGCATATCTGCCGGGGCATTTTCCGGCGCAGGGGCCGTCGGCGAAGTAGTCGACGGGGTTTGCGTAGCCGAGTACGACGTCGGCGAGTTTGCCGTCGGCGTCGGGCACGTTCACTTCGACAATGCCTGCGCCGAGGGTGCTGAGCATTACCGATGCGCCCGATGCGTTGGCGATTGTAATCAGGGTGATGTCGCCTTTAGGCGATGGTACTGTCTTGGTGCTAAGCATGTCAGTCGATGTTTCGGATGCGTTTTTCCCATGCCCATGCGGCGCGTAGGGTATCGTCTATGTCGCGTTCGGCTTTCCATCCCAGCTCGTTGTTTGCCAGGGCGGTGTCGGCCCATACTGCCGGAACGTCGCCTGCGCGGCGGTCTACGATTACGTAGGGCAGCTCGACATTGTTGGCTTTCATGAAACGGGTGATGAGTTCGAGCACCGACAGTGGCTTGCCTGTGCCGACGTTGAAGATTTCGTATTTTTCGCGCATCTTGCCCTGTGTCATGCGGTCGACAGCTGCGACGTGTGCCTTGGCAAGGTCTACTACGTCGATGTAGTCGCGTAGGCATGTGCCGTCGGGTGTGTTGTAGTCGTTGCCGAATACCGACAGCTTTTCACGGATGCCTGCGGCGGTCTGTGTAACGAAAGGTATGAGGTTGTTGGGCACACCGCGCGGCAGTTCGCCGATAAGTGCGCTCGGATGTGCGCCGATGGGGTTGAAGTAGCGCAGGGCGATGCCGTAGAAGCCTTCGTAGGCGCGGCAGCAGTCGCGGAGTATGTCTTCGGCGATTTGCTTTGTGTTGCCGTAGGGCGATGTGGCCGGCTGGCGCGGTGTCTGCTCTGTCACGGGCAGCGTTTCGGCGTCGCCGTAGACTGTTGCCGACGATGAGAACAGCACGTTGGGGCGCTTGAACTCTTTCATGAGTTCGAGTATGTTCATATACGACACCAGATTGTTCTGGTAGTATTTGAGTGGCTCTGCCATCGATTCGCCTACGGCCTTGTAGGCGGCGAAATGGATTACAGTCGAGAACTCGTGCCGTTCGAATACGCCGCGGAGCGCTTCTTTGTCGCATGTGTCGACTTCTTCGAAGGTCACTTTGCGGCCTACGATTTTTTCGACGCCTTCGATGGCCGACGGCTCCGAGTTGGAAAAGTTGTCGATTACGACGACGTCATATCCGGCTTCGATAAGCGCTACGGTGGTGTGCGTGCCGATGTATCCGGCGCCGCCGGATACTAAAACAGTGTCTTTTTTCATTATTGTTTTGCGGATTGTACGCGTTTGTTCGCTTTTGAGGAAATTGGGACGCACCGATGCGATGGTGCGTCCCTGCATTTTGCGATGTTGGCAATTACACCGGCTTATTCGAGGCGGTGTGCGCCGTCGCTGATGATTACTTCGTAGATTTTGGGTTCGTGGCCGTATTTGGCGTTGAACTTCGTTTTTGCGGTTTCGAGGAACTTGGGCAGAAGTTCGTCCTTTACGAGGTTGATTGTGCATCCGCCGAAGCCGCCGCCCATGATGCGCGAGCCTGTCACGCCGCATTCTTTCGCGATGTCGTTGAGGTAGTCGAGCTCTTCGCAGCTTACCTCGTAGTCTTTCGACAGGCCGGCGTGTGTGGCGTACATCTGTTTTCCGACTGTTTCATAGTCGCCGGCCACAAGGGCGTCGCATACTGCGAGTACACGCTCTTTTTCTTCGATGACGAATTTTGCGCGGAAGTAGTCTTCGGCCGTGATGTCGGTCTTGACGGCGTTGAGCATCTCCATAGTCGCGTCGCGGAGTGTCTCGATGCCGAGGCGTTTGGCGACACGTTCGCACGATGCGCGGCGTTTGTTGTAGGGCGAGTCGGCGAGCTCGTGCTTGACTACAGAGTCGACAAGGACGAGGGTGTATCCTTCCGGCTTGAAGGGGAAGTATTCAAACTCCATCGAGCGGCAGTCGAGGCGCATCAGATGGTCTTTCTTGCCGAATACGCTTGCAAACTGGTCCATGATGCCGCAGTTCACGCCGCAGTAGTTGTGCTCGGTCGACTGTCCGATGCGTGCAAGCTCGAATTTGTCGATTGAGTTGTCGTTGAACATGTCGTTGAGGGCGAAGGCGAAGCACGATTCGAGCGCTGCCGACGAGCTGAGACCTGCGCCGAGGGGCACGTTGCCGGCGAAGACTGCGTCGAAGCCCTCGACCTTGCCGCCGCGTTTGAGTATTTCGCGGCATACGCCGAAGATATAGCGTGCCCACGACTGTGTGGGTGCGTCGGCTTCGTTGAGGCCGAACTCTGTATAGTCGTTGATGTCGATTGAGAATACGCGTACTTTTTCTGTGCCGTTAGCGCGGATTTCTGCCATTATCACTTTGTCGATGGCGCCGGGGAACACGAAGCCGCCGTTGTAGTCGGTGTGTTCGCCGATAAGGTTGATTCGTCCTGCCGAAGCATAGAAAGTGCCTTGTCCGCCGAACCGTTCGGCGAACGCGTTTTCGATTTTGTTCTTAAGTTCCATGATATTGTGGAGGTTTTAGAGTATGTTTGGATTTAACGAAACGAAAGATTTAGAGAGTATGTCAGAAACTATAGACATCTCCAAAGATGGAGTTATGGGGTTCCATAATGACAGATTTTGGAGAGGGCTATAGGCCTGACAGACTCCTAAATCTAAAGTTTTGTTAAGTTCAAACATACTCTTATGGTGTTCAATGTTAGACCAGTGCAAATTTACGCTTTTAAAATTATATATACAAGCCGTTAAATACAATAAAAAGGTCAAAAAAGTAGCGGGCGTTGCATAACCCTCCAGATAGTAGTCGGCTAAAGCTCCGATAGGAGCAAACAGCCACGTAGTGGCGTAGACAGTAGCAGGCCCGGGCAAGCGCCCCGTAGGTGCGCGCAGCCCGGGTTTTCGTGACCTCTCTCCGAAAGCGCCCCGTAGGGCGTGCGATAATCCCGTTTCTACGTTTGTCGCATACCCGAGGCGTTGAATCGGGATTATCGCGCTACGCTGTAGCACTTTTTTCATTGTCGGGGCGGAAATACCCGGGCTGCGCGCCACCGATGGGGCGCTTGCCCGGGTCTATCGCTATTTATGCCACTCTGTGGCGTTTGCCCCAAATGGGGCAATGTGTATGCAGAAACAATGGGATAGCACCAATACCGAAATCCTTATTGCACCGTGACTTCGGCATGTCCCTACATTACCCGGTGCCTTTTCCGTGATTTGTCAATTTTGACACACATACTTTAAAATTCATTTTACTTCGACGGTGGCTTCTGCCGCTTTGAGACCGGGCGACGTGGCTCTGATTTTAAGCGTTCCCGGTGTCTTTGCCGCTCTTGCTATTGCTGTGGCAGCTCCGCTGAACAGTTTCATGCGAGGCTGTTGGAAGGGCAGCAGGCAGGTTGGGTCGCCGTTGGCGGTGGCCTCGAAGGTGCCGGCGCCGCTGACTTCGAATTTCACCATGTTGTCGGCCGTCGGCACGGGGTTGCCTTTGGCGTCGAGGGCCGTGACGGTAAAGTAGACAAGCTCGTCGCCGTCGGCGGCGAGGCTGCTGCGGTTGGCTTCGATTTTGAGCGACTTGGGCTTTCCGGCGGTGCGCACGGTCTGTTCGGCGGCGGCATTGCCATCGGCATCGTATGCCACCACGCGGATTTCTCCGGGCTGATATACGACGTCGTTCCACCTCAGACGGTAGCGGTCGATTACGTTGCTTTTATCGAAACGTTTGCGGCCTTGGCTTACGCCGTTGACAAACAGCTCGGCCTCGGGATAGGAAGTGTAGACGAATACGGGCGTGACTTTGCCTTCGCGTCCCGGCCATGTCCAATGGGGCAGCACGTGAAGTGTGGCGTCTTTGTCGTTCCACTGCGAGCGGTAGAGGTAGTAGCGGTCTTTCGGCAGCGACGCGAGGTCGATGATGCCGAACACTGAGCTGTGGTTGGGCCATGCGTCGGTGTCGTAGGGCGAGGGTTCTCCGAGGTAGTCGAAGCCCGTCCACACGAATTGGCCTATCACCCACGGGCGGTCATCGTCCATCTCGAAGTCGAGGTCGGGAGTGTTCGACCAGGAGCACGACTCGTTGTCGTAGCCGTTGCTCTGATGGTCGGGGTGCAGCTGCACATGGTGCTCGCCGAACTCCACGGGGAAGTGGTAAACTCCGCGGCTCGATACCGTCGATGCCGTCTCAGAGCCGAGTATAAGTTTCTGCGGCAGTTTTGCGTATGCTTCGTCGTAGAACTGCGGTTTGTAGTTGAAGCCGGGTATGTCGAGGTAGGCGGCAAAGCCGTTGTCGAGCACGGCGCCTATCTGGTCCATGCCGCATGTAACCGGGCGTGTCGGGTCGAGTTTGTGCACGAGTTCCTGGAGCATAACCAGCTCGTCCATGCCGGGCAAGCCCCATTGCGACGGAACTTCGTTGCCGACCGACCACATTACCACCGAGGGATTGTTTCGGTAGTGCTCGACCATGTTGGTGATGTCGCGTTCGGCCCAGTCGTTGAACACGGCGCCGTAGCCGTTGGGCGATTTCGGACGGAAGCCCCAATCATCGAAAGGCTCGACCATGAGCATGATGCCCATTTCGTCGCATAGTTCGACCAGTTCGGGAGCCGGCATGTTGTGCGACGTGCGCACTGCGTTTACGCCCATGTCTTTGAGCAGTTCGAGCTGGTGGCGGAGCGCCGAACGGTTCACGGCAGCACCGAGCGGCCCCAGGTCGTGGTGGTTGCAGACGCCTTTGAACTTGGTTGGCCGTCCGTTGAGGAAGAAGCCTTTTTCGGGGATATACTCGATGGAGCGGATGCCGAAACGGGTGTCGTAGCTGTCGAGCACTTCGCCGTCGCGCGATATTGTGGTACGCGCCGTGTACAGGGCCGGATTGTCGAGGTCCCACAGCTCGGGCTTCTCGACAAGGAAATTCTGTGCGAAATTCTGTCCGCGGGCAACGTACACCGACTTGTCTTCGGCCACCGTCTTGCCGTCGGGGGCGAGAATGACGGTGTTCACTGTCAGCTTGGGATAGTCGTAAGTGCTGTCGCGGTGGGCGATGCCGTCGATTTTCATCTCCAGATGCACCGAAGCCAGTTCGGGCGATACCTTAGGAGTGGTGATGTATGTGCCCCAGACGGGAATGTGCACTTTGTCGGTAGTCACCACATGCACATTGCGGTAGAGGCCTGCGCCCGGATACCAGCGTGATTGCTGCACTTTGTTCTCAAGTTCTACCTTGAGCTTGTTTTTGCCGGGCACGACGGCACCGTCGGTGTTTACATAGAACGAGTTGTAGCCGTAGGGCCAACGGCCGATTTCTTTGCCGTTGAGGGTGACTACGGCATTGCTCATGGCGCCGTCGAAGACGAGTGTTACAGTCTTGCCCGTGGTGTCGGGCACTTCAAAGACGGTCTCGTAGGTGCCTTTGCCGATGAAGGGCAGGCCGCCGGTGCGTCCTGTCTTTTCGGTGGGCACCGATTCGCCGTTCTGCTCCACGGCTACTGTCTGAAGGTCGTTGGCGCGGTCGAAAGGCCCGTAGATGGCCCAGTCGTGCGGTACGCGTACGTCCTGCCATTGCGTGGCATCGGTTCCGTGGCCTTTGGCAAAGCGCCATCCGTCGTTTAGCGTGGTGACAGAGCGTGCCGCCCAGGCGCCTGTTACGGCACCTGTGGCGAGCACGGTTGTCAGAATTCCGGTTATGATTGTTTTTTGCATTTTCGTATCGGGGAGAGATTTTATTTTGAAGTCATCTTGACTTATTTATTAATGTTAAAATTAAAAGTGATTTATGGCTTGCGTCAATCTTTCGGCGTCTTTCCGGCGTCTTTTGAGCTGCCGCATCGGTCATGTGGCACAGCCACACTCCCTCTTTGCAACTCAAAATCCACTCGGAAATACATCCGAAAGCTTAACGAATAAAAAGTCAAGATGACTTCTTTAATGAATAACGATAAAGGTACGAAAATTATTTTTCCTTGAAGCAGTCGAGAGCTTTTGTCGGCATTCCTCCGTCGAAGCATCCTTTGGTATAGCCTCTGTCGGCCGGAGCCTCGGGTTCCCACCAGAATATGCCTTTCAGCCCGGCTTCTTTGCCTTTTGCCATGATTGAGCGCATCATTTGGTCGGCTGCATCGGCTTCGGTGTAGTCGAGGCCGATTTCGCACAGCATGACGGGTTTGCCGAAGTCGGTCTGCACTTTCTTGATGTTTTCGACGCATGCGTCGACGGTCTGCTGCCAGTTCGAGGGGTCGGGGTAGAGGCTCATGCCTATCATATCGTATCGGCCGCCTTCGTTTTTGAGTTTGCCGAACAGGGTGGTGTAGAGCGCCGGTTGGTCGCCGCAGTCCACGTGCACGATTACCGATGCGTCGGGGAATACGGCTTTGACGGCATCGTGGCCGGCATTCACCATCTTGGTGAAGTTGTCGCCGCTTGCAATGTCGCCCAGGGGCCACATCATGCCGGTTCGGGTCTCGTTGCCAATCTGTACCCATTCAGGCTCTATGCCCTGTGTTTTAAGACGCGTCATAAGAGCGTTTACATGCTCCGCCATGGCAACGGCGACTTCTTCGACAGTCATTTCTTTCCATGCGTCGGGTATGGTCTGTGCGCCCGGGTCGGCCCAGGTGTCGGAGAAGTGGAAGTCGACCATCAGCCGCAAGCCGAGCCTGTGGGCGCGGATGGCTTTCACCATCACGTCGTCGATGTTGTTCCAGCCTTCGGCAGGGTTCACCCATACACGCAGTCTGATGGAGTTGACGCCGCATTCGTCGCGCAGCAGCGAGAACAGCTCTTTCGGGTTGCCGTCGGGGGTGTAGAAGGTATATCCGGCGCTTTCGAGTTCTGTCACCCAGCTTATGTCGGCGCCTTTTGCGAAAGAGCCGCGTTCGTTCACGAAAGGCTCTTCGGGCAGCTTTGTCGTTTTAGGGGAATCTTCGCTGCAGGCCATGAGTGCCGTTGCGGCACCCAGGGCTATTGCAGACAGTATTGTCGTTATTGTTCTCATGGTAGCTTATTTTTTGCTGAATTTATAGATAGCCTTGGCGAAGTCGACGGTCAGGACTACGGTCTCTCCGTCGGCGAAGTCGTTGTCGCCGTGTAGGTTTTCGCCGTTGTAGAAAATCATTTCTTTGAAGCCGTTTTCGTCGGCGTCGGCTTTGTTTTTGTCGCTTCCGAACTTGAGGTCCCAATTATCGTTGATGATGATTTGTGCGCCCCATTGCGAGTCGGCGGTCTTGACATATTCGGCAGTGAACACGCAGGGGTTGTCGGACGACTGTGTCATCGGATGCAGGTCCCAGTTGTCGTTCACGCCGGTATAGCTTACCGATGTCACGGCTTCTGCGTTGTACCACAGGCCCGAAAGCGACACCTTGAGGAAGTAAATGCCTTCGCCGGCTGCAGGGATGTTGTTCTTGCCTTTTGCTTCGAGTTTGCCTTCAAAGGCCGTTCCGCCGGCAACCATCGTGTAGATGTCGGTCCAGTTGTCTTTCTCTACGGCGAGCTGGAAGCCCCATGGTGACTTGAAGTAGTTGACGCCTGCGTAGCCGAGGTTGGCTTCGTCGTAAAGGCGGATATATGTCTCGAAGTCCCATGGGTCGGTTGCGCCTGGCAGATATAGCATCGGTGCGGCGTCTTCGACAGGTGCCGGAGCTTCGCCTGTGGCGAGAGTTATGGCCGTGATGTCGTTGAGGTCGAGCACGATGGTGTTCTCTCCTGCTGCAGGGATGTCGAGCGAGATTGCCGAGCCGGTCTCGCCGAAGCGGATTTTGCCGTCGACGATGCCGAATGCCATGTTTTTGGCCGTGCCTGCGCCATGGTCGGTGCCTGTGCTTGCGTTGTAGACGTCGCACTTCGAGCTGAGAGTCACGTTGAGAGTGCCTGCCGCCGGGGCGTTGTAGGTGAATGTCCACACGTTGGTCTTGCCGCCGTATTCCATTTCGCCCGTTATGTCGCCGCCGAGGGTCACGTTGCGCACATAGGCCGCCGACCATTCGTTGGCTTTGGTGTCGACGGTGGTGTATGCGCATCCTTCGTCGTCGGGGAACCAGCAGTTCCAGAAGTCGTTGCCGGTAGAGCTGTTGCCGAGTACGAACGCCGTGCCTGTCACGCCGTCGTTGCCCCACAAGGTGCCGTTGGCTTCGCGGAGATAGAAGTTGTACCACGGGCTTGCACATATGAAGGTGTGGTATATGCCGTTGTTTTCGGGCGAGAAGAACTTCACGCCTGTATCTTTTTGTCCGGCATCGAGCATATCGGCGGTGCTCATGTCGATGTAGTAGGGGGTGATGTTCAGTTTCAGTGTCTCGCTGTAGAACGGTTCGATGTTGGCCGCGAGATAGCTCTTGACGCGGATGAACACGGGAGCTTCAACGCCGGCCTCGAGCCCGAGGCGCGACACCAGTCCGTTGAGGTCGCGGTGGCTGTACTGGCGGTAGAACGCGCCTTTGGTGAGGTTGTCGTCGACGGGTGCCGTAAAAGCCTCGTCGGTCGAGAACTGTATGGTGTTGCTCATGGCGTTTTCGGGCGCCGACACTTCGGGGTCAGACAGAGTGATGTCGCCGTTGGGCGTCCAATAGAGCGTCATCGCAAGGGCGTCGAGGGTAGTGGCGTCAAGGGCTATGTCGGTAGCCGTGGTTTCGAGAACGGCGCCGTCGGCCTTGTCGACGTATATGGTGTCGCCGTCTTTTTCGCATGATACCATTGTCATGGCCATGGCGATTGCGGCTATGTATATTTTGCTAAATTTCATGGTTACAAGATATTAGTAGTGCTCGTTTTTGAGATTTGTGTTGGCCGACAGCTCCGACTGCGGTATGGGGTAGATGTTGAGTTTGTCGTCGACAGCCATGCCGTCGATTACACCGCCGCGCCACTGCCATACATAGTCTTTGGTGGTGAAGCGCTTGAAGCGCACCAGGTCGGAGCGGCGCATGAGTTCGTAGACGAACTCGCGGCCTCTTTCGTCGAGGATGAATTCGGGTTGGAACTGGGTGTCGGAAATTTTGCCGGAGTCATCGCCGTAGGCGCGTTTGCGCACTTCGTTGATCAGGTCGAGGGCTTCGGCGCGGCTCATGCCTTCGCCTTTGCGGAGCACAGCCTCGGCTGCGGTGAGGTAGATTTCAGACAGTCGGAAGATGGGGTAGTCGGTGTTGACGCCCACGTCGGTCTGGCATGCCTGCCGGCCGTTGTCGTCGAGGTTGGTCCATTTGGCGCACCAATAGCCTCTGTCTTGGGCTTCGATGCTGCCGTCGAAATACTGTTCCTGGTCATCGGTGTAGAAGAGGAAGCGTTTGTCGCCGTCGTCATAGAGGTCGATGAACTCGCCACGGGTGGTGAAGCTGCCCCAGCCCGTACCGATGCCGCGTGCCGCTGCGACTTCGCCTTTAGTCGGGCATGAACCCATGATTATGTTCGTAGCAGAGCCCCAAGTGGCCGAGTTGGCGTTGTCGGAGGCGAAAGCGAAGATGATTTCGTTTGTGCGCTTGTCGTTGTCGGCATTGAAGAGCTTGGTGAAATCCTGTTCGAGCGAGTAGCCGAGTGCCATCACTTTCTTGCAGTAGCCGATGGATTCTGTGTAATGCGGTGTTCCGGTATATACCTCTCCGTTAAGGGCAACGCGTGCGCCGAGGGCGTATGCGGCGCCCTGTCCGGCACGAGGATATTCAGGTTGTGCAGGGAGCAGCGGCGCGATTTCGTCGATTTCGCCTATGATGAAGTCGTATAGCTTCTTGCCGTCGTATGCTTCTGGCATAAAAGAGGTAGTCGGGCTATCTTCGGTCACCATCGGGCCTTGGCGGAAGAGGTCGAGAACGTATGCGTAGGTGAATGCGCGCATGAACCGTGCTTCGAGCGAATAGCCGCGGATGATTTCCTTTTCGGCGTCGCTGAAAGCGGCGATTTTACCTTCGGAGCTGTTGCGGAGGAAATCGTTTGCCAAAGCGATGACATAATATAGACGGTAGTATGCGTCCGACACCCATACGTCGGTTGGGTCCCACTTCATGTAGGTTATGTTCTGAAGGTTGTCACCCGAGTTGTATTTGTATGCCGCCGCGTCGGTGGGGCATTCCTGCAGATAGAACATAGTGCGGAGAATGTCCTGTCCTTTGTTGGTCGACATGTCGGCGCTGCCACCGCCGCGTTCGGCGCCTATGATGCTGTAGCTTGCGTATATTTTTGCCAGAACCGAACGGTAGCCTTCTACCGAGCCGTAGACAGTCTCGGTCGGTATCCCGATGACGGGCTTCTGGTCGAGGTCGTCGGTGCAGCTGCCTATGGTGAGCATGGCGGCCAGCACGGCGAATATCATATATATCTTTTTCATTGTCGCTTGTGTGTTAGAAGTTGAGACCTAAGGTGAGAGAGTAGGTGCGTGGGCGCGGATACATGGAGTTCTCTATGCCCCAGCTGCTTTCGGGGTCGGTGCCCTTGTATTTGGTTATGGTGAACACGTTCTGCATCATGGCCGATATGTGCATATCGACTCCTTTGCCTATGCGGCCGAGGTCGTAGCTGAGCTGAATGTTGTCCATTTTCAGGAATGATGCGTTTTCGACATAGTGGTCGGAGCCGTACTGACGGTTGCGGAACTGCGTTTCGAGGAAGCTTGAGTTGAGGTTGTTGACCTGTCCCGGGTTCCATGATATGCACTCCCATGTGCCTTGGTTTGCGGCGTTGCCGTTGTAGAGGTAGTTGCCCACGTGGGCGCGGAGTGCTGTCGAAACCGTCCATTTCTTCCAGCGCAGCGATGTGCTGAAGCCGAAAATCCAGTCGGGAGACGCTTTGTGGTAGTAGTATTGGTCGTCGGCAGTGATTTCTCCGTCGCCGTTGAGGTCGGCATACAGGCCTTCGACGGGGCGCCCGGTCTCGGGGTCGTAGATTTGCTTGTACACCTTGAATGTGTTGGGGGCGTAACCGGTCTTGTACACCATCACGGGAGTGGATTCCATGATGCCTATCGGGGTGTCGGCCACGTCGACGCCGGGTACGAGGCTCAGGTTGGCGATTTTGTTTTCTTGCCATGTGGCGTTGAACGATGCCGCCCAGCTCCAGTCTTTGGTGTCGAGAATGTTGGCGTTAAGCTGTATTTCGACACCCTTGCTGTCGACATTGCCGACGTTCATCGTCATTTCTTTGTTGAAGTTGATGCCTGCCGGGATTGTCACTGTCGCTATGAGGTCTTCGGTCTTGCGTGTGTAGAAATCCACGGCACCCGATATGCGGTTGTTGAGGAAGCCGAAGTCTACGCCGAAGTTCCAGCTCTTGGTGGTTTCCCATTTGAGGTCGGGGTTGTATACGGTCGGGCGGTAGAGGGGTATCCATTTGCCGTCGAACCAGTAGTATGCGCCCGGATTGGTGATATTGTAGTTGGGCAGATAGCCGTAGTTGCTGATGCCGTCCTGCTGGCCGGTTACACCGTAGCTTGCACGGATTTTGAAGTCGTTCATCACCTTGCGTGCGCCTTCAAAGAAGCTTTCGCCGGCCACGCGCCATGCCAGTGCCACCGAGGGGAATGTGCCCCAGCGTTTGTCTTTGGCGAAGCGGCTCGAACCGTCGCGGCGGAAAGTGGCTGTTAGCAGATAGCGGCTGTCGAAGCTGTAGTTGACGCGGCCGTAGTACGACAGCAGCGTATGGCGTTCGTCGGTGGCCTGCGAGGTGTTCGTTATGTCGCCGGCTTCATTGAATGTGTCGTAGGCGTTGGTGTAGGTGCGCCAATACTGGTAGTCATAGCCCACGGTGACGTCGAGGCTCGATTTGATGGCCGAGAAGTCTTTATTGTAGTTGGCGTATACCGTAAGCAGGCGGTTGATGTTCTTCTGAGGGCCGGCTTCGTAGCGGTATCCGCCCGAGGTGTAGTTCTTGAAGCTGTTCTGAGGCATGCTCACTTTCGATTTGCCGCGTGCGTAGTCCATGCCGCCTGTCACGTGGAAGCGCAGTTCGGGCAGTGGATGCAGGCGGTAGTCGATGTCGAAGTTGCCCACGAAGCGCCACACTTTCGAGCGGTTGGAGTATTGTTCGAGCATGGCAACGGGGTTGGCGATAGCGCCTTGCGCAGGATTGTTCGAGCCGTCGATTACTTCATGGAAGCCGCCGAAGATGGGTTTGCCGTCGGGCGTCATCACCTGGTTGCCGTTGGCGTCGAGAGTGCCGTAGACGGGCTGTGTGGGGTCGTAGGCTCCGGCATTCCATATGGCACCGGTTTCGGCAAAGCGGTTTTGGGCAAAAGAGCCTTTACCGCTGAGGCCTATGCGAAGATGGTCGTTGAAGAACGACGGATTGAGGTTGATGTTGGCCGTGTAGCGGTTGGCGTTGTCGGTGCGCAGTATGCCGTCCTGCCAATATGCGCCGAGCGATACGCGGTACGGTAGCCAGTCTGTTGCGCGGCCCGATATGGCAAGGCTGTTGTCGGTGCCGAATGCGGTCTTGAAAATTTCGTCGTTCCAGTTGGTGTTATGTGTGCCGAGAAGCGCTTTCTGCGCATCGGTGCCGAAGGTGTTGATGGCGTTGCGGAACTCGTCGATGCTCATCATGGGCGTTGTGCGGCCCTTGTGCGAGAGCGAGTTGGTGGTCGAGAACGATACTTTCACTTTGTCGCCCGAGCCTTTCTTGGTGGTTATGATGATGACACCGTTCGACGCGCGGCTGCCGTAGATGGCCGTCGATGAAGCGTCTTTAAGGATTGTCATGCTCTCGATGTCATTGGGGTTGATGAGGCTTAGGAAGTTGCCCGAGCCTTGGATGCCGCCGCTTACTTCCATGGGCACGCCGTCGAGCACCACCAAGGGGTCGTTCGACGCGCTGAGCGATGCACCGCCGCGTACGCGTATGGTGGCGCCGGCGTTTGGCGAACCGCCCGCGTTGGTTATCTGCACGCCCGCGATTTTACCGTTGACAAGTTCTTCGGGCGATGTGATTACGCCTTTGTTGAAGTCTTTTTCGCTGATGGCCGTCACAGAACCTGTAAGGTCGTTTTTCTTCGTCGTGCCGTAGCCTATCACGACCATTTCCTGAAGCGACTGCGAGCTTGGCTCGAGCTGTACGTCGAGGCGTTCGCCGGTAACTTCAAGCTCCTTGGGGTTGTAGCCCACGTAGCTGAACGATATTTTCGATTTTCCGGCCGGAAGGGTTATACGGTAGTTGCCGTCGATGTCGGTTGTGACACCGCCGGTCTGGCCGGGGATTGTTACAGAAACGCCGATTAGCGGCTCGCCGAGTTCGTCGGTGACAGTGCCGGTGACAGTGCGTGCCTGTGCCCATGCCATTGCCGGAAGGGCAAACAGCATCAGAGCGGCAAGCAGGCCGCGTGCCGACATTAGTGCCGATAGTTGTTTACATGATTGTTTCATGGTATGTAAAAATGATTGGTTGAATTGTTGATTTTTGAGTTAATATATCCATGCTCCTATCAGGTCGATGGTGAAGGGTTTGTCGTTATTGTCGGTGTATAATATCAGTTGTTCGATGTCAGACGGCCGGAACGGAACGGCAGTCTCCGGGTCGGGTACGAAGCGTCGTCCGAGGAACGAAGGGTAGGGCGCCGGATTGAGCAGGGTCGGCATAAGCCTCAACTCGCCGAAGTCAAGTGTCGAGATGCCATTGTCGTATGTTTTTATCGGCGCTGAGTAGGTAAACCCGTCGGCGGTGACGAAGCCGGCCATTATGCCGTCTATGCCATCGACCCGGCCGCAGCGCAGTTTCAGTCCTTTTGGCTGTTTGTCGCTGTGGCAGGCAATGATGTCGCCTATATATTTGCTTGTCGACATGTTTTCGAGCGCCGGTGCTTCGGCGCTGCGGAAGATGCGGACGGCGTCGTGGCCTTCGATGCCGCCGTCGTACAACTGCATTCCGGCGGTGCCCCATGCCTCGGGGATGCTTGAATATTCCATCCCGTCGAGACCTTTACGGCTGTCGAACAGTACGATTGCATCGTCGGCGGTACTAACTTCGGTGCTGTATGTCTGTGTCCGCGCCGACTGACGTCCGGCGCCGAAATCCCAATCGAGAGGAGTGCCGGCCTCCCCCGAAGGGAAGGTGGCGGCACTGTTGCCGCAGTAAACCACAATGTTGTAGCTAAACCTTTGAATTCCATCTTTCTTACCTTCCGGTTCTACTACGGCGGTATATTTGTTCTTGCCTGACTTTACCATATGGTAGAGCTTGTTGTCGGTGCTCCAGAAATCGACATCGGTCGGAATGACGAGCACCGAATCGATTTCCGAGGGTGCGAATATGTCGGCTTCGATTGTCAGCGGCAGTCCTTTTGCAATGCGCGCTTTCGGTTCGTGCGCCATGATTACGGCTTTAGGTGCGCTGACGGGCGGCATCACAAATTCGCCCGTGCGAAGGCTGCGTCGGCTGTCGTAGACACGGTCGTCGGGCCATGCGGCGAACTTGCCGGGCTTGTTGCCGAGCAGATAGACGCCGGGCAGTACTGTGAGCGCGCTGCCCTCGGCTATGCCTTTGCCGCGTTTCCCTTCGTAGGAGAAACCGGGTTTCAGACCGGGCAGTTCGATTGTCATTGCTATGGGCGCATCGGTGATTTGCGCCACTTCGCGGCTGAGCGAAGGCCGGGCGAAAGGGTCGGCGGTGATTGTGACGTCGGGCATCACTTCGAGCCTCCAAGTGTCCTTGTCGAGGCGGTCGATGAAATAAGCGCCTGTGCCGTCGGTACTTATTATGGGCGAAGAACCTACACCCATGACATGTTGCAGCTTCGACGGCGTTTTGGGCGCGTCGGCCGTTGTGTTTGTGTGGTAATAGTGTGCGCCGTCGTTGAACATAGCCAGATTGCGGCGAGCGCTCACGCTGAAATCGGCGAAAACAGTGTCTACGGGATATTTGCCGTAATCGGCTCCGATAGGGGTGCGGCGCATTACCTCGGCGGCGATAGCCATGCCGACGGCCTTGCCGGGTGTGTATGCGAGGTTGAGGAAGTGCGTCTGGTATTCGCTGTTGAAGCGTGCCATGTCGATGGGGTCGTAGGCGAATTGTGTCACCCAGCCGAAGCCGGCTTTTCGGAATGTGCGCGCCGCAGCCGGGAAAAGATATGTGTCGAGCACGTCGGCCGGGTCGTATTCATAGACCACCTTGGGCTGCCGGGCATATCCCGGCACGGTGTCGAAAGGTATGTCGTAGCTGTCGAGCACGGGCAGGAAGTTGCCTTGGCGCTGTTTGCCGTGCACAAGCCCCGTGGGATACCACTGGTAGGTTGTGCCGTCGATGTCGGCATTGAAAAACGCCGAGGTGCGCCAAAGGTTGTGTGACACATTATATAATATGTCTTTCTTCCAACCGGCGCTGCGGAGTGCCGCAGCCATGCGGTTGACATATGTCGTGATTTCGCGGTGCGTACCGCTGTGGCATGGCTCGTTGTTTATTTCGATAGCCAAAATGTCGGGGTCTTCGGCATATCTTTTGCTTGTAAGCGGATTGACGTGTGCCGCCAAGGCTTTGAGGTAGCGCTCCTGGATGGCCTGCGCTTCGGCTTTGTCGTGTATACGGCACTTCTCGAAATCGTAGCTGAAAGCTCCGTTTGGGTCGGTGTTGCGTTCGGGATATCCGTTGCCGAAGTTTGTCTGTGCGGTAAGAATAATGGAAATGCCTCGTTTTTGGGCGGCGGCGATGAGGTAGTCGAGCAGTGCGAGGTGTTCGTTGTCGAGCAAATTGCCTTGGGCATCGCTCAGTTCCACGTCCCACAGGTGGAGGCGGAAGGCGTTCAGTCCAAGACGTGCCATATGGTACATGTCGCGGTCTATGGCCTGTCTGTGGTCGACGCCGAGCTTGTCGAGGGCACGGTAGGCATGGGCGAAGGGCACGGTGTAGTTGGTGCCGTAGTATGCCCCGTTCAGCCGGGCCGTCGAGGCTTGGCCGCAGAGCAATATTGCTATGGCCGTCAACATTGCCGCTATGTTTTTTATGGTGTCGTGTGGTTTCATGGCGTCACGGTAAATTTTGGTCTGTGCAAAATTACTTATGCGCGCAAGTGTGCGCAAGCACAAATCGGACATCTTTGGAAAGAAATCGGACAAAATGCCTTAATGGCCTAATATTAGATGTGTTAAGAATGGAGAGAAATTATGGCTACACTTTTAAGCCGCTCTCAAAAAAATAACTAACTTTGCATTTGCAGCATAATTTAATCAATGACAATCATGCCTGAAAACGGATTCTTGCCATCAAGGGGCGGTTATCGAAAACTTCGCGTCTATAAGATGGCCGAAATAATATATGACCTGACTTATGAATTCACGAACCGTTACCTATTACGAGGCGACCGTACTATCGACCAGATGGTTCAGGCTGCTCGCAGCGGAAAGCAGAACATTGCCGAAGGGAGCAAAGCATCTTCAACTTCTACTGAAACTGAGATAAAACTCACCAATGTGGCAAAAGCAAGTTTGGAGGAACTGTTGATAGATTACGAGGATTATCTCAGAGTTCGACATCTGGCACAATGGGGTGTCGGACATCCGCGTTACGAAAGACTTAGGGAATATTGCAGAAGCGAACCCTTCATGACTGACTACAGGACTTTGTTGCCGAGAATGAATGCTGAGGAATTGTGCAATATGGCACTGACGTTAATAAATCAAGCTACCTACATGTTGGCACGGTTGATTAAGCGCCAAGAACAGATGTTTATTGAAAATGGTGGCATTCGTGAACAGATGACGCGTGCACGCCTTGCTTATCGTGCCGGGCAGTGCGGCACAAATAGGTCAGACCCGTCAGACCTGTCTGACAAGTCCGACGGGTCTGACAAGTCTGACAGCCACCCTCGTTGATTATTTCTTTCTTATTATGGTGAGGCCGTCGCGCACGGGCAGTATTATTTTTTCGACTCGGCTGTCGGCGGCTATAAGGTCGTTGAAAGTTCTTATGCCTTCTGTCTGAGGGTCATGTGCTTCGGGGTCGAGCACTTTGTCGGTCCATAGCGTGTTGTCGGCGAAAATGTAGGCGCCGTGGGGCAGCGCTTCAAGCAACAGTTTGTAGTATTGCGGATAGCGGCGTTTGTTGGCGTCGATGAACACGAGGTCGTATTTTTTTTCGGCTACGAGCATTGGTATAATCTCTTCGGCGTCGCCTATGTGCAGTTTTATGTCGGCGTCCGGGGCGGCCTCGGCAAACAGGGTTCGCAGTTCGTCGGCATAGTCGGAATCGACTTCTACCGTGTCGATGGTGCATCCTTGGGGCATCCCCTCGGCAAAGCACAATGTCGAGTAGCCCGTGAATGTGCCTAACTCGAGGATGTGGCGTGGAGCGACCATGCGTGTCAGCATCGACAATAGGCGTCCTTGCACGTGGTCGGTGCACATGCGCGGATAGAGCCTGTGCAGATGGGTGTGGCGGTAGAGGTCGCGCAGCACTTTCGGTTCGGCGTCGATATGCGCCGCTATGTAATCGTCTTCGGTCATAAGGGCATGTTGACAAGCACCCACATGGCTGCGTTGGTGAGAAGCATCAGTGCGAGCAAAATCCAGGCCGTTTCGCGTCGGCTCGGCCAGCATAGCCATGCACACACGGCTGCCACGACCACGTATATCGGGTAGAACCACAGGAACGTTTCGGCAGGCCCTCCGGCCGGACAGCGCGACAGCAGTGCCGGATATGCCAGCACGGGCAGGGCGCAGGCTATTACCAAAATTTTGAACCACAAAGGGCGCTTTTGCGGCGGCAAATCTTCTGAGTTCATTTCTTTTGCTTATTTGCTTGTTTCTCGGCAAGATATGCCTTTACGGTTATGTCGATGCCCTTTCGGAGCGGATGGTCGCACCGGAAGCCGAAATCGGCGACGGCATCGTCGACATTGCACGTCCAGTTTCGCTGGCGCATGATTTTGAATTTGTCGCGGTTGAGCGTCGACGGTTTCAGCGACAGCGCAGCCCATTTTTCGGCAATGGCCGAGGCTATGAATACCATCCACATCGGCAGTTTTAGCGGAACGACGGCCTTGCGGCCGAGGGCTTCCGCCACAATGGTGCGGAACTCTTTCTGCGTATATGCCTGCGGTTCGCTGATGATGTATTTTTTGTGGATAGTGTTGTCGGATGTGATGGCGTCGAACATCGCTCCCACAAGGTCGTCGACATAGATGAACGTCAGCAGCTGCTTGCGGTAGCCCACGCCGAAGTCGAAGTGGCTGTCGATGCTTTTAATCATCATCAGATAGTCCTGCTCGTGAGGCCCGTAGACGCCGGTAGGCCGGAAAATGACCCAAGGGAAGTCGGGACGCGTGTGCAGGAAAGTCTCAGCCTTGATTTTCGACAATCCGTATCGGGTGTTCGGCCGAGGCACGGTGTTGCCGTCGGCCGGTGTGTAGCCGTCTTCGCCATAAGGTCCGAGTGCGCTCAGCGAACTCATGTAGAGGAATTTATCGGGTACCATTCCTTCGTCTTCGAGCGCTCCTACAAAATCACGCAGATACACGTAGTTTATTCGGTTGAAGTCGGCGAAGTTGGCGCATTTTGTCGCACCGAGATTGTATATTATGTAGTCCCATCGGCCTTTTGGCGGTGCGCCTTCGCGCAGGGTGGTACCCATGGTGTCGGGGTTGTCGTAATCTATTATGACGAATTTGAGCGCCGGGTCGGTCAGGTATTTTCGGGAGGTGCTTTCGCGCACGGCCACGTAGGTGTCGAAGCCGCGTCTCAGCCCTTCGGCGGCTATAAATCCGCCGATGAACCCACCTGCTCCGACAACAAGCAGTGTCGGTTTTTCTTTATCGTTATTCATGACAGTTCGCTGATAATGGCCTTTTTGTAACATGCCATTGTGGCTTTGGCGAAAGCCTCAGCCGAGAAACGTTTCACATATCGTTGCCCATGGCCTGCAAGTTTGTCGTGGTATACGAGGTCGTCGAACAGATGCCGTGCGGCATTGACGCAGCCGTCGACATCGTCAGGGTTGAGGTAGACGGCCCCGGGGCCTCCGGCTTCTTCGAGGCAGGAGCCCTTGCATGCTATTACCGGCGTGCCAACTGTGAGCGATTCGGCCACCGGCAAGCCGAAGCCTTCGTAGCGCGAGGTATATGCCGACATTGTCGCGCAGGCATATAGCGCCGGGAGGTCGACAAACGGAATACATTGCAGATGCCTTATGCGGTCGGATAGACCGAGCCGCGATATTTCGGCTTTTACTTCGTCGGCATAAGCGCCGTCCATACGACCTACGATGATGAGTTCCACGTCCTTGGGCAGCCGTGCCATGGCGCGAACCATAAGCATCTGGTTTTTGCGCCGCTGTACGGTGCCTACCGATATTATATAGCGTTGCGGAAGTTTGTATTTCTCTTTTACTTCGAGGCGCTTGGCCGTGTCGACATGGAGCGAGAAGATAGGGTCGACGCCCTGGTAGATTACATCGATTTTATTCTCGTCTATGCCATAGTCGGCCATCAGGTCGCGTTTGGTGCATTCGCTGATGGCGATGACCCGGGTGGCAATTTTTGCCGAGCGTCCGTACTTGAAGTCATACAGCCTGCGGTCGACAGCCGTATAGTCTTCGGGGACACGGCGGTATATAAGGTCGTGTATGGTCACCACTGTAGGACACACACCTTTGATTGACAGCGGCAGCTCGTTGCTCAGACCGTGGTATAGCGACACATTGTCGTGTCGCAGGCTCACGGGCATGTCGACTGTTCGCCAAAAAGCGCGTGTCAGTCCGTTGTCGGGCTTCAGCGAGGGCACGCAGAGCTTGATGTTGTCGCGAGCGAGCAGAGGCGCGAGCCTGTCGTTTTCGCGTCTGACGGGCGAATATAGCCTGAACGACGTACCCGGATAGGCAGCCGACATTATGTTGAGCATATACCGGCTGTAGTTGCCCAGGCCGGTATTGTTGCACACGGCTCTTTTTCCGTCGAGGCCTACGACAAGCCCGTAGGTGTCAAGTTTTGTCATCGGTCTGCATTATGGCCTCAAGGGCGAGGCGATACGATTTTTCTCCGAAGCCCGAGATTGTGCCGGCGCATACGGGTGCTATGACGGAGCGGTGCCTGAACTCTTCGCGCGAGTGTACATTGCTCATGTGCACTTCGACCACAGGCACGCTGATGGCGGCAATGGCATCGGCGATGGCGTAGGAGTAGTGGGTGTAGGCGCCGGCGTTTAGGGCTATGCCGATACAGTCGGGGTCGAAGCCTGCGTGGTGGAGTGCGTCGATGATTTCGCCTTCGCTGTTGTACTGCGCCGTTTCGAGGCACAGACCGTCGGCGAGCATCGCGGCGAGGTCGCGGTTGATGTCGTCGAGTGTGCGGCTGCCGTATATTTCGGGTTGGCGTCGGCCAAGAAGGTTGAGGTTCGGTCCGTTTATTATCAGTATATATTTCATCGGCTCAGACAGATTATTAGTGTGTTTTCACCGATTGAGTCGGAGGCAGCTCGCGGTTTCGCTTGTCTATCGCATCGATTACCTCATGTGCGAGATGTATGAAGGCCTGGGCTGAGGCTGTCGGTTCGGTGACGATGGGTCGGCCGCTGTCGGAGTGGTCGCCGACCGATGCCACCAGAGGTATGCGTGCGAGCACAGGCACGTCGTATTCTGCTGCGAGGGCATCGACGGCGCCTTCGCGGCCGAAGAGAAAATAGCGCTCGTCGGGATGCTTCTCGGGCGTGAACCAGGCCATGTTGTCGACAAGGCCGAGAACGGGGACGTTGATTTTGGCGTCGCGGAACATCGCTATGCCTTTGCGCGCATCGGCCAGTGCCACCTGCTGCGGAGTGGTGACTACCACCGCGCCGGTGATGCCGAGGGTCTGCACGAGTGTGAGGTGGATGTCGCTCGTTCCTGGCGGCATGTCGATGAGGAAATAGTCGAGTTCGCCCCAGTCGGCCTGTTCGATAAGCTGTTTCAGGGCATTCGAGGCCATTGCGCCGCGCCATACGGCAGCGCTGGCCGGGTCGATGAGAAAGCCTATCGACAGCACTTTCACGCCGTAGGCTTCGGCCGGAATGATGAGGTTGCGCCCGTCGACTTCGTGCATGAAGAGCTGCTCGCCTTCGAGACCGAGCATTTTTGGGATTGACGGCCCGAAGATGTCGGCATCGAGCAGCCCCACCTTGTAGCCTTCGGCGGCGAGAGCTACGGCAAGGTTGGCAGCCACGGTCGATTTGCCCACGCCGCCTTTGCCCGACGATACGGCTATGATGTTCTTTACTCCGGGCAATGCAGGTGCTTTTTCGACTGTATGTACGGGTTGGCGTGTAGCCGTGTTGATGGTGACCTGAGCCTGCGGAGCCTTGAGTTTTATGGCCGCTTCGGCCGATTTGAGCAGCGAAGCCTTGAACGGGTCGGTGGCTTTGTCGAAAATCAGCGTGAAAGAAACCTTGTCGCCGTCGATGCGTATGTCATCTTCAACCATGCCGAGTTCAACAAGGTTGCGTCCTGAGCCGGGATAGCGCACCGTGGCGAGGGCTTCGGTTATAAGTGCCGGATATATAGGGTCGTTTGCCATATTGAAAGTGTCTTATTTGTCTTTTTCTTCTTCGAGGAGCTGAGGGCACTCGATGTATCCGCGCGAGTAGCTGCGGTATGTATCGGGAGCTATGTCGTCGGCACCGGGTGGTTCTGCGAGCGGTTCGCCTGTGCCGGGGATGAAACTGAGATATTTTATTGTCAGTCCGCGGTCAAGCCATTGCTGTTCGTAGTGCGTGCGTATGCCAAGTATTGGGTCGTCGGCCGGATGCGTTGCGTAGAGGTTGTCGGTCGCCGAAAGCGTTTCAAGCCCGTTGTGCTTCACCATCATGGTCGTGTAGGTGTAAAGGAAAGGACTGTCGGTCTTCAGATGTATGATGCCTCCGGGAGCGAGCACTCTGCGGTACATCTCTACGAATCGCGTGCCGGTGAGGCGTTTGTTCACTTTCTTCATCTGAGGGTCGGGGAAGGTGACCCATATTTCCGACACCTCGCCGGGGGCGAAGAAGGCTTCGAGCAGTTCGATGGAAGTGCGCACGAAGGCCACATTATCCATGCCGGCGTTGAGCGCGGCGGTGGCTCCGCTCCATATTCTGGCGCCTTTGATATCGATGCCTATGAAGTTCTTGTCGTGAAAATGCCGTGCAAGTCCTACCGTATATTCACCTTTGCCGCAGCCGAGTTCGAGCACAATCGGGTTGCTGTTGCTGAAAAAATCGCTGTTCCACCGTCCTTTGAGCGGAAAACCGCCCTCTTGTATAGTTCGGAATGGATATTGGAGCACGAGGCGGTTGCCCTCAAGCTCCTTGAATTTTTTGAGTTTGTTCTTTCCCATATACTCTTATCGTGCGAGCTTCAAGGTTGCGGTAGTGCCGTCGGCGAGGACGCAGCGCACAAGATATAGCGTTGTCGCCATGCCGGTGGTGTCGATGCTTATGCGGTCGCTTGCGTCGCCTTTGAGTTTTGTGAGCATCATGCCCGAGGCATCGTAAAGCTCGACTTCGGCTATGTTGTATCCTACTGCTTCGATGAGCAAGGTGTAGCCGTCGAAACGGCCTCGGAGGCTCGATGTTGTCGGATTTGCCACACCGTTGATGTCGCTCTTGCCGCGTATGTCGAAGTCCTGCCATTGCGCTGCGGCCTTGAAAGGTTCGATAAGGTCGTCAGGGGCTTTAAGCACCACGTCTTGGGTATTGACGTTTTCCCATACCTTTTCGCCGAGTGTGGGCACATGCCCCAGTGCGGTGGCATCGATTTCCGACAAGCCTGTCATGCCCTCCATGGCATAGTCGCCTATGCTGTCTACATTCTCCGGCAGCGTGAGATAGCCCACACCGGATGCACCTTTGAGAGCATAGCCGTTGATTTTTTCAAGTCCGGCAAAATCGATTGTATTTAATGAGAATGCGTCTTTGAGCACATAGTCGGGTAGGGTGGTGCATGCTTCGGGCAATGTGAAGTTTTCGAGCCTGCGGCAGTCGAAGAAAGCCCCCTTGCCTATTGTGTCGAGGCCGTCGGGCAAAGAAACCGATGTAAGCTCGGGGTTGTCGGCGAAAGCCCAGTCGCCGAGGCTGTGAAGCTGCGAAGCCTGTCGCAAATCGGCATTTTTTAATGCGGTGTGGTGGAATGCCGATGCGCCCACCGTACGCAGTTGTTTGCCGAAATCGAAGCTCTCTAAAGCCGTACATCCGTCGAATGCCGCACGGTCTATCGTAGTGAGTGATGCGGTGTTTCTTACGCTTGTCAGGGCTGTGCAGTCGGCGAAATCTGATTCGCCGACAGTTGTGGTGTTGCCCAAATCGACTGTCGACAGCTTGTGGCAGCTTTTGAACACATAGCCTCCGCTCGTGGCCGACGAAAGTTTCACCGTTGTAAGCTCGGGGCACGAGCTGAAAGCCCCTTGTCCGAGCATGACGACGTTGGTTGGTATCGTTATGCTTTGCAATGCCGACCCTGCGAAGGCAAAATCTCCTATTCTTATCGGACCTGAGTTAGGAAGACTCACCGCTTTTATCGGCGATGCCGCGAAGGCGCCTTGCACAATGGTGTGTTGGGGCGAGGTGCTTATGCCGTTCAGAGGCTTGCCTTGGTATGCCGCGATGTGCGTTGCAGAGAGGTCGAGAGTGCGCAGCGAAGACATCTCTTCGCCTATGAACAGCAGGTCGGAGGCGTCGACAGTGCCGGTGAGCCGAAGCTCTGTCACGCCTGAAGGGGCGCTCACCAGTGAGTGAAGCTGTCCGGCACGGCAGTCGATGTCGATGGCCGAAAGATGTAGCGCAACTGACGCCAAGGAGAGAAATACGGTTAGAAAACGTGTCATTATATCTATGGTGGGTATTAGACTACAAAAGTACAAAAAAAAGCGTAAAGCACAATCCGTAATGAATTGTACATTGCACTTTATCTGAACACGGCACTTTTTAGCGGCGCTTTTTTTACGGTCGTCCTTGTCGGCTGTGGTTTTCCGAAATGGCGAAGCATTGGGCGTTTTGTCGCATTTTTTTGTCTGTTTAGAAAATAAATGTTACTTTTGCTTCCAAATTCGAATTATTAAGGGCTGTATAAAATGGCATTTCCGGCAGTCTGAAACTACAATAAAAACAACAGAAACAACAATAACCATTCAATAAAAACCAATCAAAGATGAAAAAAACTATCCTATTGGGGATTAGTGCGTTGGTTGCGTCATCGTTGCTCTGTGCATGCTCCGAAGAGTGGGGCGTGAACAAAGCCGGCGCAGGCCGCATTTCCCCGGAGGTAGGCATCGACACTCAGGCGGTGACGTCGCGTAGCGAGGCCGCTTCGCGTGCCGACGGCGACATCACTGCCTCCGATTTGTCGTTGACCCTCACAAAGGCCGACGGTTCCTACAAACAGACTTGGGAAACTGTCGCGGATTTTCCTGTGGATAAGGAATTTGCCGTGGGCGACTATACTCTCGACGCTTTCTACGGCGACCCCGAAGAGCAGGGATTTGAGAAACCGGCATACGCGGGTTCGCAGACGCTTAAAGTGTCTGACGGCCTGACTACCACTCTCGGCCTCACGGCTTCGCTGGCGAACAGCATGTTCACAATCAAATATACCGACGCCTTCGTCGGATATATGGCCGATTGGAGCGCTTCGGTCGCCGGCATAGAATATGCAAAAGACGAAACTCGCCCTGTTTATGTGAAACCGGGCGATGTTACCATAAAAATCAATGTCACAAAGCCCAACGGACTGAAGGCTGAGTTCACCCTCGACAAGGTGACGGCAGAGCCTAAATACCACTATATGGTGACAGTCGATGTCAACGACGGAAATGTCGGCGGCTCGGCGCTTAAAGTCACTTTCGACGACAATCTCGCTAAAGAAGAGGTCGAAATCGACCTCAGCGACAAGCTGCTGTCGGCTCCGGCGCCTGTCCTTGCCGCCGACGGCTTCACTGCAGGCACTCCCGTAAGCTTCGTGGCGGGCCTCTCGTCGGCGCAGCACCTGGCAATGAACGTCATCGCCCAGGCCGGTCTTGCCGAAGTGCTCCTCGAAACATCGTCGGTGTCGCTCCTCGCTCAGGGCTGGCCCGCTTCAATCGACCTGCTCAAGGCCACTGCCGCCGAACAGGCAACCCTTACAGGCCTCGGCCTCTCGACGCTCGGCTTGTGGAAGGCTCCCGACCAGATGGCCGTAATCGATTTCTCCAATATCGTTAAGAGCATCCGCACCGTAGACAGCGACAATACCACGACATTTACCCTCACGGTAAAAGACAAGCTCTCGCGCACGGGCGAGCCGCTCGAACTGGCGCTCACCGTCGAAGAAATCATGCTCGAACTTGAGACCGCAGGCCAATTCTTCGCGCCCGGCGAAGACCTCGAAGTCAAGCTCGGCTTCAACGGCGGCAACGTGGCCGACAACGTAAAAATCGAATATTACCATCCTGTGAGCGCAATGTGGCGTCCCCTCACAATCAAATCTGTCTCCGAGGGCGTTTCGCGTGCAATGGCCGATTACACGGTCACCGTTGTAGCTCCCGAAGTTGACGGCGACCTGCGCCTGCGCGCAAAATGCGGCGACAAGGTCAGCGCCACACTCACCGTAGGCTCAGCCCCTTTTGAACTTGCCGGTAACGACATCGACATCTATGCCACGCATGCGTACGTGACTGTTATCGGCACCGAGGGCAATCCCACTCCGAACCTCGACGGGGCCGAGTTCTATGTCAAACGCCCCGGCGAAGACAGCTACTCGCTTGCCGAAGCCACACGCGACGGCGATTATTTCGATGTCAAAGGCCTCACGGCAGGCGCCGAGAACCTCGTCAAGGTACGCATCGACGGCATGTACTGCAAAGCACGCTCAATCGCCACTGAAGAGGCCGCACAGCTCCCGAACTCAGGCATGGAAGAGTGGTCGCAGACAGCCCACAAGTCAAATTGTGTCGAGTATTTTGTCGGAGGAAATGTATGGGGAACTCTAAACCCTCTGACAATTTCGCAATGGGATGATTCTGTCAACGCCGCATATTGCGCCACTTCTGGAACGCGTTCGACAACTGACGCGCACACAGGTACGGCAGCTCTAATACAGACCGTCGCCTGGGGAAGCGGAACGACTGCGGCAAGTGGATTGAGCAGCATAAAACATGTTGACCGTGGAGAACTCTATTTGGGTGCGTGGACCAACAATATCAACGACGGTTCGCTTCCCGAATACGGCATCGATTTTGCGTCGAGACCTTCGGCACTGAAGTTCTACTACAAATTCAACAAAGTGAAAAACCATACCGGCTATGCCGAAGTGACGGTTTATGATGCGGCCGGAAATACGCTTGCGTCAAACAACTTCACCATTGACTCCCAGGGTAGTTATGTCGAAAAAACTTTGCCGCTGAGTTGGGCGAGAGGTATGGCCAAGGCTTCAAGACTGTCGGTTATATTCCGTTCCTGTAACTCCGGCAAGCCCTTAGATGGGAAAAACATGGGTAAGAGCGATGTGAACACCGTTTCTGTCTCTTCGAGTTCTTATCATAACGGCTCGGCACTCTACGTTGACGATATTGAATTAATCTACTAACGAACAAGCAAATGAAAACCAACATAATAAGCATTCTTGCTCTCGGCGCGGCGCTTCTCGGTGCAGTTTCGTGCTCCGAAGACTGGAATCCCACGACCGCCGACGAAGGGTCGGTGGCTCTCGCCTCGCTGTCGCTCGACACGAGCGATGCCGAAAAGCTCGTCACCGGCACAGGCTCACGCGCCGGCGTCGATACCAAAGACTTCATAGTAAGCGTGACAAACAAGACCGGCGAACCGCAGGTGCGCACATGGACGTACTCGCAGATGCCCGAAATACTCGTTCTGCCCGTGGGCGAATATACCGTCGAGGCAAAATCGCACCAGGTGCAGAAAGCCGAATGGGACCGTCCCTACTACCTCGGCTCAAAAGACTTTAAAATCGAAAACGGCAAAATCACCAACGTAGGCGAAGTCGTTTGTTCGTTCGCTTCGCTAAAAGTCAGCGTCATCTTCGCCGAAGACCTACGCAAGGTGATGGGCGACGATGTCGTGGTCACTGTTACTGCAAACAACGGCGGCGTGCTTGAGTTCACCCCCGACAAAGAAGGCAAAAACTTCGGTTTCTTCGAGGTAGTGAAAGGCTCGACCACCATGGTGGCACACTTTGAAGGCTCTATCAACGGCGTCAAGACGTCCTACGACACTCCCTTTGCCGACGTAGAAGCCGGGCAGCACCGCCAAATCACCTACAAGACCAAAAACAACCCCGACATACCCGAACAGAGCGGCACCATCGACCCCTCGACAGGCATACAGCTCGACACCGAGGTTATAAAGGTTGACGTAAACGGCAACGTGACCGTCGAAGAAGACATCCTCGACCCCTCTGACCGTCCGGGCAAAGAAGACCCCAAAGAACCCGAAGGACCCGACGACCCGCAGCCGCCTGTAACTGAAGACCCGGTGACATTCGACTTCCCCGCAGAGTCGCAGATTAATTTTGAAGGCACTTTTACGCCCTCTCAAATTTCAAACGCGAGTGTCAACATCGCATGCCCCAAAGGCATCAAGAACCTTGTGGTGACAATCGACACCTCTTCCGACGAGTTCAAAGACGTGTTGGCCGGTGTGGGTCTGCCCCTTTCGTTCGACCTCGCCAATCCCGGCAGTGACGAACTCGAAGAGGCTATCGCCGGTCTCGGTCTTCCGTGCGCCAATGGCGGTGTGAACGTCAATGGCGACGAGTATGCCCCCGTGCTCAACCAGACCTCAGTGCCTTTCGACATCTCAGGATTTATGACTCTGCTCTTCTTCGAAGGCAACCACAATTTCGTGCTGACAGTTACCGACAACGACGGAAAATCGGTTGAACGTACCCTCAAATTCAAAGTATAAACCCTTGCTGAAATGAAAAAGTTACATCTTTATATAGCCTCAGCAGCCTTGTTGGCGCTGGGTGCATCCTGCTCCGAGGAGCAATTCGATGCCGCAGGCGAGGGCAAGCTTATCCTCAACACCGCGGTAAGTTCCGACATGCAGGTGGTGTCGCGTGCAACCGAACAGGAGCTCGCCGACAACTGCATGATTTGGCTCTCAAGCGAGAAAGGTCTTGTGCGCCGCTACAACGGCCTCGCCAACGTGCCTGCCGAAATAGACCTTGTCACAGGCCGCTATATAGCCGAGGCTTGGACGGGCGACTCTGCGTCGGCATCGTTCGAGAAACGCTGGTTCAAAGGCAGCGAGACATTCACCGTCGAGGCCGGCGCCACAACGCAAATCGACCTCGTATGCAAAATCGCCAACGTGGCCGTGTCGCTCGACTTTACAGAAGCGCAGGGTCTCGAAGAAGCTCTCAAAGACTTCACCATGACCGTAGGGCACGACCGCGGTTCGCTCGTATATGAAGGTCTCGACACTCGTCGCGGCTACTTCATGATGCCGTCGACCGACAAGAACCTCGCATACGAACTGAAAGGTACTCAGGTAAACGGACAGGAGTTCGTGCTCAACGGCGTCATCGAAAACGCCAAGCCCGCTACCGAGTATGTCCTCAAAGTGAAGTACGAGGCCAAGACCAACGAAGTCGGCGGTGCCATCCTCACCATCGCCGTCGAAGACCACGAAATCAACATCGAAAGCACCGTAGAAGTAATCGGCGCTCCGAAGATTTCGGGCTACGGCTTCGACATAGCCAACCCCGTGATGGCCGAACCGGGCGCAATGACGCGTCAGACAGTCTATATCGCATCGGCTACCAAAATCACCGCCGTCGAGCTGCGCAGCAATCTATTCAGCAAGATTTCCGAACTCGGAGGTAACGACTTCGAATTGCTCGGCATGAATGAAATAGGTCTCGCAGCCATCAACAATGCCGGTATCAACTTTAAGAACAACTACAACGAGACTGCCGACAACACACTCTTCCAGCTTAATTTTGAAGAGGTGTTCACAAAGGCGCTTGAGGTCGGTGACTATGAAATCGCCATCAAAGCCACCGATGTCAAAGGCAATGTGGCCGAAGCCACACTCCGCCTCGTCGTAAGCTCGGCTCCCGTGCAGACACTCGCGCCTGCCGCCGATGCCGTATCCTACCACGACGCTGTGCTGCGCGGTCAGATTGCCAAAGACGGTGTTGAGACCGCCGGCTTCAACTACCGCCGTGTAGGCGACGCCGAGTGGACATATGTCGAAGGCGCAGCCGTCAGTCGCGCCTTCGCCGCAGGCGACGAATTCATTGCCACCGTTACCGGCCTGAAAGGCAACTCTACCTATGAATATGTGGCTGTCAGCGGTGACTTCGTTTCGGCTGTGGCACAGACATTCTCCACCCTCAACGACCAGTTGCCGAACAGCGGCTTTGAGGAGTGGAGCGAGGCTTCCGACGGTTCTGTTATGTTCTCGGCCGACCCCAACAACTACTTCTGGGACTCCGGCAACCATGGTGCACGTGCAATGAAAAAGAACGTAACGGTTAAAGAAACCGAAATCGTGCACTCCGGCAATTCGTCGGTGCGTCTTGCCTCGCAATTTGTCGGCTTGGGTTCAATAGGTAAGTTTGCCGCAGGCAATATCTTTGTGGGCAAGTACCTTAAAACCGACATGGCGACCACATCAGGCCAAATCGGTTGGGGCCGTTCCTGGACGCTCAAGCCCACGGCAATGAAAGTATGGGTAAAATACCATCCGGAAAGAGTCAAAGCTTCCGAAGCTAAGAACGGTGACAAGCTCAAAGAAGGTGATATCGACCAAGGTATTATCTACATAGCCCTTCTCGACGACACTAAGAAAGAAATCAATGGTGAGCAATGGCCGATAGCCATCAACAACAGTCCGAAGGTGATGCAGCTATTCTCCAAAGACGATGCTAACGTGCTCGGATACGGCGAACATGTGTTCACTGCCGATACCGAGGGCGACGGATTGGTAGAAATCACCATTCCTGTCACATATACCAAAGAAGGCACTCCGGCCAACATTGCCATTGTGGCCTCGGCAAGCCGCTATGGTGATTACTTCCAAGGCGGACAGGGTTCATATATGATTCTCGACGACATCGAACTGCTCTACTGATAGAACCCATTCGACAGACATAAAACCGACGGCGGCCATGCGCACCACAACAGCGCTTGGCCGCCGTTGCGTATATGCCCCGGCAACTATTGCCTTTTATAGAATAAAAATGTAGGGACGTGCCTTTGGCACGTTGAAGCGTAAGCGCCTGTTGGTCAGGCTGCATACCAAAGGCATCTCTCTACATTTATCTGTTTGCCTACAAAAAAACGGGAACATCGTTGTTCCGTATTGGGTTGGGCATTATGGCAGAAATATCGATATTTTCATAGAAATGCTTGCGCGAATAAACATATTTTAGTAGCTTTGTGCACCTATTTACAAAACCGAAGAAGCAAAATGCAAAAAAACATCATTTCCGCCCTTGCACTTGGCGCTGCCCTTTGGGCCTCGGCCCAAGACGTTTACACTCCGCCGGTCACCCTCACAGCCGTCTCTCAGACAGCGGAGACTGCGGCTTTGCCGTATTCACAGGACTTCTCATCATCGACATCCTTAGGACAGTTTGCCATATTCCACGGTGATGCCGATTCACGCGACTGGGACTACGGCAGCTCTGCGCTCAGATTTTGGGGCACTCCGGCTGATGCTTGGGCCGCTATGCCTAAATTCCATCTTGAGGCGGGAAAAGTCTATAAACTGTCTTTTGACACAAATATAAGTTCAACAGGTAGCTCCAACTACAAAGACCTTCGGGTCTGCTACGGCACTGAGGCAACTGTCGAGTCGCTTTCTACCCAAATTTTCTTTGAAACAATCCAATCAAAGACACTGACAAAGAAAGTGGTGTCGTTCAGTGTCTCGGATACAGGCGATTATTATGTCGCTTTCCATTGTTCGAAATCATCAAGCAGGAATGATATATTTGTCGACAACATACTTTTTGAGGAAGTCGTAGGTAAGCCTCAGCCGGTCTCTGACCTCAAAGCGGAAGTCGCGCCCGAAGGTGCTCTCAAAGTCGCTTTATCATGGACTAACCCTACAAAAGACATTCTTGGGGAAGACATGGCGTCGCTCGATAAAGTAGAAGTGCTTCTCGGCACGGAGGTGCTTGCGACAGTAAACGCACCGGCTCCGGGGACTGTCTCTACTGCCGAGGCAGCCGTTCCGAGCGCGGGAGTATACACCTTCAGCGTAGTGCCCTATTATAATGGTTATGCCGGGAGTGCCGTTAAGGTCACTACGCCATGGGTCGGCAAAGACACCGGCATAAGCAGCGTGTCGGATGTCGTGGCTACGGCTTCGCCCGAATCGGAAACGACTGTCCTGCTCAGTTTCACACTCCCCACAGGTACTAACGGCGGCTACGTCGATACTTCGGAAATCGCCTACAAAATCACGCGCAAGGCAGGCTCGGGCACTACCGTGACGCTTGAAGACGCATACAGCGGAGAACTGCCTTACGTCGATAGCACAATCCCCGGTCTCGACAACTACACCTATACCGTATATACCATCTTCAACGGTTCTACAAGTTACACGGGAAAGGAGTCCAATACCATTGTGACGGGTGGAACAGCCGCTCTCCCATATTCTCAGGACTTTACCGCCACCAATTCGACGGCTCTGTTCACCTTCTTCCGTGGAGATGATGCAAAATACGATTGGAAGCGAAGCACAAGTTCAAGTGAAAAGGCTCTGCAATATTGGGGAGGCCCTTCGGCCGACGCCTGGGCGGTGTTGCCGAAATTCCGCCTCGAAGCAGGCAAGGCATACAAGTTATCGTTCACGACGAAAGTCAGCAGAGCCTCAAGCCCGAAGCATCTCTATGTATATGTGGGCACAGAGCCTACTGCTGAGGCTCTTGCCGAACAAGTGTTCTACGAACTTGTCGAGAACCAATATTACGGGAAGAGAACCGTAACAATCAGTGTGCCGGCCACGGGCGACTATTGCATAGCATTCCGTTGCTACGGCCCGTCGGACTCCAACGACCTTTATGTCGACGACATCACTTTAGAAGAAACCGTAGTGACTCCGCAGCCGGTAACCGAAGCCAAGGCCGAAGCCGCGCCGCAAGGCGAGCTTAAAGCCGTCCTTTCGTGGGTCAACCCGTCGCACACCAATGCCGGCGGCGAAATCGCTGCGCTCGATAAAGTCGAGGTGCTCAGCGGCACCGATGTCGTAGCCACCGTCGACGCTCCCGTTGCAGGCAGCGAAAGCTCGGCCTCCGTTACCGTCGACGCCCCCGGAGTTTACACATACAGCGTCGTTCCTTACCTCAACGGCCTTGCTGGTGAGGCTGTAGAAGTCACCACGCCATGGATCGGCCACGACACCCCTGTCGCTCCGCAGAATGTCGCCGTAGAAGATACCGAAGCGGGCCGCGTCGTAACTTTCGATGCCGTTACCGATGGCGTCAACGGAGGATATGTCGACGGTTCGGCGCTTCGCTACACCGTTACGCGCAACGGCGAAGTCCTGGCCGACAATCTCGACGCCCCCACATACACCGATACCGAAACCGACCTGCCCCTTGCAATGTACACCTATGCCGTGAGCGCACATTGCAACGGCCTCGAAGGCGAAGCCGTCTCAGCCGCCCCAATGCAGCTCGGCGCCGCCCTGAACCTGCCTTACACTCCCGACTTCTCCGACAAGGCCACTTTCGACCTGTGGACGTTCAGCAAGAATGCAGGCGGCGCAAACACATGGAGCTATCAGAGCACCGGCGGTATCCGCGCAGGCTCTAACGATGCGTGGGCCTTCACTCCCCCGTTCATGGCTCTGCAAGGCTCTGCAAAAGTAAGCTGGAGCGCCAAAGCTTATAGTTTAAGGTATGCAGAAGACTTCGATATACTCCTATGCCACAACAATGACCCCTCAGACCCGGAGACTGTTACAACAATCGCTTCGGTCAATGTGGATAACAATTGGGAAAATCCCGGAGATGCCACATTCGACGTGCCCGAAGACGGAAAATACTACATCGCCTATCACTTGCCAAAATCGGCTATGTACCTTACACTCACAAAGAGCGATATCGAGCAGCTCACCACCACCGGCGTCGATGCCATAGGCGCGCCCGACGGCGTCCTTGTCAACCCCGACGGCACTCTCAGCTTCGGATGCGACGGCACTCTCACGCTCTATAGCCTTTCCGGCGCTGCCGTATGGAGCGAAGCCACGCAGGGCGGTGTTGTCCGGCCTGCCGTTCAAAAGGGCATATATGTGGCCGCATGGCAAGGAGTCGACGGTTCTACTTTGAAATTCAAGTATATAGCAAAATAAAATCTATGTTAAAACTGCAATCACTTATTTCATTGGCTCTTGTGTCGGTAGTCACCTTGTCGGTGACGGCGGCGGAGCCGCTTCCGCACAAGCGCCTGCAGGCCAAAGCCGTTGACAGCCGTTTCGACGGTGTGTGCCGCATCAAAGCTCCGGCACGCGCCACGACAGCCATTATGGCCGATTTCACAGTGGGCGGTGCCGACGCCCTCGCGCCTGTCTATACCGACAACTTCGACAACGGCATGGCGGCATGGACGGCAGAACCGGCCGGTTCCGACATCAAATGGGCAACTAAACGCATCGCCGAAGCCGGCGCAGCCAAATCGTTCTCAGCCATAGAACCCGGCGATGTGGCCTCACTCTATGTCGAAGGCCCTTATCAAGCCTACAAACGTGCGGTGTCTACACTCACTTCGGGCACCATACACGTGCCCGAGCGCGCCACCTTGTCGCTCTACGCAGGCTATTCGCTCAACTATAACGACTATGCCTCGCTGGTGCTCTCGGTATCTGACGATGATTTCGAGACTTCGACAACTTTGTGGAACTCCATCGAGCAACCCGGCGAAAAGACATGGGCGTGGCGGAAAATCACTGCCGACCTCTCGGCTTTCGCAGGCAAGGACGTGAAACTGCGCTTCACCTATGGCTCAGGCACTTCCGACACTTTCGGCACCGGTGGATATATGGCCGATTTTGCCATTGATGGCCTTGCCGTGTCGGGCTTGAAGACGGTAGACAAAATCGATGTCATGACCGGCGAAAAAATCCGCCTCACCGACATGTCGCAGGGCGCCCCCGTGGCGTGGAAGTGGACTATGCCCGGCGCCGTGCCGGCATCGTCGACCGAAGCCTCGCCTGAGGTGTACTATACCGTCGACGGCAGCTACGACATAAGCCTTGAAGTAACCGATGCCGTCGGCAATACCGCGTCGCGCACACGCACGGCCTTCGTCAATGTCACCGGCGTAGCTCCCATGGCAAAAATCATACCGCCGGCAACGTTCCGCAACTCGGCCAACCGCAAGCCGCTTGTGGCCCCGATGGTGCCTGTGCGTTTCACCGACGGTTCGACAGGCTTCCCCACCGAACGCTCGTGGGCATTCACGCATACCGATTCGACCGACGCGTCCAAAATCGCATATTCGACCGAAGCCAATCCCGAAGTGGCATATCCGTTCCTGCACGACCATCTCGCCGGGCTGACGGTAAGCAACATCCACGGTACTTCCGACGCCCTGTGCGAGGTAACGGCCGAATATTCGGCTGTGGTGACAAACCTGCAGCCCGACGACCGCATGAGCACCTTCGACATGGACGACTGGGGCATATTCCCCGGCTCGAACACGCGGCACATAACCGCCTACGCCGAGCATTTCTCCGCTCCTTCGCGCCCTGTTATGATAGATGGCGCATATGTCTACTTCAACCGTGCAGACGTCGAAGAAGTCACCGACCAGATTGCCAATGTCGGCGTGCACCTCTATACCGCCAAAGACGGCAAACCCGACAAATGTCTCGATTCATGGTGGTGGATGGCCTTTGAACTCGATCTGCCGTCAGCTTCGGGCGAACTCGTGGGCACGTCCTTCCCATTTACCGAGGCGCCTTTCGTCGATGACGAGTTCTTCATCGTGGTCGACGGTATTCCGGCATACTCGGAGACATGCGCCGTAAGCTTCGGCATGGCAAAGTTCCGCGACCGCGACAACACCGCGCTCATGCTAAAAGATGGACAGTGGATGTCGGTCGCCGACTATTTCCCGGCCGGACAGAACCACACCTCCTTTATGATTTACCCGTCGGTGAACCATTCTGTGATGGCTTCGCTTGCCGACTCCGACGCTCCCGTGAAAGTGGGTCCACAGGCCGGCACGCTCGACTATCCAATTTTCTCCTATCTGGGCTATGATACGCCCATCGCGAGCGACAGCGAGTGGCTGCGCACCACCGGCGAGCCGAACGGCTACACCGTCGACGACATCCACATCGTCTACGACGCCCTGCCTGCCGGAGTGACAGAACGCACCGGCACACTCACGCTCACCGACGGTGCCTCGACGCTCGAAATACATCTCACCCAAAGCCGTTCGTCGGGCATAAACTCAGTGGCCGAAACGGTTTCAGACCTCACCGTATTCCCCTCGGTGTTCACCGACAGCTTCGGCGTGTACGGCCTGACATCCGGCGACAAGGTGACAGTCTATAGCCTCGCCGGCGAAGTGGTGTGGAACGGTCGCGCTTCCGACACTTCGCTGAAAATCGACGCCTCTGCCTTCGCCCCGGGCATATACATAGTGGCGACTCCGACCAAAGCCGTTAAAGCGGTCAAGAAGTAAGCCTGACTAAGAGGGCGCTTAACATATATTATTAACGACATCTAATATCGGAATACGCCACAATTCGGGTCAAGCCGAAATGTCGGTGCACGAGATTTTGGATTGCCCCGAACGTAGGGACGTGCCTTGGGCACGTAGGTGTGTAAGTGTCGGCCAATCAGCCTACATGCCAAAGGCATGTCCCTACATTTCGGCATTCACGCCCTTCCGACTTTCTTATGCACCGCAATTTCGGCTTGAGCCACAATTGCCCCGATTGGGGCAAACGCCACAGAGTGGCGTAAACAACAATAGGCCCGGGCAAGCGCCCCGTTAGGGTGCGCGCGGCCCGGGTTAAATTGTCTCTTCCTCTCCAAAGCGCTACAGCGTAGCGCGATAGCGGTGTAGGCACAAAGAATTCTCACATCTCCGATAAAACAACGGCGTGGTTCTTGATGAAGAGCCACGCCGTTGTCTTTCTTATGATTTCTGCCTCAGACGGTGAGGATTTCTTTCTCTTTGGCGGCGAAAATATCGTCGATTTTCTTGAGGTATTTGTCGTGCAGTTTCTGCACATTTGCCTCGGCGTCTTTTTCGACGTCTTCAGGCATGCCCTGTTTCACGGCTTTTTTGAGGCCGTCGATGGCGTCGCGGCGTGCGTTGCGCACCGATACCTTTGCGTTTTCGGCCTCCGCCTTGCACTGTTTCACGAGCGCTTTGCGTCGGTCTTCGGTCAGCGGCGGTATCGACAGACGTATAACCTCGCCGTTGTTTTCGGGCGTGATGCCAACTTCCGAGTTGATGATGGCTTTTTCGATGGCCTTGAACATCGATTTTTCCCAAGGGGTGATGGCTATGGTACGGGCGTCGGGCACCGATACGTTTGCGACGTTCGACACGGGCACCATCGAGCCGTAGTACTCCACGCGCACTGCGTCGAGGATTTTCGCGTTGGCCTTGCCTGCGCGGATACGGGCGAGGGTTTCGTCGAGGTATGCCACGGCCATTTCCATTTTTTCTTCTGCCGGGGCGATGTAGGTTTTAGGGTCGGTCATATTATGGTGGATTAGATGTTATTCTTGGTATACGAGAGTGCCTATCGGCTCGCCGTCGAGCACCTTGCGCAGGTTTCCGGGAGTATCCATGTCGAAAACGACGATTTTCATGCCGTTTTCGCGGCAGAGGGTGGTGGCCGTCAGGTCCATTATTTTGAGCCCTCTGTTGTATATCTCGTCGTAAGTTATTTTGTCGAACTTTGTCGCTGTCGGGTCTTTTTCGGGGTCGGCGGTGTATATGCCGTCGACGCGCGTGCCTTTGAGCATTACGTCGGCCTTAATTTCTACGGCTCTGAGCGCCGAGGCCGTGTCGGTGGTGAAGAACGGGTTGCCCGTGCCGCCGGCTATTATGGCTATCTTGCCCTCGCCGAGGGTTTCGATGGCGCGAGAGGGGCTATATGGTTCGCCTATAGGGAACATGCCGATAGATGTGAGCACCCGTGCCGGACGGCCAAGGCTCTCGAGTGCGGAGCTTAGGGCAAGCGAGTTGATGACTGTTGCGAGCATGCCCATTTGGTCGCCTTTGACGCGGTCAAATCCTTTTGCCGCCCCCGACAGGCCGCGGAATATGTTGCCGCCGCCTATGACGATGGCGATGTCGACGCCGCGTTCGGCCAGTTCGTTGATTTGACGGGCGTATGAACCCAGACGGTCGTGGTCTATGCCGTAGCCCTGATGACCCATCAGCGACTCGCCGCTGAGTTTCAGCAATATTCTGTGGTATTTCGGTTCCATAAGTATGTGTGCGAAATTATTTATCGTATTGGATTATAAAGTATGTGGATGAAATTTTGAGTTCGGCAGATGGCGCAATGGGGTTCCATTGTAACTGAAGCCGGACGCGTAAGTTCGCCGCAGAATTTATGAGGCGATACATTAAATAATTTCGTACACATACTTATCATTATGAGTTTGTGCAAAGGTAATGATTTTTGTTTTATCCGGGCAGCGTATGGGGCTTTTTCTGCCTTGTGGCCCTTAAGAAGAATATGAGGTAGAGCAGCGCCGCAAGCAGCAGGCACACCGAGAAGCTAAGCACGATGCCATACAGACCCATGCCGCAGGTGAAAGCTATTATATATGTGGTGGGTATGCCCACTATTATATAGCTCACGAATGCGATATAGAGCATGGGCATGACGTGCGAGGTGCCGCGCAGGGCGTTGGCGAATGTTATCTGCGTGGCGTCGCCGAACTGGTAGAGCACCAAGGGGACTATTACGCCCATGGCTGCGGCTACAACGGCTTTGTCGCTCGAAAAGATGCCCATTATGTGGCTGCCGCCCGTGAGGAATATTGCGCTCACTATAACCATGCAGACGAGGATGAGGTGGTATCCGGCCAAAGCGGTCTTGCGCATGGCCGTGCGGTCGGAGCGCCCTGCGGCGTGGCTCACGGGTATCGCCATCGCCGCCCCGATGCTGTAGTAGAGGCAGAAGCCGAGCATGCCGCTGACGGCCACTATCTGAAATGCTGCCAACGGTATGGCGCCGAGCCATCCGGCCATGACGGCCGAGCCCGAGAACGAGGCGGTTTCGAATGTCATCTGCATCGATACGGGGAAGCCCGTCGCGGCGATAAGGCGTGCCTGGCCGTTTTCTTTGCGCCCGTTGCGGTAGCCGCCTATAAATGGCCGTCCCACGCGTGAGGCGAAGAAAACGTAAAGCATTGCTGCCGCGCAGAGCACACGGGCAACGAAAGTGCTGATGCCGGCGCCTGTAAGGCCCAGCTCCGGAAAGCCTCCGTGGCCGTAAATCAGCAGCCAGTTGCCCAAGATGTTTATCGCATTGGCGCCGAGCACTATCCATGTGGGCAGGCCGGTGTTGTTTATGGCGTAGCACCATTGCGCAAGCACATTGAAGAGCATCACCGGCAGCATGCCCGAGAGCACTATGAGGTAATAGGGTCGTATCAGCGGAAGCAATTCGTCGGGTTGCCCGAATTTGTCGAGTTTGAAATACAGTGCCAGCATTATTGCCGACACTATGACCGTAAAGACAAGATTTACGCGCAGGCCGACGCGCACCATGCGCCCTATGCGGCTGTCGGAGTCTTTGTCGCCGGTGGCGAAAATCGCTCCTATCAAAGGTGTGAGGCCGTAGGTAAAGCCTACGCAGGCAAAGGTGGCGATGTTGAAGAAATTGTTTACGAACGATGCCGACGCGAGTGCCGCCGTCGAGTAGTGCCCGACCATTATGTTGTCGGCAAAGCTCACGGCAATAGTGCCGAGCTGGCCTATGAACAGAGGCAGGGCCAGCTTGGCTATTGCACGGTAGTATGTCGTAAGGTTCTTCAACTCACAGCACTGCATTTAGTGGCGTGTCAAAATTTCCAAATTACGATAAACGCTCGCGAAATGTAGGGACATGCCTTTGGCATGTCGATTTGCGAATGCGTGCATTTCCAACGAGCCAAAGGCACGTCCCTACATTTCATTTTGACACAGTATCATCAGTCTCTGTTGCCGAAAATGCGCAGCAGATAGAGGAAGAGGTTGATGAAGTCGAGATAAAGCGAAAGGGCGCCGATGGTGGCGAGGCGTCCGACGGCTTCGGCCGGTGCGGCCATTGCCATACGTTTGATTTGCTGGGTGTCCCAGGCGGTGAGGCCTATGAATATGAGCACGCCTGCAATCGATACGACCCAGTCGAGCGTCGAACTGTGGAGGAAAATGTTCACGACCGACGCTATAATCAAGCCGATAAGAGCCATGAACAGGAACGAGCCGATACGCGACAGGTCGTTCGATGTGAAGTATCCGTACACGCTCATCGCACCGAAGGTGCCGGCGGTTATGAAGAAAGTCTTGGTTATGGCCGCCGGGCTGTAGGCCAGGAATATGGTGCACAGCATCAGGCCGTTGACCACCGCGAACAGATAGAACAATGCCGAAGCGACGCCGCTCGACAGTTTGTTTATGCCTGCCGAGATCCCTATTACGAGGCCGAGTTCGGCAGCGACAAGCACCCACATAAGCCATGTGTTGTTCATGAAGAACGACAGATAGCCGTAGCTGCTCGATGCCCATAGCGCCGTGAGGGCGGTCACTATCAGTGCGAGCGTCATTTTCAGGTAGACGCGTTTCATTGCGTTGCTCACCGTTGCGGCGAGGGTAGCTTCGGGACGGCCTTGTGGTGTGCCGTAGTTGTAGTCGTTTTGATACATGTTTTTAGAGATTTATCAGATGAGTTAGAGTTACATGCGCTCGGGCACGCGGATGCCGAGCAGCCCCATGGCGGTCTTGACAGTGCGTGCGGTGGCGTCGGACAGGGCAAGCCTCAGCGAGCGCACGTTTTCGTCGGTTTCGCGCAGAATGGAGCAGTCGTGGTAGAACTGGTTGTATTCCTTCACCAGATCGTAGGCATAGTTGGCGATTAGTGCCGGAGAATACGATTTTCCGGCTTCTGCGACCACCGAGGGGAAGTCGCCGAGCCGCTGTATCAACGCTATTTCCTTGTCATTAGGAGAAACGGCGGAGTAGTCGGCTTTGTTCATGCCGGCTTCTTCGGCGCGGCGGAGCACCGAGCGTATGCGTGCGTATGTATACTGTATGAAAGGACCGGTGTTGCCGTTGAAGTCGATTGATTCGCGAGGGTTGAAGGTCATGTTCTTTCGCGGGTCGACTTTGAGCAGGAAGTATTTCAGCGCTCCCAGGCCGACGGTTTCGGCTATGTCGGCTATTTCTTCATCCGACAGACCGTCGAGCTTGCCGAGCTGCTGCGACACTTCGCGCGCGGTAGCAACCATGTCGGCCATGAGGTCGTCGGCGTCGACAACGGTGCCTTCGCGGCTCTTCATCTTGCCTTCGGGCAGTTCAACCATGCCGTAGCTGAAGTGTACGAGGTCTTTGCCCCATTTGAAGCCGAGGCGGTCGAGCAGTATCGACAGCACCTGGAAATGGTAGTTCTGTTCGTTGCCCACAACGTATATCATGCGGTCGATTGGGTAGTCGTCGAAGCGCTGTTTGGCAGTGCCGATGTCCTGGGTCATATAGACCGACGTGCCGTCACTGCGCAACAGCAGCTTGTGGTCGAGGCCTTCGCCGGTGAGGTCGGCCCATACAGAACCGTCCTCTTTCTTGTAGAGAAGTCCTTTGTCGAGTCCTTCGAGCACTTTGGCCTTGCCGTCGAGATAGGTCTTCGACTCATAGTATATCTTGTCGAAGTCCACACCCATGCGGCGGTAGCTTGTGTCGAAGCCGTCGTAGACCCATTGGTTCATCTTTTCCCATAGGGCGCGTACTTCGGGGTCGCCTTCTTCCCATAGCCGCAGCATTTCGCGTGCCTCGGCCATCAGAGGAGAGCCGGCTTTGGCTTCGTCTTCGGTCATGCCCTGTTCCATAAGCGCCTTTACTTCTTCTTTGAAGTGCTTGTCGAAAGCTACATAGCAGTCTCCCACAAGGTGGTCGCCTTTTTTGCCGGTGCTTTCAGGGGTGGCTCCGTCGAAATATTTTTTCCACGCAAGCATCGACTTGCAGATGTGGATGCCGCGGTCGTTGACGATGTTGGTCTTCACCACGCGGTTGCCGCATGCCGTAAGGATGTTGGCGAGGCTGCTGCCGAGGAGAATGTTGCGCAGATGTCCCAGGTGCAGAGGCTTGTTGGTGTTTGGCGAGGAGTATTCCACCATCACCAGAGGGCTGTCGGCCTCGGGCTTTTTTGTGCCGAATGCTTCGTCGGCCTCGATTGCCGCAAGGACGCCGTTCCAATAGGTCGGGGTGACTGTTATGTTGAGAAAGCCTTTTACGGTATTGAAGCCCGAAACGGCGGCTTCGTTGTCGACGAGCCATTGGCCTATTTCGGCGCCTACGGCTTCGGGGGCTTTGCGTGCGGCCTTCACCCAAGGAAATACCATAACGGTGAGGTTGCCCTCGAACTCTTTGCGTGTCGCCTGCGGCACGATAGTTGCCGGGTCGACGGGGATGCCGTAGAGAGCCTCGACGGCTTTGGCTACGGCAGCGGATATTACTTTATCGATTGACATACTCTAATGTGTGTTCTATGCTTATTCGTATTTGTCGCCGAATTTCACTTTGGCGTCGGTTACCATCTGTTTTATTTTCTGCTCGCGCGCCTTGGGGCATATGAGCAGCACACCGTCCGCGTCGGCTATTATATAGTCTTCGAGGCCGTCTACCACGACGAGTTTGTCGCCGCGTATTGCAAAGATGTTGCCCGAGCTGTTGTAGGCAAGCACGTTGCAGTTCTGTGTCACATTGCGGTCGCTGTTTTTGGGAGAGAGGTCGTAGAGGGTGCTCCATGTGCCGAGGTCGTTCCATCCGAATGTCACGGTCTCCACATACACGTTGTCGGCTTTTTCCATCACCGAGTAGTCGATGGAGATGCTCATGCAGCCCGGGAAAGCTTCGGCAATGAATGCGCTTTCGGCCTTGTGGTCGGTGTATGTTTCGGGCGCCGCGGCGTCGAACGCCAGCGCTATGTCGGGCACCCATTTGTGCAGAGCCTCCCTGATGGCCGATGTGCGCCATAGAAATATGCCCGAGTTCCAGAAAAATTCGCCCGTGGCAAGAAATACCTTTGCAAGCTCTATGTCGGGCTTTTCGGTGAAAGTCTTCACCTTGCTTATGTTGCCTTGAGCCGGGTCGCCCACCTGGATGTATCCGTATCCGGTCTCGGGGCGTGTCGGAGAGATGCCCATAGTGAGCAATGCGTTGTGGCTCTCCACAAAATCGAAGCCTTCGAGTATGCTGCGTTCAAACTCGGCCTCGCGTGTTATCACATGGTCGGCCGGGGTAACTATCATCGATGCTTCCGGGTCGCGTGCCGCAATGTGCCACGCCGCCCAGGCTATGCAGGGGGCGGTGTTGCGCCGTGCCGGTTCAAGCAGGAGCTGGCTGTCGGTCAGCTCGGGTAGCTGTTCGCGTACGAGGTCGGCGTAACGTCCGTTTGTTATAATCAGGATGTTGGATGCCGGGATGATGTTGCTTATGCGGTCGTAACTCATTTGCAGAAGCGTACGGCCTGTGCCGAGGAAGTCAATGAATTGCTTCGGCAGACGTGCCCGGCTGTAAGGCCAGAAACGGCTTCCGATGCCGCCGCACATTATCACGCAGTAGCGGTGTGCTCGTTTGTCCATATCGGTGTCTATTTCGGTAGAAATAATTTTTTTTGCTTATGCTTTGGGGCGACAGCCCCGAAAAAATAGTCTGCTAAATTAGCAATTTTATCTCTCTCTGCAAAATTTTCGGCGCGTTCGAGCCGTTTATAAATGCCGTTTTGAAAATGCTGTCGTACAATTTTATGGTTGTAGTCTGTCTGTGAGGGCGTTCTGAACGCGAATTAACATTAATTAGTGAATGTGCTCAGATTTTTTGAGGATTTAATTGAAAATTTGTTACTACCTTTGCATCAGAAAATTAAGTGTCTGGCAAAACAGGCATATTTTCGCTCCTATATATCCGACAACGTTTTGTTAGACTTACAATATACTTGAATTTTGGTTATGAGGGAGGTGCGTTGCTGTGAAGTAGCGCACTTTCATTGTTTTTTTGAATAAATGGATTTACAGGCAGACATAGACAAACGAAGTGCAGGCGGTGGCGTAGCCCTCGTCTTCATTCACGGCATCTTAGGCTCTCCGGAGTTTTTCGATTTCCTCATTCCGTATGTCCCTGAAGATTGGACTGTTTGCAGCCTTACACTGAAAGGGCATTGCGGCACTGTGCGTGATTTCGGGGCTGCGAGCATGTCCGATTGGAAAAAACAAGTCAAGTCGGTGGTAGGGTGTTTGCACCTCGCACATCGCCGAGTTGTAGTCGTTGCGCATTCCATGGGAACGCTTTTTGCCATCAGGGAGGCTGTCGAAGGTCGCGTCGATGCCCTTTTTCTGATGAATGTGCCACTCGCGCTACATGCTACGCGGCGATTGTTCATGACCCCGATGAAGATTTTCACAGGAAATATCGACCTGTCTGATAAATGGACTGCTGCCGCCGTAAAGGCTTATGGCATAAGTGATGACCGCAACATATTACATTATCTGCCTTGGATTGCGCGGTATATGGAGTTGTTCGGAGAGATAAGACGCACAAGACGGTTGGCCGCCAGGCTTGACGTGCCTGCAATGGCGTATTTCTCACGACATGATGAAATGGTGTCTCTTTCTGCCGCAAAATATCTTAGTTGTTCACATGGGCTTACGGTCAAAGTTTTGTCGGAGTCGGGGCATTACTATTATGCGGATGAGGATAAGAACACTCTCATTCTCGACTTCAGAGATTTTTGTAAAACTCAAGCCTTTTCAATATAGGCGCAAAAAAAATTGATTGTCTCGCGACAACCAATCTAGTTAACCTTAAATCTATACCATGAAAAACACGATGCAAAGGTATACCACATTGGCAAACCTTGCAAGTGATTTTGCAACAAAATGCGCTTGCTTTAACATCTTTTAATCGGTGGTGGCCGTCATCTTGTGCTCTTTGTGGAAAATTGCGTCTTTCAAGCTGTCGGTGTTGGCTTTTTGTCAAAAAGCGATGCGGTATTGCCTAAATGTTAAAATCAGCATCGTTAACATTTGTTGTGAATGTGCCCGTGGGCTATGCCAAACACGGTTTTCAAGCCGTTTTTGCAACTTTTGCGGCGATGATTGGTTCTAATTGGGATGTTATGCTTAATTTTGCAATTCAAGCATAAGGATTTATTGAGCTATGAAGATAAGATATATTGCCGCTACTATAGGCATCATGATAACGTCGGCTGCTGCCTACGGGGCTGTCGGAGCCATGCGCAGCGTCGCCGTGAGCGATTTGGCTCCTTATTGTTTCCCGGACAACGCCCCGGCCTCGGTTTCGATGGAGTTTATGCCCGACGGGAAAAACTATGTGGAGCGCTCCGACGACGGTCGCCGTCTCCTTGTGAAAGACATCGCCACGGGCAAAGAGGGCGACGTCCTCTTCGACCTGGAGCGCACGCGAGAGACAGTTCTCCCCGACTTCGAAGGTTTCATCTTAAGCCCCGATGCGTCGAAGCTGTTGGTGTGGCGCGAGTCGAAGCCTGTTTACCGCCGCTCGTTCACGGCCGAATACTATGTGTATGAGGTGCGTTCGCGTCTGTTGAAACCGCTGTCGAAAGAGCATCCTCGCCAAAGCGCGCCGCAGTTCTCGCCCGATTCGCGCATGGTGGCCTTCGTGGCCGGCAACAACATCTATGCGGCAAAACTGGACTATGGCACAGAAGTGGCCGTCACCGCCGACGGCACTCCGGGCAAAATCATAAACGGAGCTACAGACTGGAGCTATGAAGAGGAGTTCGGCGTCACATCGCTTATGGCATGGGCGCCCGACAACCTGACGCTGTGCTACGTGCGCTTCGACGAGAGCGCCGTGCCAGAATACACACTCCCGATATATGCCGGCACCTGCGACAAGAAGGAGCAATATGAGCTGTATCCGGGTGTGATGAGCTACAAATACCCCGTAGCCGGTAAACCGAACTCCTCGGTAAGCGTGCATAGCTACGACGTCGAGACCCGAAAGACCAAACTTGTCGAACTGCCCGGCGGCAGTGCCTGTTATGTGCCGCGCATAGCCTACGGGCCAAAGGCCACCATGCTGATGGTGGCGACCCTCAACCGCGACCAGAACCGTTTCGAGCTTTTCATGGCAAATCCCAAGTCGACGGTGTCGCGCTCGGTATATGTCGAGGAATCCGATGCCTGGATTGAACCTGAGGCATATTCAACCCTCAGCTACGGCGAAGGGTCGTTTGTCGTGGCCTCGGCCATCGACGGCTTCACCCGTTATTATGAATACTCTTATGCCGGCGCCAAACTCCGCGACATAAGCAAAGGCGGCTGCGACGCCACAGAATATTATGGCAGCGATGCCTTGGGCAACCATTATTTCCAGGCTGCGGCTCCGCGTCCGCTCGACCGTACTGTCTACCGTCTCGACCGCAAGGGCGTTTATACGGCTGTCAGCCGCGAACAGGGCACGTCGGCGGCGGTATTCGCTCCCGGCTGTACCGCGATGCTCCTCAGCTACAGCAACGCCACGCAGGTGCCTCAATACACCCTTTGCCGTGTCGACGGCAAGGCAATCCGCACACTCCTCGACAACAAGGCCTATGCCTCGTCGGCGTCATCGCTGATGATGCCCAAGGAGTTTATCTCAGTGCCATCTGAAAGCGGCGTAGAGCTGAACGGATATATAATCAAGCCGCGCGATTTTGACGCCTCGCGCCGCTACCCGGTGATAATGAGCCAGTACAGCGGTCCCGGCTCGCAGCAGGTTCTCGACCGCTGGCGCCTTGACTGGGAATCGTATTTCGCCTCTCGCGGCTATATCGTGATGTGTGTCGACGGACGTGGTACCGGCGCCCGTGGGCGCGATTTCCGCACTGCCGTATATAAAAAACTCGGGCGTCTCGAAACCGCCGACCAGCTTGCCGCCGCGCGCTATGCGGCGTCGTTGCCGTATGTCGATGCCTCGAAAATAGGCATATACGGGTGGAGCTACGGCGGTTACCAGGCACTTATGTGTGCTTCGGCCGACGGATGCCCCTACGCAGCCGCCGTTGCGGTGGCGCCCGTCACCGATTGGCGTTTTTACGACACTGTCTACACTGAGCGCTATATGCTGACGCCTCAGCAGAACGAGCGCGGATACAACGACGCCTCGGCTTTGCTGCGTGCGCTCCATTTGGCATGTCCGCTACTGGTGATGTACGGCACCGCCGACGATAACGTGCATCCGGCCAACAGCCTCCAGTATGTGTCGGCCCTTCAGAGCGCCGGCATACTGTGCGACATGTTCGTCTTTCCGCAGATGAACCACTCAATCAACGGCTGCAATGCCCGTTCGGTGGTCTATGGGCGTATGTTTGAATATTTTGAAGCTCAACTCCGATGATTGACGGCGATAGCAAAATACGCAGCACCGACACCATGCTTAAAGTGGTGTGGCGCAACTGGGCGGTTGCCTACGGTGCAATTACCCTGCCGTTGCTGGTAGCCCTGTTCGTGCCTAAGATATGGGTGCCGTTCGTGTGCCTTGCCGAGAGCTATCTGCTGATATCGCTTATGCGCTCCGACCTCGACAGCAGTGTGAGCCATTGCTCGCTTATAGCATACTTGTCGTCGAGGGTGCTGTTGCTCACTTCTGCAGTGATGTTCATTGTAGTTATATTGTGTACCGACTGGCTTGTGCCTACGGTTATACACCTCGACCTCTACAACAGCGAAATCCCGTTCATAACCTGCCTTGTGGAGTTTCCGGCGACTGCGGTCATGTGCCTCAGCTCGCTCTATATGGGCTTCGGTAAGCGTCATTGCCGTGACTGCCAGCGCCGCAACGGTTATTATGCCGGCGACAGCATAGTGGCGACCTTGTACTATCGCGAATCGAAATATCAGATTGTCGTGTTGCTGATATTGTCGCTTATGCTTGGCGGTGTGGAATATTGGTATTATTTCGCACGCTATATAAACTCCGACCTCAATGCCCCCGACCGCTTTTTCTTCAACTACATGCCGGTGGCCATGTATCTGTTGTCGCTTCTGTTCATGGCCGGACGCTATGCGAGCATGCGCCGTCTGCTGCTTGCACTTGAAGAAAGCCGCCCCGGCGCCGCCAATTCGACCGTAGTGCGCTATCTGATTTTCAACGACGACGATTTGCTGCTCCACCAGGGCACCGAAGGGCAGTGGGACACTCCGGCCGAAGCCGTAGTGTCGCGTACCGCTTCGATAGGGGAACCTCGGGCCAGATTGCTGCTCTCGGAACTTACGGGAATTACGAATTTCCGCCTTCGCTACTGTTTCACCAACGACGGTTTCGCCGCCGGCTCTAATGTGATACATTATGCCGCATTCGTCGATGGCGATGCCGATGTGAAACCGGATGGCGGTGATTGCTGGTTCAATACATATATGCTCGACAAGGCATTGGCGACCAATTCTTTGGCTCCGTTGCTCGCAAACGAGCTGTTCCGCATCCATACCATGACCATGGCGTGGAAGACATATTCGCGCGAAGGGCGGCGACGATATCCCATAAAGCATTACAGGCCGACATTCCGTTTCCGCGACATGCACGCCTGGGATGTCGACTATGACGACCCGATTTGGTTCGATATAGCCCATAATAACGAAGACAGGCATTTCTTTCGGCCGAGGCAGTTGTGGTCGAGGCTCACAGGAGTGTTCCGGCGCAAACATACGGCCCAATGAACGGCCACACACGATACGAAGGCCCTGTGTTGGCGCTTGTCGGCCCTACTGCTTGCGGCAAGACGCGTCGGGGCGTAGCTTTGGCGCGCCGTTTCGGCGGTGAGATTTTGAGCGCCGACTCACGGCAGGTCTATCGCGGCATGGATGTCGGCACCGGCAAAGATTTGGCCGACTACGGCACCGACGTGCCATATCATCTTATCGACGTCGCTCCGGCCGGGCACAAATACAATCTGTATGAATATCTTCGCGACAGCCGTCGGGCTCTCGATGGCATCCGTGGGCGTGGCCGTCTGCCTATAGTCGTAGGCGGCACGGGACTGTATGTCGAATCGCTGCTGAAAGGCGTCGAGCTGCCCGAAGTACCTGAAAACAGGCCCCTTAGGGAACGTCTTGCCGGAAAAAGCCTCGACGAGCTGGCGGCTATGCTTGCGCAGATGAAAACTCTGCACAACGTGACCGACATCGACACGCCGCAGCGTGCCGTCAGGGCTATCGAGATTGAAGAGTATTATGCGGCGCATCCCGAAGCCGGTAACGGTGCGCGCAATCCGGCTCCGATGCCATGCGTCATAGTAGGCATCGACATACCGCGTGACGAACGACGCCGTCTGATAAGCGAACGCATGCGCCGGCGTTTCGACAGCGAAAACATGCTCGACGAAGTGCGCGGCCTTATTGCCGCCGGCGTAGAGCCGGAAGCCCTCATTTACTATGGGCTGGAGTATAAATACCTTACACTGCACATTACGGGTCGGCTTTCGCGCCGCGACATGGAACTGCAGCTCGAAACCGCCATTCATCAGTTCGCAAAAAGGCAGATGACATGGTTCAGGGGCATGGAGCGCAGAGGCTTTAAAATAAACTGGCTGCCGTGGGACATGTCCGACGATGATTTCGCCGAAGCTGTGGCCCGACTTCTCGACGATGCGAAAAGTTAGCGTCATATTGCTGTTGGCCTTTGCCGCATTGCTTGTGTCGTATGCCCGTGCGCCTTTTTATGATTTGGGCGAAGGAGTTGGGCGTCTCGACTACCATGTGCGCCTGCGCCCGTCGAAAAGCGTGGCTGCGCGCTGTTCGCTGCTATGGAACTATGCCGATGCCGACAATTATACGGCCATGGCATATACCATGCCGCCACGTTCGGCCGACGACCCGCATTTGGGCATGGATGTCGAATATAGCCTTTTCAGGCGTGTTGACGGCTGCGACAGCCTTATTGCCGCCGGTGTCTTTGCCTCGCATTATCCCACAGGCGCCGGTAGCGGTTTCTCGGCAGTGCTTTCTGTCGATGAAACTGTAGCCACCGTTGCCTTGGGCGGAAAGGAAGCCGATTTCAGGCTCAAGGTGCCGTTTGAACGGATTAATCCCGGTAGGGTAGGCTATACAAGCCCGGATGGCCTTGAGGAATTGCGCCACGACATGCGCGTCGGGCATATGTCGCCGCCGCGCTATTCGCGTTTCGAGACCGTCGACAGCCTTAAAGAATATGTCAAGGCTTCGGGCGACCCCATGGAAGCGTTGTGGACTTATCTCGACCGCGACATGAAGCCCGACATGGCATATCTTGGCGGTGAGTACCGTCTGGCTACCGTAGCCGAACGCCCCGGTGTGTATTCTATCGTATATCTTGGTGGAGAAAGGGATGGAAAAGGCATCTTCAGGCCCTTGCAGCTCAAAGGACTGCTGAGGGCCACCGTCTTTGCCGGTCACTACGGACTTGTGTGGTACGATGCTGCCGGACGGGTGCTCGACAAAGAAACCTCGGCCACGGTCGAGCTTGACGGCCTGGTGCTCAGGCTCGGTTTTCCGCTCTATGGAGCGTCGGTGCGTTTCAGTAAAGTGCCCGTATCGCTTTTCGACTGAGTGTTGCCGGTAAGTTCGCCGGTCTCTATGGTGTATTTCAATGTAGTATCGAGCAGGGTGACAAGGTAATAATCCTTGTTGCGCTCGATGCTGAACACGCCGTTGAGCTGCTCCGTTTCCTGAAGATAGTCATAAAGCTTTGGCGGCAACTGGTCGAAAAGCAGCACCTGCGGCAGAGGCATTCCGTAGCCGTCGATGGCTTCCCATGAATAATCCGAAGCAAAAGTCAGGCCCGGGCCGTCGTCGATGCGGATGTGGTACGTAGCCCCCTTGTCTGAAACGGAACTCAGTTCGGAGTACGGGAAATATTTGTTTATGAATTCGGCTATTGCCGACGGCACATCGTCCCACAGGTCGCTGTTGCTGCATCCGGCAAATGCCGTCAGAAGCAGGACGCATATGATTTTGGAGAGCTTGTATGGTTTCATTATTGTGTCTTTTTTAATTTGCTAACATAATAAATGTTATTTGTGTTCGAGCCTCTTTAAGAGTTTAACTTGACTGTCATTTTTTGTGTTAATAAATATTAAAATGGGGGGGGGTAATTCCTTGGCTAAAGTTAAATTGTTTTTTAACGTGGATTTTTATGGTAATTTTGCAGGCCAATTGTACCCTGATAATAACGCCAATCTTAGGTAAAAACCATAGTTTGTGATGAAGAAAAAGTTAATAAAGGCTTTGGCTGATTCCTCAATAGTGAGGAATTTCATTGACAAGCCTTCTCCGAAATGGATGGTATATCTGGTCGACTTGCTGCTGATAGCTTTCAGCTGTGCGCTTACTCTTGCGTTCGGCCTTCACCATACATATGGCGACAGTTTCGTTTACACGCCTTTGGCCCGTGCCATTTTTGAGTTCGTCACTTATGCCGTGTTCGCTCAGGTGTTGGGCACAAGCCGCTATATCATCAGGCTTTCGGTGATAGAAGACACTTATAAGCTTGTAATGCTTACAATCCTGTCGTCGGCGGTGCTGTCGCTTGTGTCGCTTGTGTCATATTTCGTTGCCGGCTTCTTTTATTTCAGCTTCTGGAACATTTTTGTCATTGCCGTGATGTCGTTCACGCTGATGCTTCTGATGAGGCTGGCGGTGAAATACCTCTATCTTTCGGTTGCCGGCGCGGCGCAGCGCAAGACACGTGTCATAGTGCTCGGCTCGGCCATCAATTCGTTCTTCCTCGCTTCAGCCCTGAAAAGTGAATTCGAGGGGCGTTTCGACCCTGTGGCCCTTCTGAGCCTCGCGCCGCGCAATATCGACAGCACCGTAAACGGCATCCCCGTGGTGCCATTCGACCCCGATACGGTGCAAGAAGTGTTCGAGTTCTATAAATGCGACACCTTGCTGTTTCTCTCGACACAGCTCGAACTTATGCGCAGCGGTACGGCCGACGTATTTCTGCAGCACCGTATAAAACTGCTCATGCTCAACCAGATTGAAGAGTTCGACGTAAACGCCAAGTCGATGCCTGCGCTTTCGACACACGTACACGACATCCGCATCGAAGACCTCCTCGGGCGCGAACCGATACGTACCGAAAATCCTATGCTACGCAATATGATGCGCCGGCAGACGGTGATGATTACCGGTGCCGCCGGCTCCATCGGCAGCGAAATCGTCAGGCAGCTTGCGGCGCTCGATGCCGACGTGGTGCTCCTCGACCAGGCCGAGACCCCGATGCACGACATGCAGCTTGAACTTGAGGCGAAATATCCCGACCTGAAGATACACCTGTTCATCGGCGACGTGAGCAACCGCGAACGCATGGAGCATGCCTTCCAGAAATACCATCCGCGCTACGTCTTCCACGCCGCAGCATACAAGCATGTGCCCATGATGGAGCGCAATCCGCCCGAAGCGGTGCTCACCAACGTGTTCGGCACCAAGAACATGGCCGACCTGTCGGTGAAATACGGCGTTGAGAAGTTCGTGATGATTTCTACCGACAAGGCCGTAAACCCCACCAACGTCATGGGCGCCTCGAAGCGCATCGCCGAAATCTATGTGCAGAGCCTCTTCTTCCATCTGAAGAAGCAGTCCGATGCGCAGTCGACCCGTTTCATCACCACACGTTTCGGCAACGTGCTCGGCAGCAACGGCTCGGTGATACCGCTCTTCCGCAAGCAGATAGAGCAGGGCGGCCCCGTCACCATAACCCACCGCGACATCATACGCTACTTCATGACCATCCCCGAGGCATGCTCGCTCGTCCTTGAGGCCGGCAGCATGGGCGACGGCGGCGAAATTTTCGTTTTCGACATGGGCCAGCCCGTCAAGATATGGGACCTCGCCAACCGCATGATTTCGCTTTCGGGCCTGCGTGTCGGCGAAGACATAGAAATTGTAGAAACCGGCCTGCGTCCCGGCGAAAAGCTCTACGAAGAGCTTCTCAACGAGAAAGAGCACACCTTGGCCACGCACCACAAGAAAATCATGATAGCACGCGTACGCGCATACGACTACAACGACGTGTGCGAGCACATCGAGCGTTTGCGCCAGTGCGTCCATGCCGGAGCATCGCACGGCATCGTGGCCGAAATGAAACATATGGTGCCCGAATTCAAATCGAACAACTCCATATGGCAGCAGGTCGACGAAGAAATCGACAAGAACCACACCACCGACGACGACATGCACGAAATCGAAGTCGGCAGTTTCAAACTCAATTGATTATATTAGACATGCGTAAGATTTTTACAGCGGTTTTGCTGATAATGGCCGTGGCTTCGGCATCGGCATCTACTTTCGACCCGCGCGATTTGCTCGGCGGACTTACAGGCTCGAAAGACACTACGAACAACACTTCCGGAAAAACTGACGACAAACAATCGGGTCTCGGAGGAGTGCTCGGAGCCCTCGGCGGACTTGTAAACAACGCCATGGCAAACACCAACTTCACCGTCGACGACCTTGTCGGCACATGGCAGTACACCTCGCCTGCCGTGACATTCCAGAGCGACGACGCCCTCAAGAAAATCGGCGGAGCCGGTGCCGCCACCGCCGTCGAAAGCAAGCTGGAGCCATACTACAAACGCCTCGGCTTCGACAAGACATCTCTCGTCGTGGCCGAAGACCACACCTTCACACTCAAGATGGGCGTGCTCACCCTCAAAGGAACCGTCGAAAAAGACGACACCGACAAATCGCTCGTGTTCAACTTCAACGCCTTCGGCAAGGTGCCCCTCGGTAAAGTGAAGGCAAACGCCACAAAAGCCGCATCGACGCTCAACCTCACCTTCGACGCAACCAAACTCATCGCCCTGCTGACAAAAGTGTCGAGCGCCCTGAACATCTCCACCCTCAACACAGTCGCCAACCTTCTCAACGGCTACGACGGCATATACATCGGCTTCAAGCTCAAAGCTGCAAAATAAATTTCTGAAACAGACCTTACAAACCCGGGCAATGCGCATTTGCAAGCACCTTGCCCGGGCTTTTTGTGAAACATCCTGTTTTGGGCATTTAAAATATTTGGCAGATAGCGGAAAAAACGCTATCTTTGCACGAATATTGAAGAAAAAACACAAATAGACATTTTATGAATCCCATCAAGAAAACCATCGAGCTGCCCGACGGCCGTGTCATCTCTATCGAGACCGGCAAACTCGCAAAGCAGGCCGATGGAGCGGTAGAAGTGCGTATGGGCAACACCATGCTGCTGGCCACCGTAGTGTCGGCCAAAGAAGCGGGCGAAGGAGTTGACTTCATGCCACTGCAAGTTGAATACAAAGAAAAATTCTCGGCCGCAGGACGTTTCCCCGGCGGTTTCCTCAAACGCGAAGGCCGCGCCAGCGACTATGAAATCCTCACCGCGCGTCTTGTCGACCGCGTGCTCCGCCCCCTCTTCCCCGACAACTACCACGCAGACACTTTTGTCAACATAACCCTTTACTCGGCCGACGGCGTCGATGCTCCCGACTGTCTCGCAGGCCTTGCCGCTTCGGCTGCAATTGCCGTGAGCGACATCCCCTTCAACGGTCCCATTTCCGAAGTCCGCGTTGCACGTATCGACGGCAAATTTGTCATCGACCCCACTTTCGAGCAGCTGCAGAAAGCCGACATGGAACTTATGGTGGGCGCAACCTACGACAACATCATGATGGTCGAAGGTGAGATGGACGAGGCTTCGGAAGCCGACCTTCTCGCCGCACTCCGTGCCGCACACGACGCCATCAAGGCTCAGTGCAAGGTGCAGATGGAACTGGCCGAAGCCGTCGGTAAAGTTAAACGCGACTACTGCCACGAAGTAAACGACGAAGAGCTCCGCAAAGACGTGCACGACAAGTGCTACGACCGCGCATATGCCATCGCCAAGGCCGGCTCTGCTGACAAGCACTGGCGTCAGGATTCCTTCGACGCTATCTGCGACGAATATATCGAATCGCTCCCCGAAGAAGAGCGCGACGAAAAAGCGCCCCTCGTTAAACGCTACTACCACGACGTCGAGAAAGAAGCCGTTCGCCGCTGCATCCTCGATGAAGGCGTACGCCTCGACGGCCGCAAAACAACCGAGATACGTCCTATCTGGTGCGAAGTCGACTACCTGCCCGGTCCTCACGGCTCTGCCGTATTCACCCGTGGCGAGACACAGTCGCTCTCGACCGTGACCCTCGGCACCAAGCTCGACGAGAAAATCCTCGACGACGTGCTCAACAAAGGCACCGAGCGTTTCCTGCTCCACTACAACTTCCCCCCCTTCTCTACGGGCGAAGCCAAAGCACAGCGTGGCGTCGGACGGCGCGAAATAGGCCACGGCAACCTCGCACACCGCGCACTCAAGCGCATGTTCCCCGACAACTTCCCCTATGTATGCCGCGTAGTGAGCGACATCCTCGAAAGTAACGGTTCATCGTCGATGGCCACCGTCTGCGCAGGCACTCTCGCGCTGCTCGACGCCGGCGTGAAGATGAAGAAACCCGTCAGCGGCATCGCAATGGGTCTTATCACCGACACCGAAAGCCCCAAATACGCTATCCTCAGCGACATCCTCGGCGACGAAGACCACCTCGGCGACATGGACTTCAAGGTAACCGGCACACGCGACGGCATCACTGCCACGCAGATGGACATCAAGTGCGACGGCCTCAGCTACGAAATCCTCGAAAAAGCTCTCATGCAGGCACGCGACGGCCGTCTCCACATCCTCGACATCATCGAAAAGACAATCCCGGCTCCGCGCGAAGACTACAAGCCCCACGTTCCGCGCATTGTCACCATGCTCATACCCAAAGAGCTTATCGGCGCTGTCATCGGCCCGGGCGGAAAAGTCATCCAAGGCATCCAGGAAGAAAGCGGCGCAACCGTTTCTATCGACGAAATCGAGGAAGGCGGCTATATCGAAGTCGCTGCGGCAAACAAAGACTCTATCGACAAGGCTCTCGCTATGATAAACGCCATCGTCGAGCTACCCGAAGAAGGCAAGGTCTACGACGGCACCGTGCGTTCCATTATGGATTTCGGCGCATTCGTCGAGTTCATGCCGCACCGCGACGGTCTGCTGCACATAAGCGAAATCGCATGGGAACGCCTCGAAGACATGGAAGCTTCCGGCCTCAAAGAAGGCGACAAGGTTCAGGTCAAACTCATCGAAATCGACAAAAAGACCGGCAAATACCGTCTGTCGATGCGTGCGCTCCTGCCCAAGCCCGAAGGCTATGTAGAGCCGCAGCGTGCTCCCCGTGGCGAACGTCCCCGTCGCGACGGAGACCGTCCGCGTGGCGACCGTGGCCCACGTCGCGAAGGCGACCGCAACCGCGCACCCCGTGGCGACCGCGGTCCTCGCAAAGAAGACTGATATGTCACGATAAAAATAACGGCGGCGTGTATCCCGAGCGGAAACACGCCGCCGCTTTTTATATTTGGTTCAGAACAATGCCTTGTGTGTGTTTGTTGCATTTGTATAAATTGTCTTAACCCGAAGGGCGCGTAAGCCGATAATTATTCGTACCTTTGCACAGGCGCTTGCCAAGCCCACGTTTCATCACCGCTTATGATAGAACGCATCGTAATAATCGACAATGTCGACCCCATCTGCTTTTATGGCGTAAACAATGCCAACATGCAGCTCGTCAAGAACTTGTATCCGAAACTGCGCATTTCGGCGCGTGGGTCGGTGATACGTGTTGTTGGCGAAGACCGCGAGACTGCCGAGTTCGAAGCCAAAATCAAGGAGCTTAGCGCCTATGCCGAGCGTTACAATACTCTCAGCGAAGAAGTTATCCTCGATATCATCAAAGGCGAGGCTCCGAAAGAGAAGAAAAGCGACGGCGTCATAATCTACGGCATAAACGGCAAGCCCATCGGGCCGCGCACGCCAAACCAGCAGAAGCTCGTCGACGCTTTCAACGAAAACGACCTCACTTTCGCCCTCGGTCCGGCCGGAACCGGCAAGACATACATTGCCATAGCGCTCGCCGTGCGCGCACTCAAAAACCGCGAGGTGCGTAAAATAATACTGTCGCGTCCGGCTGTAGAGGCCGGCGAGAAGCTCGGCTTCTTGCCCGGCGACATGAAAGATAAAATCGACCCATACCTACAGCCCCTCTACGATGCCCTCGAAGACATGATTCCGGCCATGAAGCTCAAGGAGTACATGGAGTCGAAGGTAATACAGATTGCGCCGCTTGCATTTATGCGAGGCCGCACGCTAAACGACGCCGTAATAGTGCTCGACGAGGCCCAGAACACCACCACGCATCAAATCAAGATGTTCCTTACCCGATTGGGTATGAACGCCAAGATGATAATAACGGGCGACGTAACCCAAATCGACCTGCCGCATAAGACCCAGTCGGGACTTGTGCAGGCTCTGCGCATCCTCGATGGCGTTTCCGGCGTTGGCATGGTCGAGTTCGGCAAGAAAGACATCGTGCGCCATCATCTGGTGCAGCGCATCGTCGAGGCCTACGAGAAATACGACGAGGCAATGAAGGCCGCTCGCGAACAGGTCGCTGCCGACGACGGCGACACGCCCGGAATTCCGCCCGAAAACAACTTTGATTAATACTCTTCCAAATAATAAACCAATCATGACACTCACAAACACCGACTTCGTCTTTCCGCAGCAGGATGCTCCGGTCTACCATGGCAAAGTGCGCGACGTATATTCAATCAAAGGTGACATCCTTGTAATGGTCGCCACCGACCGTATCTCGGCTTTCGACGTCGTACTGCCTAAAGGCATACCCTACAAAGGACAGGTGCTCAACCAAATCGCCAACTATTTTCTTGATGCCACCGCTTCTGAAGTTCCCAACTGGAAGCTTGCCGAAGTCGACCCTATGGCAACCGCCGGTGTGCGTTGCGAGGGTTTCCGCGTCGAAATGATTATCCGCGGTTACCTCGCAGGCAGTGCATGGCGCGACTATGCTTCGGGTGTCCGTGAAATATGCGGCGTGAAACTGCCCGATGGTCTCCGCGAGAACGAGCGTCTGCCCGAACCCATCATCACTCCGACCACCAAAGCCGACGCCGGACACGACCAGAACATCTCTCGCGAAGAAATCATCGCCCAAGGCCTTGTTGATGCCGCCGACTATGAAGTGATGGAGCGCTACACGCGCCGCCTTTTTGAAATAGGCACACGCATGGCTGCCGAAAAAGGCCTTATACTTGTCGACACCAAGTATGAATTCGGAAAGCACGACGGCAAAGTGATGCTCATCGATGAGGTGCACACCCCCGACTCCTCGCGCTATTTCTATGCCGACACCTATCAGGAACTTTTCGAGGCAGGCAAGCCCCAGCGTCAGCTCTCCAAAGAGTTTGTGCGCCAATGGCTTATGGAAAACGGTTTCATGGGACGCCCCGGCGAAACGGTGCCCGAAATGACCGACGAGGTATGTAAGGCCATCTCCGACCGCTATATCGAGCTTTACCAGCATGTCACGGGCCGTACCTTCGTGCCTGCGCCTGAGGCCGATGCCGCAGAACGCATCCAAAGCGGAGTCGTGCGTTTCATCGCCGAACACAATTTCTAAGCCGGACTGATGCCCGAGGTTGAGAATATCAATCCTTACCGCGACGACAGCCGTGCCAAAAATGAGCAGGTGAAGTCTATGTTCGACGCCATTGCGCCGGCCTACGACTTCATGAACCATGCCATGACGGCAGGCGTCGACCGTCTGTGGCTGCGACGCCTTGTGGCCGCCGCAGTACAGGCTGAGCCGGCTGTCGTCGTCGACCTTGCAACAGGCACGGGCGACGTGGCTTTTGCCTTGGCGCGCCGGATGCTGTCGGCCGAAATCACGGGTCTCGACCTCTCCGAAGGCATGCTCGACAAAGCCCGTGCCAAAGCGGCTGCGTCGGCATATGCAGGCAAAATATCGTTCAGGCAGGCCGATTGCCTTGCAACCGGTCTGCCCGACGCTTTCGCCGACGTGGTGACGGTAGCCTACGGCGTGCGCAATTTTGCCGATATCGCCGCAGGATACCGCGAAATGTACCGCATCCTGCGCCCCGGCGGCAAGCTGTGCGTCCTTGAGCTGTCTTCGCCGACGGCATTCTTGCCCAAAACACTCTACCGTCTTTATACGAGCACGCTGATACCCTTGGCCGGCCGTCTTCTTTCACATGACAGCCGTGCCTATTCCTATCTGCCCGAAAGCATCGCCGCCGCACCTCAGCGCGGAGCCATGACGGCACTGATGAACGAAGCCGGTTTTGTGCGTGCGCACTATCGTTGTTTCACTTTCGGGGCATGTACGCTCTACACCGCCTTCAAGCCTGTTTGACGGCGTAATCCTTCAAGAAGCTTCTGAACAATGAATAACATCATCAAACTCATCACATCGTCTGTTGCCCTTGTCCTGGCGGTTTTCTCCGCCGGTGCACAGGCAATGTTTTTCAGCAGTGCCACGGTGCCCGATACGTCCGATAAAGAACTCGTTAAGGCCGCACCGCTGCCTGTGGCTGTGCCCGACAGCGTCCGCTCACTTGAAGAGCTCGACGCCTATCTCGCCAATCCCGACAGCATCCCGTACGACACTCTTGTGGTGATAAAACCGTTGCCTGACATTTTCTTCGGCCCTGTGGTGTACGATACCTTCGAGTTTGCCGATACGGCATCGGTGTTCACTCCTGACTATTCGGGCTACCCCGAAATGCGTTGGCTCGAAGAAGAAAACGCGCAGAACCGCACCATGAAGCGCATAAGGCGTTCGCTGTTTTTCGAACATCCCGAGAGGGTGAAATACAACATAACGCTTTTGCCCGAAGCTCCCAAGAAATTCCATGCGGTGGTAAACCCCGAGGAGCATACTATAGAGATACGCGAGGTAGCAGTCGATGTCCCGGCCGCCCCGACAATCTCGGCGGCGCCGGTGCAGAAGCGGCATTGGATACGTTCGTTCAACGCATCCCTGCAGTTCTCGCAGGCATATGTGTCGCCAAACTGGTACCAGGGCGGCAACAACAACCTCAACATGCTTGCCACCATATTCTATAATGTGAAACTGAACCCCGAGTATCATCCCAAACTCCTGTTCGAGACCACTGCGCAGTATAAGCTCGGCATGAACAGTGCACCCGATGACTCGGTGCACAACTACAGCATTTCGGAAGACCTTTTCCAGGTTAACTCAACCTTCGGTGTCAAGGCTGCCAAACGGTGGTACTACTCGCTGACGGCCCAGTTCAAGACACAGATGCTCAACTCGTACAAGAGCAACTCCACCGACCTCGTGTCGTCGTTCCTCTCGCCTGCCGAGCTGACGGTCGGTGTCGGTATGACCTACAACTACGCCAACGAGAAGAAGACTGTGACTTTCGATGCTTCAATAGCCCCCTTGTCGTATAACCTGAAAACGTGTATCAACAGTAAAATCGACCCGGCGACATACAACATTGACAACGGACGTAAGGTAAAGCACCATTTCGGTTCGAGTGCCGAGCTTAAATTCTTCTGGAAAATAAGCTATAACATCGCATATACCGCTCGCATATTCGCGTTTACCGACTACGACACAGCTGCCGCCGACTGGGAGAACAAGCTGACATTCGACATCAACCGCTTCTTGTCGACGCAGCTCTACGTGCACATGCGCTACGACAGTAGCACGCCCCCGTGCGACAGCGAGAAATGGAAGAAGTTCCAGGTAAAAGAAATACTATCTATCGGCTTCAGCTATAAGTTCAGCAGCATTTGATGAAACTTCTGTCGACAGCCCGGACTGTGGCGTTTGCGGCGCTTGTCTTTGCGTCGGCACTGACGCATCGGGCTGCCGCAGGTGAGCCTGAAGTGCTCGATTTAGATGAATACGCCCTTGAGGTCAACGGCATATCGTCGCCCGAAGGCATATGGGAGTTTGGCAGAGGCGGCGCCGTGTTTGAAATCGAGGCGTCGGCCGAGCCGGGGGCATACACTCTCGTGCTGCTCGACTTACCCGACTATACACTGAAACCAGGTACGGTATTCGGGACTATGCGTACCACAGGCAAGCCGCGCTGTTTCGATGCCGCCCTGCTGCATGGTCTCGACGGCAGAGGCCGCAAGAAAACGAGAAACTTCATCATCGAAGTGTCCGCCGATTTCTCGCAGCTCACTTTCCGCAGCTACCGTAAAGGCATCACTGTCAATCTTATGCGGTGGCTGCCATATCTCTATCGTTTTTCTGTAAAAGAAGTCAACACCCGTCCGACGGGCATTGACGGGGCACGACGCATTTCGCCGTGCCAAATCGAATTACCCGTAACCTTATGAAGAAAATCTCTCTTTTTCTCATGCCTGTCATTGCCGTATGTGCCGGTGTTATGGCACAGCAGACAACACGCAAAGGCCTGAAAGCCTTGCCGAAGACCGAGACAGAAAAAAGTACTGCAACCGTCGCAGAGGCACTTGACACCATAGTAAGCCCCGATGCCAATGCTTTCGATATCAACGGCTACGACAAACCTCTGCGCTCGCGCCGCGAGACTTTCTTTGCCACCAACAACAGCGGCAAGCGTCTCGACGCCATGGCATTCACAATAAGATACTACGACAATAAACGGCGCATGCTCCACTCTGCGTCGCATCGCGTGTCAGTCGACATTCCATCGGGAGAGACCCGTCAGGTGTCGCTTCGTTCATGGGACCCGCAGTTCAACTTCTACTACATCCGTTCGTCCGTTCCTCAGCGTGCCACACAGGCAACGCCCTACGACGTCACCATCACCGTCGATACGCTCTTCGTGGCATCAGACCGCAAATAGACGCAGACTACTCAGAAAACTTTGAGTTCTGACGAATTGTTATTATATTTGCACTGCGTAAAAATACGCACTTGATTGCGTAAATTGTAAATACATGTATAAACGTTCTGAATATAAGACTATTAAGTTGAGGCTTGAAGAGCCGAGAAAGTTTATTCAAGTACTTGTCGGGCCGCGTCAGATTGGAAAGTCCACGGTTGTAAAGCAGGTATTAAAGGATATCGCTATTCCATATCTGTTTTATTCGGCCGATAATGTCCCTGCGTCAAACCGTGCATGGGTTTCAGATTGTTGGGAAGCTTCGAGGAGCCTTCTTAAAAACAAGGGATATGATTGTCTTGTGCTTGTGATTGATGAGATTCAAAAGATAGCGAATTGGAGTGAGGTTGTAAAAAAAGAATGGGATGGCGATACCTTTAACGAACGGAATATCAAAGTGCTGCTGTTGGGAAGCAGTCGCGTATTGTTGGAAAAAGGTCTGTCAGAGTCGCTTGCAGGAAGATTTGAGGAAATACGCATGGCTCATTGGTCTTATAGTGAAATGAAAAATGCCTTTGGCATATCTCTTGACCAATATATGTATTATGGAGCATATCCCGGGGCAATTTCTCTTATTGACGACGATGACCGTTTCCGTAACTACATTCAGTCTGCAATAATCGATTCGACAATCAATAAAGACATCCTGATGGATTCCCCCGTAGGAAAGCCTGCTTTATTGCGACAGACTTTTGAATTGGGCGCGGCATATTCAGGAGAGCTGCTTTCTCTTAACAAAATGCTTGGTTCGCTTCAGGATGCCGGGAATACGTCCACATTGCTGTCATATCTGAATCTGCTTAATGACAGTGGTCTCGTGTGCGGTTTACATAAATTCAGCATCGACATGGCAAGAAGAAAGGCAAGTATACCGAAACTTCAAGTCTATAATAATGCGCTGAAGCTTGTTTACTACAATACATCCTTTGACAAGGCTATTGTTGACCGCAGAATGTGGGGGCGAATATTTGAATCTGCCGTTGGTGCATATCTTATTAATCAGGCATTCAAGTATCGCTATGATGTATTTTATTGGAGAGAACGTAATTTAGAGGTAGATTTCGTTCTGCGTAGAGGGGATGCCATTGTCGCTGTAGAAGTGAAAAGCAATGCGGAGAAGGACACTCGAGGATTGCAAGAGTTCAGAAACAGATTTCATCCTCAGAATGCCTTTATTGTTGGAGACGGAGGTATCAGTGCCGAAGATTTTATGTCAATGGATATTAATGCTCTTTTTTAGCGTCTTCATTTCGTATAAAGGGCGTGACGGGCTACTGGTCTTGCTCAACACGTGATGCTGTCGATTTCGGCGAGTTCTTCAGGGCTGAGAGCTGGAGCGTCGAGAGCCTTGACGTTCTTGCTCAGCTGTTCAACCGAGCTTGCACCTACGATTACCGAACTTACACGGGCGTCGGCAAGCACCCATTGCAGAGCCATGCCGGCAAGGGTACGTCCGCCTTTCTTTGCGAGCTTGTCGAGAGCGGCGATTGTCGAGACGGTTTCGGGCGTTAGGGCTTCCTTTTTCAGATGGCCGCCGTTGGCAATGCGCGAGTGTTCAGGTATGCCGTTGAGGTAGCGGTCGGTGAGCAGGCCCTGCGCAAGAGGCGAAAAGCCTATGAAGCCGGTTCCGTTATTCGCCGCTTGTTCGAGGATGCCTTCTTCCTGTGGCTGGCGGTCGAAGATGTTATATCGGCCCTGATAGAGAAGACAGTGAATGTCGTGCGCTTCGAGATAACCGTAAGCCTTTTGTGCCGCATCGAGAGGCCATCGTGAGATGCCCACATATAGCGCTTTGCCCTGCCGCACGATGTCGACAAGCGCCTGCAGGGTCTCTTCAAGCGGCGTTTCGGGGTCGTAACGGTGGCTGTAGAACAAATCCACATAGTCGAGGTTCATGCGCCGCAGGCTTTGGTCGAGGCTCGCCATGAGGTATTTGCGCGAGCCCCAATTGCCATAGGGCCCGGGCCACATGTCGTAACCGGCTTTCGACGATATGAAAAGTTCGTCGCGGTATGGCGCGAACGACTTTTTCATTATCATGCCGAACGTTTCTTCGGCCGAGCCGTACGACGGTCCGTAGTTGTTGGCCAGGTCGAAATGCGTTATCCCCTTGTCGAAGGCATAGTGAGCCATCGCTAGCGAATTTGCCAAAGGATTGACATCGCCGAAGTTGTGCCATAGTCCGAGCGATATTTCAGGAAGAAGTATGCCGCTACGGCCTGCGCGACGGTATTTCATGCCGCTTTCGTAGCGTCCGGCGGCCGGAGAGTAAATCGGGTCAATCATCTGACAATACTTTTGTTATTACGGGCAGCGCCACGCTTTCCATTACGGTGTATCCGTCGGCTGTGGGATGCACGCCGTCTTTAGTGTATCTGTTGTCGAGGGCTTCCGACGGCTTTTCGACAAGAGCCGAATAATAGTCGATGAACGGCAGCCCCTTTTCGTCGGCGTACGCTTTGAGGCGTTTGTTGAGCGAGGCAATGCGTTGTGGCGCATCGTTGATTTCGCGGTTCCAGCTGAAGCCGGCAGAAGGCAGAACGGTGGCGAGTATCGGTTTTATGCCATGGACCAGTGCCAGTTCCACCATGCTCTGTATGTGGCCGAATGTACGGTCTTCGTTGTAGTTGCGCCCGTTTTCGGCAATGTCGTTGGTGCCGGCATTTATTACCACAGCTTCAGGTGCGAGGTCTATGACATCAGCGCGGAAACGGGTGAAGATTTCGTATGAAGTCTGCCCCGATATGCCGCGGCCTATGAATCCGTTGTCGGTGAAGAAGCCGGGGTGTGCCTTGGGCCATCCTTCTGTGATGGAGTTGCCGATGAAAACTACCCGGCGTTGCGATGCCGGCAGGGCTTTGACGCGTTTGTTGTCTTCGGCATACCGCATGCCCCATTCGTTTTTCACGTTGAGTATGTGTCCGGGACTAAGTTTGGCGCAGAAGCCGCCGTTAGGCGCAAGAGCGATGTCGAGGACATCGGCCGATGTCCTGAAATCTTTGTTGCGGCGGTAGTCCGCTTTCTGACGCGCGGCGTTGGCTCCGTCGGAAAAAGAGATGACGGTGAACTCGCCTTCGGGCAGAAAATCGAGGGGGAGCGACAACGTCATCGGCTTCTTGCCGCTGTTGTTGATAACGGCAATATACCATTCGTCACCACTGCGCCGTGCCATGGCGGTGGCCCCGTCGGCATCGAGGTTCACGGTTTCGTCCCACTCGCATGGAGTCTTTGCGATGAAATCGAGGCATTCGGCGTTGTTCTTGTACTCCATTATTCCTGACGGAAGCTCACGTATGCCGCTTTCGCACTGCACTTCACCGGCCATTTGGGCGGCAATGGTGCCCGAAGCCGCCTTGGCCACCTTGTGCTTTTGCCCGGTAATGATGCCCACACCTTTGCCTTTGCCATATTCAACAACATCGTCAGGCAGAGCCGTTTTGTCGGTAATGATGTATGCTATGCCGTGCTTTGCGGCGAAATCTATGAAATATCTGTAAGTGGCGGCGTTGTCTCCTGTCACGAAATTGACGTCTTTGCCGTAGGGAAGCTCCTGTTTCTGTAGCGACAGCCTCAGAGCTTTGCCCTTGTCGGTCTGTTCGGCAAAACAATTGGCGGCCGTTGCAACCGCAAGTAGCAGTATCGCTGTGTATTTAAGTCTGTTCATGGTTTTGTAGGATTTATGCAACAAAATTACAAAAAATAACAATAACATGATATCATTCTTTTGTATAAGTGCTTACATTTGTGCATTGACAAACACCTATATATTATGTAAATAATGAAGAACACTACGGCAATCATGCTCTTGTGCCTATTTTTGATGGCTTGCAGCTCTGCAGGAGCTTCAGAAAACTTTGTCTGCATATCAGATAATACTGATGTCGCGAACGTGTCCTCGCGACGCCCTCCCGAAAAGGAGCGTCTGTTCCGTTCGGAAGCGGTTGAGGCCGAGATATTGCGCGTAAAGTCGTTGCTTGCCAACCGTAAGCTGGCATGGATGTTCGAGAATTGTTTCCCGAACACACTTGATACTACGGTTCATTACAGGGAAGATGAAGAGGGGTGCAGCGATACATTCGTGTATACCGGCGATATACACGCCATGTGGCTCAGGGATTCGGCGGCGCAGGTGTGGCCCTATCTGCGCTACATAAACACCGATGAGCCGCTCCGCAAAATGGTTGAGGGCGTCATAAGGAGACAATTGAAATGTATGGTCATCGACCCTTATGCCAATGCGTTCAACGACGGTCCGACCGCCACCGGGTGGATGGACGATATCACCGATATGCTCCCTGAAGTGCACGAGCGCAAATGGGAGATAGACTCGCTGTGTTACCCCATACGCTTGGCCTATGCTTATTGGAAAAAGACCGGCGACGGCAGCATTTTCGATGCTCTTTGGCTCGATGCGGTAAGAAAGATATACGACACTTTTGTCGAGCAGCAACGCAAAGACGGCCAAGGCCGATATAAATTCATGCGCAAGACCGACCGTGCCCTCGACACACTGAGCAACAACGGCCTTGGTGCTCCGGTGAGCGCTTGCGGACTTATTGTGTCGAGTTTCCGCCCGTCGGACGATGCCACTTCGTTGCAGTACCTTATCCCGTCGAACTTCTTTGCCGTGTGGAGCTTGCGCAAGGCCGCCGAAATCTTGTCGGTGGTCAATGGCGACGATGTCATGGCCGCCCGATGCGTAGCCCTGGCCGACGAGGTCGATGCCGCTCTCAAGAAACACGCAGTCTGCCGGCATCCCGTATACGGGCCTATATATGCCTTTGAGGCCGACGGGTTCGGAAATCACTATATGATGGACGATGCCAATGTCCCCAGCCTCTTGTCTATGCCTTACCTGGGTCTTGTCGATGCCGATGATGTCCTTTACCGCAACACCCGACGTTTTGTGTGGAGCGAAAGCAACCCCTATTTTTTCAAAGGGAAAGTAGCCGAAGGCATCGGCGGCCCTCATGTAGCTTATGGCATGGCGTGGCCTATGAGTATCATGATGAAAGCCTTTACATCCGTCGACGATACCGAAATAAAAGACTGCATAAAGATGTTGCTTGATACTGATGCCGGAACCGGCTTCATCCACGAATCGTTCGATGTCGATGACCCCGGCAAATTTACGCGGGAATGGTTTGCATGGCAGAATACGCTTTTCGGGGAATTGATACTCAAAATTATCGACGACGGCAAGCTCGATGTTCTAAACTCCATTCCTTAGCTTGTCTACGCACATTGAAGTGATTTAGGCTCAAGCCGAAATTACGGTGCATAAGAAAGTCGGTGTCATTGCTACCCAATTATTCGCCCCATTTGGGGCAAACGCCACAGAGTGGCGTAAACAACAATAGGCTCGGGCAAGCGCCCCGGTGGTGGCGCGCAGCCCGGGTAACCGGTTACATAGGCCAAAAGCGCTACAGCGTAGCGAGATAGGGGCGTGGAACAGAAAATGCACTGGCTTTTAGGATTGGACTGTTTAAATCACTTCATAAAAAACGGTAGATTGCTATAGCAATCTACCGTTTTTTAGTGCGCATGAAGGGACTCGAACCCCCACGTCCTGAGACATTAGATCCTAAGTCTAACGCGGCTACCAATTACGCCACATGCGCGAGAATATGATGCAAAGTTACTACTTTTTTCGTGAACGCCAAAATTATTTTTGGAGCCATCTCTCCGAACACTTGGCGCTTGTGGAGTGTTTTATACTCAGAAAACAAAAAATACTGCTTCAATTATGAAAGAAATAGCACTGACCGGCACTGTCAACCATGTTTTTGGGGATGTCCTTGGCGCTCTCCTTGCCGAAGGGCTTGCCGTCAACGCAATGGTGGATTTCCCTGAAAAAGTGATGCTTGAAGACGACCGTCTCACCCTTACGCATCTGCCTTTGGCGCAGCACGAAAGTGTTGTGGAGGCCTTTGCCGGTTATCATGATGCCGTCCTCACTTATAACGACGACCTTCAGGACCATTATACTAACGACCTGACGCTAAAATATTTTGTCGATACCGTGCATGCCGCACGCGAAGCCGGCGTAGCGCGTATAATCGTTGTCGGGTCGCCCGACTCCGAGGCATTCTTTGTCAGCGATTTGCGTCGTCTCGACGACATCGATTGGGTATTTGTCTCGACAGAAGGCGATTATGCCGGACGTGTCGCCCGGGAAATCGTCGAACCGAAATATCATCGCGAGGTGTTCAGCGAAGACTAATCTCATTCTCTACTCTCCCCGATGAAAACGACCTCGCTGTGGTTCCGTGCCGTGGCGAGGTCGTTGTTTATTTTTTATGACTATTCTTTGTCGAGCAGTGCTCGGTTCACAAGGCTGAAAAGCCGTGGGCGTATGTTGAGGCGGTTGAAAGCCGCATTGTCGCGGGTCGGGTTGACACGGTTTGTCAGGAAAACGAAAATGAGGTCTTCGTCAGGGTCGACCCAGAATACGGTGCCCGTGAACCCGAGATGGCCGAATACCTCTGCCGACGCCTCTTCGCACGTAGGCGAATTGTCGGGGTTTTCTTTGTCGGGCTTGTCGAAGCCCAGGCCGCGGCGGCATGTCGGACTTTTCGACCTTGTGAATAGCTTTGTGGTTTCCGGCGAGAGAATGCGGTGTCCGCCGTACGTGCCTCCGTTGAGCAGCATCTGGCAATATTTCGCCACGTCGCGTGCACTGCCGAAAAATCCGGCATTGCCCTGCACTCCGCCCGAAAATGCGGCCAGTTCATCGTGGACGTAGCCCTTTAGTGTCTGCCGGCGCAAGAATGTGTCGTGCTCTGTCGAGGCCACATTGTCGGCTCCGATGCCCGTGTGCGGCCTGTAGCCCGAGCGGTAGGCACCGATGGGGCCGAAGACTTCGGCTGCGACGAATTCGTCGTGCGCTTTGCCTGTGAGCCGTTGCTCTATATCCATCAGCAGGCAGAAGTTGAGGCACGAGTAGTTATACGACTTCGACTTTCGCAGCGGAGCGTTGTAAATGCGGTGCATTACGGTGTCGAACGTGGCTGCCCCGGTGAAGATGCCGCGGGCCGTCTCGACAGGGAATTTCTTTGAGGCCGTGCGGCCAAGGATGTCTGAGCGCAGGCGTGCCCGGTTGTTGCCGTAGGCACGACGCTGTATCTTGATGGAGTGTGTCTTGTCGGGCCGTGGGGTGATTAGTTTGCCGGAGAAACTCGCCGTGTCGAACATTACCTCGAACATGTTCAGCCCGGCAGGCATACCGGTTTCGTGGTATAGCAGTTCTTTGACGCTGATAGTGCGTTTTGCCGAGTCGGTGATTTCGGGGATAAGTTCGCCCAGGCTTGCGTCGAGTTTTATAAGCCCTTTGTCGTAGGCTTTCATGATACCGGCGAGTGTGCCGGTGGCCTTCGAGACCGAAGCAAGGTCGTAGGCCGTCTCGCTGTTGACCTTGCGGCTTTCTTTGGCTGAAGATAGCTGTCCGAAAGCTTTGTCGTAGACGATGTTGCCGTTTTTTGCCACAAGAACCTGACAGCCCGGGAAACTGCCGTCGGCAAGGCCTTTTTTTACCAAAGCGTCGATGCTGTCGGTAAGCCATGGTGCCATGCCCTCAGCCACGGGTGAGCTTATGCCCAGGCGCGTTTTCGGCAGCTGTATTCCCGTGCCGAGAGGGGCTATGCTGGGCAAATCGACAGGTAGGCGTCCCGTTACGGCGATGCCGCCGAAGATGGCTTCTGCCGCGCTTACACGTTCGGCCGCTATGTTGTCGTAGGCGAGGATTATGGCATCGGTGCCGTCGAGTGAGGCGCCGAACTTCTTCATCTTGTAAGGGTTTACGAGAAATACCGCGATAACCGGCTTCTTGGCGGCCTTGACGAGTTGTGCGAAGTTGCGGCGCGATGCCTGCGAGTCGTTGTAGACCGATGCTATTATCACGTCGTTGGCGTTGATTTTTGCCAAAGAGGCTGCCGAAAAATCTTCGCCCATGGTGTAGTGCGGCTCGGTTTCGGCATAGAGGCGCACTGTCGATGTAAAGTCATTGTCGGCCTTGGCTCCTATGTTGACCACGGCGGCGCGGAAGCCGGCGACGGCATCGACAGGCAGTATGCCGTCTTTGTTTTTCAGTACGGTTATCGAAGCCGCTGCGAGGCGTTTAATCAGCGCTTCGGCCTCCGGGCTGTTGATTGCACGGGCAAGTTCCGGGTAGGGCAGTGTCGGTTTGGGGTCTTCCACCAACAGATGATATTTGTACCTAAGAACCCGTTTGCAGCGGTCTTCGAGCATTTTTTCGCTTATGGTGCCGTCTTTTATGGCAGCTACGATGGCGTCGATGTCCTTTCGGGCGTTTACAGGAGTCTCCAGAACGTCGGCTCCGGCAATGAGCGCCGCCACACAGACATTGCGCCCTTTAGGGTCGACGGCACCTTTCATGGCGAGGGCATCGGTGTATATCAGGCCGTCGAACCCAAGCTCTTTGCGGAGCAAACCGTCGGTAACGAGCTGCGACAGCGAGGCCGGTGTCCCCGATGGGTCGAGTGCCGGTACGGCGATGTGCCCGACCATTATTCCCGAACATCCGGCACCGATAAACTCTTTGAACGGCACGAGGTCGGTGCTGTCGAGTGCCGTACGCGAATGATTGACCGTCGGGAGCGCCTTGTGCGAGTCTACGTCTGTGTCGCCGTGCCCGGGGAAGTGCTTCGCCACAGCCTGCACGCCGCCGTCTTCAAGGCCGAGAGAGTAGGCAACGGTGGCCTTGGCTACGCGCGAGGGGTCTTCGCCGAACGAGCGGAAGCCTATGACGGGGTTTTTAGGGTTTGAATTGACGTCGGCATCGGGGGCGAAGTTCACGTCTATGCCGAGCAGACGGCACTCTCGAGCCATCTCGGCGCCGTACTCATATAGCAGACGGTAGTCAGTAATAGCCCCCAAAGCCATGTTGTGCGGAAAGCGCGGACTGTCGTCTATGCGCATCGACAGCCCCCATTCGCCGTCGAAAGTCATCAGCAGAGGCACTTTGGCGAGCGACTTCGCATAGCTTGTCATTTCGGCGTATTGCGCCAGCGGCCCTTTCTCGAACAGCAGACCTCCGCACCCTTCGGTCTTGACAAAGCGCCTGATTGCGGCTTTCGACTGTTCGCCCTCGGTCGGCCGGATTTTTGGGAATACGAGTTGTGCGGCCCGTTCGCGTGTCGACAGCGTGTTGTACACCGAGTCGGCCCAAGCCGCCGCTTCGGCTCTATGCTTCTTCTCGATGTTCGGTGTGGTTGCGAATGCCGTGCAGGCGAAAGTCGCCGCGGCTATGAATGTTAATATTTTCATGGTTTATTTCTGTTCAAGAGCCCAACGGTTTACGGAGTCACCTCCCACCGGCTTTTTGTTTTTCGACAGTTCGTCGAGCAGGACGTCATAGAGCGGCTCCCGGCTTTGTGCGACTGTTTTCCCTCGCGTGAAGGCGCTCATGTAGTCGCCACCTTTGGCAAGATAGTCGATGGTCGCCACGCGGTATGTCCTGTTCGGGTCGATTGCTTTTCCGTCGACAAGCACTTTTGTTGCCTTAGCTTTGTCGCCGTCTTTGGTGTAGGTTGCCTTGACGTTTTTGCTGATGCCGTTTCCGTCGGTCATGGCCATAACGTTGAATATGTCGAGCAGGTCGCTCCCTTTCAGGTCGATAACGGTTACGTAGTTGGCAAAAGGTATCATGTTGATTACGTGCCCTTTCGAGAACTTGCCGGCCGGGATGTCGGCACGCAGCCCCCCTTTGTTGGCTATGGCGAGGTCTACGCCGGGGGCTATTGCATTTCCGGCCTTGAATATGAAGTCGGTGAAATAGTTGAGCAGTTCGGTGCCGCCGGCTTTAAGCTCTTTAGGACTTTCGCCCACCCACAGATGCATGAGCGAATCCACGCCGGCCGAATATTGGGCTATCGTCTTTGCCAAAGCCGGGTCCTTATAGCCGTCGAAGCGCTTGTCCACTGTGATAAGCTCGTATTTCGGCCTGCCTCCTATGCCGAGGCTGTCGAGGTTCAGTTCTATTTTGCCGAGACGGCGCCCGGCCTTGCCGGTCTGTACCACTAACACCTCTTCGCCGTCGAGATTGGTCAGCCTTGAGCGTGCCGCGCCTTTAGGCGTGGTCGGGTCGATAGTGTCGTGCGAGTGGCCGCCTATAATGATGTCGATGTTGCGTGAGTTTGTGGCAAGTACGGAGTCGCCTATCAGCCCGGCAGGATTGTAGCCTATGTGCGAAATGGCGACGACGGCATCGACGCCCTCTTCCTTTTTGAGTTTTTCTGCCGTGAGGTTTGCGGTAGCCACAATGGGCAGGAACTCAAGCCCGTCGTAGTTCCCTTTGGTGATGATGCCCGTCGGGTCGAGGTTGATGCCTATTATGCCGATGCGTTTTCCGCCGTATTCTTTTATTGTGTACGGCTCGAACATCCCTGCCATAGGCGTGTTGTCGAGTTTGTAGTTTGTGGCTATCTTCTGCGAATCCGACAGCTTCAGCACTGCTGCAAGCGAGTCTATGCCGTTGTCAAACTCGTGGTTCCCGAGGATACGGGCGTCCACTCCCAGGATGTTCATCACTTCCTGCTCGACCTTTCCGCCGTAGAGGTAGAAATACAAAGTACCCTGAACGGCGTCGCCGGCATCGACCAGGAGCACATTCGGTTCCGCCGCTCTTATGCTGTCTATCACGGCTTTGCGGCGCATCACACCGCCGAGGCCGTCTTCGCCCGGCTCTATCTGCGAGTGAGTGTCGTTGGTGTGTAATATTACGAGTTTGTTGCTCTCTGCGGTCTTGTCGGCGCATCCGCATAGCCATATGGCTGCCGCCAGTGCCACTATTGTGCTTTTCAGTTTCATCAATATATAAGTATGTGTGCGAAATTATTTATCGTATTGTATTATAAAGTATGTGGATGAAATTTTGAGTTCGGCTGATGGCGCAATGGGGTTCCATTGCAACTGAAGCCGGACGCGTAAGTTCGCCGCAGAATTTATGAGGCGATACATTAAATAATTTCGTACACATACTTAAGTTTGAAATGTATTGCGAAGTTACTCATTTTTCCTAAATAAGACAACAAAAAACATTGCACTTATGTAGCTATTGCGTACCTTTGCACCCGGTAAAAGATTGTTAGGAATTATGATACTTCAATGTGGAGTTTTGTTCACGTTTCTTGCGTTGGGAGAACTCGTTGTAATGCTTACGGGCGTACCTGTGCCTTCGAGCATAATCGGGATGTTGGCATTGGCTGCGGCGCTTAAATGCGGTATCGTCAAACTGTCGCAAGTCGATAAATTTGCCGATTTTCTGGTGCATAACCTTGGCTTTTTCTTCGTGCCGGCAGGCATCGGCATTATGCGATGCCTTGGCCTCGTGGCGAATCAGTGGCTTCCAATTGTAGGTGCTTCGGTTGTGAGCACCATAGTAATACTCATCGTTACCGGGCGTGTGCACCAATGGATGCGTCATCCTCATTTATTGCGTCTGAGACGCGCTGACTGATAGGAATATGGATTTCTTCTGCAACAAATTCTTTCTAATCGCGATGACGTTTGTAACGTTTGTCGGGGCGCAGTATGTGCAGCGACGCACAGGGTTGAGGCTGCTTAATCCTATATTGCTGTCAATCGCTGTGATGGTCGTATTTCTCACATTCATGGATATTGACTATGACACTTACAGCCGTGGCGGCGAGTACATCGATTTTTGGCTAAAGCCGGCTGTCGTTGCTCTTGGTGTTCCGCTTTACCGACAGCTTGAGGCTATCAAGAAACAGATGGTGCCGTTGCTCGTGGCGGAGATGGCCGGATGTGTTGCCGGGGTGGTGTCGGTGGTGCTCGTGGCCGAGATGCTTGGAGCCTCAAAGGAGATTGTGATGTCGCTTGCTCCGAAGGCGGTGACTACGCCTATTGCAATGGAGATATCCGGCGCTATCGGTGGAATCCCTTCGTTGACGGCAGCCGTGGTGGTGTGCACCGGCATATTCGGCGGTATGACGGGCTTCAAGATTGTGAGCCTTGCCCGTGTCAAAAGCCCGATAGCGGCAGGTTTGTCGATGGGCACTGCCGCACATGCCGTCGGAACGTCGGCAGCGATAGAGCGAAGCGACAGATATGGGGCTTTCTCCTCGCTTGGTCTAACGCTGAACGGCTTGCTGACATCGGCCCTCGCGCCTTTTATCCTCAGGCTGATGGGATACAGCTTCTAAAGATACTTCTTCACCAGTTCGTGGTAGCGCGCCGTGGACTTGAACTCATAGAGCCATTTGTTGAGAGAGTCGAGCAGTGTGCTGTCGCCCGGTGCAACGGCCCAGCATTGGAATTGTGTCAATGAAATCGGGGTTTCGATGTCGAGGTTCGGGTAGTCCGGCGCAATCTTGGATGCGATGGCTTCGTTCACGACCGCCTGCTTTACCTCGCCCAAGGCTGTCAGTATGGCAAGATGTTCCGACGAATACGCCGGGTCGGTTCTGACATATATCGTTTCGCCGAGTTCGTGCGACATGTTCCGCAGTCGGGTCAGGTTCGGAGAGCCTTCCGCTACCCATACCGTGTCTTTAAGGAGCTGTTCCTGAGAGCTTATCGGCCCCCGGCCTCCGGCGCTGTCGCGGCGTTGTACGAGAACCTGCTTGTCGAGATATACGGCCTCGGTAAGCGGAAAATATTTCTTCAGAGCGTTGGTCGACGGCAACGAACCCACAATCATGTCGTAGCGGTGTTGGTAAAGTCCTAAAAAAGCATCGTCGAGGTTTGCTACAGGATAAAAATCGGCCACAATGCCATGTTCGCTTGTTATGTCGCGAAGTATCTGGTAATCGAAACCCTCGGCAGTGTCGTGGCTCAAGAAGTAGGTGAGCGGACTCATCTCTATTGCCACGGCAAGAGTGTCGCCGCCCGGTTTGACATACTCGTTTGCGAGCTTAGAGCTTCCGTGGGCGCATCTCCGCGCCATCCCTATGCCGCCGAGCACGATGATTGCTATCGCTATAATGACGGGCACGCGCCCGTGTGCTTTTGATGTCTTCATGATAATAAAACGTCTGTCAAACCGCGATAGTTGGCCGAAAATGACTATCTTTGTCGCTGCAAATGAAACTGACGAAATACTCAAAGATATATCTCTGCCTGCTGCTGTGCCTTCTCCTGCCGGTGTCGGGTTTGCCCCTGCAGGCCCAACAGGCCATGCGCTCAGCCCCGACCGGAAGCAAGAAGAAGCCGGCCATAGCGCCCTCGTACGCCTGGAAGCTTCTTTCGCCCCTTGGTCTGAGAGAACCGGCGCCGATGGATACGATGTTCGAGAACTACTCGCGCCGTTCAATCCCCTCGATGGTGAGCGACGCTTGGGCCACCACGGGAAACCTCGGCGCCGAAGGCATGAACATGCTCTACCATGAGCGTGAGCCTATGAGCGACTTCTTTTTCCGTGATGCCCTCGCGCATTGGATGCCGACGCACGACAAGATGCGCTTCTACAACACGCGCATACCTATGACCGTTGTGTCGTTCAACACCGCCGGAGGCCGTGAAAATGCACAGGAACGCCTCAAAGCGACCTTTTCGGGCAACATCAATGCAAAGGCGCAGGTCGGAGCCATGCTCGACTATCTTTACTCTAAAGGCTGCTACAACAACCAGGCCACAAAAGACCTTTCATGGGGGCTGTCAGGCTCTTATCTCGGCGACCGCTACGAGATGCAGGCGTATTACAACCACTATAATCTCCTCAACAAAGAGAATGGCGGCATCACCGACATGCTCTATATAACCGACCCGGCCGAGCTGCAGGGCGGCGTCACCTCGGTCGACCCTAAATCGATACCGACAAAGCTCAACGACGCCCACACAAGGCTGCGCGGACAGGAGCTTTATGTCAACAACCGATATAAGGTAGGCTATTGGCACGAAGAAGCCGTCGACGACACCACCACGCGGCGCACCTACATACCCGTGTCGTCATTCATATACACCCTGCGCTACAATGCCGACAAACACTATTTCCTCGACTACACGCCCAAGGAAACCGCAGAGTTCTTCGACAACACCTATCTGAACCCCGAGTTCACGCGCGACCGCACCGCCTATTGGTCCTTGACAAATACGCTCGGCGTATCGCTCCTCGAAGGCTTCCATAAATATGCCAAATTCGGCCTCGCCGCATATGTCACCCATCAGCTGCGCCGCTATGAGTTCACGCCCGACACCCTCGACAAAACAGGTCTCGACCTCACTCCGTTCCCCGATGGCATAGGCCCTTTCAGTTCGCATACTACGCGTCAGCTTGCCTGGGTCGGGGCGCAGCTCACCAAGCAGCGTGGGGCCCTGTTGCGCTATGAAGCCACGGCCGAGTTGGGCTTCCTCGGTGATGCCGCCGGTGAGGTGAAAGTCGACGGAAATGTGTCGACGCGCTTCCGCTTTCTTGGCGACAGCCTTAGCGTGCGTGCCTTCGGAGCGTTCCGCAACGAAAGCGCTCCGTTCCTGATGCAGCAGTACCTTTCCAACCATTTTATATGGAAAAACGATTTCGGAAAGCAGCGCACCGTTGAGTTCGGCGGCGAGTTCGACCTTGGCCGTAGCGGCACGCACTTCAGGGCTTCGTTCTCCAATATACAGAACATGCTGTATTTCAACGCCAAAGGGCTCCCGGCGCAGAATGGCGGCTCCGTGCAGGTGCTGTCACTGTCGCTGAGACAGAATTTGAAATTGGGCATTCTGCATTGGGACAATAAAATAACCTATCAGACAAGCACCGACGAGGCCGTGCTCCCCTTGCCCAAGCTGGCTGTGTACTCCAACCTATACCTTCTCTTCAGGGTCGCCACGCTCAAAGTGCAGCTCGGCATCGACTGCGACTACTATACGCGCTACTATGCCCCTGCCTATCAGCCCGCTTTGGCAAGCTTTGTCAACCAGCGCGACATGCTTATAGGCAACTACCCCTTCTGCAACGCATATGCCAATATGAAATTGAGCCGGGTGCGGTTCTATGTCATGTATTCGCACGCCAACAAAGGGCTGTTCGGCGGTAGCAACTATTTCTCGGTGCCCTACTATCCGCTCAATCCGGCACGTTTCCAGCTCGGCCTTTCGGTCGATTTTGCCAACTGACAACCTTGTCAGGCCGCGTCGCCGAGCTGCGGACGTGATATGGCCTCAAACATCAGCGAGCATATTTCGTCGGCAGCCTTGCTGAACGACGCCGACAGTTCGATGTCGCTTTTTGCATAGCTCGACGCAAGCACTTCTGCGGCTATGGCGCAAGCCACATCAGTGCCGAACCATACCCACCCCGTAGGGAAAACGGGTAGAGTGAGCTTTAACTCAATCACGTCGCCGCTCTGCCGACGCATGATTTGTACACACGCATCAAGTGGCGTCAACCGCGTCATGACCCTGTTGGCGGCCTGTCGAAGATGCCGTTTAAGCGAAGTCCCCTTTCTCGACTTTGCGGCGAACTCAGGGCGAGAGGTATAAGCTGCCGCCGCATCTATTATGGGGGCAATTTCGATAAAATAGGTATAAACTTGTTTCATATCATCAAACAACAATTAGCGTTGCAAAGATACAACCCCAATTGCCCTTTGTCTGTGTATTCTTTTGCCGCCGGGAGATAACCGCAATAGTATGGGCTGTTGTTATTGTGCCGCTCTGTGGCTCTGATACTTTTAAAGACGACCTTAAAGTCCCTAAAAAAACTTAGAGACCTTAAACACCTTACCCACAAAAAAACTCCTGTTCCTCCTGTACTCCTGTCCCAAAATAAACTTTTGACCCTTTTGTACTTCTGTATTATTTTCCAAGATAGGGGAATTTCCACAACCGCAAACAAAAAGGCGATACTACCTTTGCGCCACGATGAGACTCCTACAGCACACACGCCGCCACCCCATACCGCCCCGGCCCTACGTCGCCCGTTTCAGGCGATGGCTCGGACGCCCGTTGTCTCGCCTCGAAGCACGCCTCATCGAAGCCCTCGAGTACCGCCGCCACCACACCCCCACAGGCCTGCGCACACTCATCATCAGCCCCGGCGACAGAATAAACGTCATCCTCGCCGACTACGTCCGCTACCTCGCCACCGCAATCTACCCCAAGCTCCCCACGGCGCTCATCATGCCGAACCGCGCCCGGGCACGCGAACTCGCCCGGGCCCACATGCCCAAAGACGCATCCGTCACCTCGGGCCGCGTGGTCGACCACATCCGCGGCCGCGACATCTGCGTCTACCTCATCCTCGACGCCGACC
>CAJTXL010000002.1 GCA_910583525.1 uncultured Muribaculaceae bacterium | reverse complement strand
AACGACCCCGAGATTACAAATCACGTGCTCTGGCCAACTGAGCTAAAGAGGCGGTTTTCAATTTTCTCCGCAGCGAGGACAGCCCTATCGCTTTCCCGTTTGCGGTTGCAAAGTTACGCAACATTTTTCAATCTCCAAAAATTTTTCGATTTTTTTTGACCGATTTTATGGTTAAAATTTACTTATAGCTAATAATCAGGCAGTTAACTTCGACAACCCTATTAAAATAGCCTGGAAGAGCTTTTTCCGCTATCATAAATTGCGTTAAGACGCATATTTTTCCGATTTTTTAGGTTACCTTTGCGAAGAAAATATCCATCCAACAGCAAAATTCCACATTACTATAATTATAATGAAACGCCTCGCCGCAATCCTTGCCGCCATAGCCTCGCTTCTTGTGTTGTCTCAGACCGCTTCGGCGCAATTCAGATATGCGCCGGTAGCCGGTGTCACCATCAACGACCTCGACTTCAAACAAGACTTGTTCACCGTCGACCGCACGGTCGGCATGCAGGCCGGAGTGATGGGTGAACTGATGTTCCCCGGCATAGGATTCGGTATAGATTTCGCCCTGCTCTACAATCAGATGGGCGCAAAAACGCATCTTGGCGAACGCGAGATATGGAGCACAAGCGGACTGAAATCGCCAACAGTGTTGCTGCACAACATTCAGATACCGCTGCATCTGCGTTTCAAATGGACGCGCATGGGCGGCCTCGAAGAGTACATTGCGCCTTTCGTATATGGCGGTCCCGATTTTGCATTGACAGTCGGACATTCGAACATCAAAGGCGATGACGGCTCCGGCAGCCCGTTCAAATATTCAGGCGGCGACCTGGGGCTCACATGCGGCGGCGGCTTCGAGCTTTGGAAACGCTGGCAAGTGTCCGTGCAGTACACATGGGGCATGACCTACATGCTCAAGACGCGCAAACTCGACAACATGTCGGCTAAAAACCGCCAATGGGCATTCCGCGTAGCCTATTTCTTCTGAATACGTAAATTATTTTCCGTATCCGCCATCTCGGCGAACGAAGGTATGTCGCGCAAAAATTCGTAACCGCACGCCCCATAGCGGCAGCAGTAATGCGACATTCCATTGCTCACAATAAGATACCGGGCCTGTAGAACGCTGTTATAGCGCGCAATCTGGTCGAACACTTTCTGCGTCACGGCCACCGACGGGGCTTTGTACTCGACGATGCACAATGGCTTCAGCGCGCGGTCGAACACTACGGTATCGCAGCGCCGCGCCGTCCCGTTGAGTTTCAGCGGAACCTCATTTCCCATCAGCACTTCAGGAACCCCCCTTCGGGCAGCCAAAAACGACACAAAATGCTGCCTCACCCATTCTTCGGGCGTAAGAGCCACCCAACGGCAGCGAAGGCTGTCATATATCTCCATGCCGCCGCGGCGCGAGTCGCCGTCGGCACGCAGCCGGGCCTCGATAGGCGGTAGATTTAGAGCCGGAAATGCCATTTTTTATTACAAATTCAATCTGTATGCGAAATAATGCGTAAATTTACGCAAATTTTCGCACAATAACGCAATGGCACTCCCGGCCCCGACTTTCGAAAGCATAAAAAAAGCACTCGCCGAGCACCGATATGCTTCGGTGTATCTGCTTCACGGCGAGGAAGGATACTTCATCGACGCCCTCGCACGCGAGTTTGAGAACATATTGCAGGAAGACGAAAAGGCCTTCAACCAATATGTGCTATATGCGCCCGAAACAGAACCGGCACAAGTGATAGACCTATGCCGGCGCATCCCCATGATGAGCCGCTATCAGGTGGTTATCCTCAAAGAAGCGCAGGCCATACGTGCCGAGAAGCTCGCAAAGCTCGCCCCATATTTGGCCGACCCTGTCGACACGACCATTTTGGTAATATGCTGCCGCGGCGCACAGGCAAAAGGCAAAGAACTGATGGCGGCGCTGAAAAAAAGCGACGCCGTAGTGTTCGAGTCGAAAAAAATCGCCGACTACAACATTCCGGCATTCATCGGCACATACATAAAGCAGAAAGGATTGTCAGCCGACCAGAAAGCCCTCGAAATGCTGCGCGACTACATAGGCTCCGACCTCGGCAAACTATACAACGAAATCGACAAACTCGCCACGATACTGCCGCCGAACGCCGCCGTCACCCCCGAAGCCATCGAGCGCAATATAGGTATAAGCAAAGAATACAACACCTTCGAGCTTGTCGATGCCTTCGCGGCCAAAGACGCAAAAAAAGTGTTCCGCTGCCTCGCATATTTCCGAAGCAACCCAAAGGCAGTGCCCCTGGTGCTCGCAACAGCCTCGGTGTTCAATTTCTTTGCCGACCTACTCACGGCATACTACGTTCCGGGACGCACCGACGCCGAAATCACACGTGAGCTGAAACTGCGCAACCAGTTCGCCCTGAAACGCATCAGGCAAGGCATGGCCAACTACAACGCCGTGCAGCTCGTAGAAATAATAAGCGCCATACGCGCATTCGACACAAAAAGCAAGGGCATAGGCTCACGACAGAACGAGCACCAGCTTTTCCACGAACTCGCATTCCACATCCTGACAGCTCCGGGAAAACTATGATACGAAAACTACTGCTGATACTCATGGCTACGATACCGGCAATACTCACAGGCGCCGCCCCTACCGACACTCTGCGCATAGCACATCTGTGCGACCCCCAACTCGGCTTCGGAAAAGGAGGGTTCGACGACGACCTCGAGGCATTCTGCCGCGAGGTCGACAAAGTCAACGAAACGCAGCCCGACATAGTTCTGATTGCAGGCGACATGGTGAATGTGATGGACAGCACCTCAATCGGAGCGTTCCTGAAAGCCGCGGCAAAATTAAAAGCCCCTGTTATATATACCCCGGGCAACCACGACCTACCCGAACCCGTGACAGCAGCCGGGCTGAAAAGATACACCGAAGCCTTCGGCCCCGACTTATCGAGCCATACGGTGAAAGGTCGCACAATAATATCAGTCAACTCGATGCTTATGCGCTCAGGCCTCAAAGGCGAAACCAAGCGACACGATGCGCAACTTACCGACGCCCTCGAAAAAGCCAAGGCGGCAGCATCGCCGGTGATAATCCTCTCACACATTCCGCCCTTCGACAAAGGCATCGACGAAGCCGACGAATACTTTAATCTGCCCGGCGACAGCCGAAAACTCATGCTGGAACGGTTTTATGACGCCGGATGCCGCCTGTGGCTCGCCGGACACACCCACACCACCGCCGCCCGTTCGTTCGGAGGCATCGACATACTGAACGGCGAAAATACGAGCCGAAACTTCGACGGGCGCCCGAAGGGCTTCCGACTCCTCACAATCGCCCCCGACGGCTCCTACACATGGCAATTCGTGCCAATCTGACTTGACCGAAAACTATCCAATCCATAACTTTCATAAACTTTACTTTTTACTTAATGTTTCGAAGTCTGACAAACGAAGAAATCGCGACCCTGGAGCGCCAAGGTTGCACATGCGCCGACTGGAGCGGCGTTGAAGTGTCGGCAGCATTTTCGCCGGCAAACATCCGCAACGTAGAATTTTCAGGCAAAATACGCCTCGGAAAACTCGACGGAAACTTCTATCTTCCCGGCGGAACCGTACGAAAAAGTTCCATCTCCGACGTGACACTGCACAATGTGTCGGTGGGCGACAACGTCTACATACGCCGTGTGGCGACCTACATCGCCAACTACGACATCGCAGACAACGCCTACATCGAAAACGTAGACAGCCTCGTGGCCACGCTCGACAGTACATTCGGCATCGGCACCGAAGTGTCGGTGCTCAACGAGACAGGCGGACGCGAAGTGCCTGTCTACGAACGGCTGTCGGCACAGACCGCCTATCTGATAGCCATGTACCGTAACCGGCACGAGATGGTCGAACGCCTGGCGACGATAATCAAAGTGCATGCCGGGAAACTCTACGGCACACGCGGAAAAATCGGCGCGCACGCCCGTATAGTAAACGCCGGCGCAATCACCAACGTAAACATCGGCGACCACGCCGACATCGAAGGCTCGACCCGCCTGAGCGACGGCACAATAGCCTCGTCGGAATGCGACCCCGTGTATGTCGGGCGCGACGTCATGGCCGACGGATTCGTGTTCGCATCCGGCAGCAAAGTCGATGCCGGCGCCGTCATACACCACTGCTTCATAGGCCAGGGCACGACCCTCACCCATCTGTTCTCGGCACACGACTCGCTGTTTTTCGCCAACTGCGCATGCGAGAACGGCGAAGCCGCAGCCATATTCGGCGGACCGTATACCGTGACGATGCACAAATCCAGCCTCCTGATTGCCGGAATGTTCTCATTCCTCAACGCAGGCTCAGGCTCAAACCAAAGCAACCACATGTACAAGCTCGGGCCAATACACCAGGGCGTGGTCGAACGCGGCTCGAAAACCACAAGCGACTCCTACATACTGTGGCCGGCGAAAATCGGAGCATTTTCGCTCGTGATGGGACGACATGTCAACCACCCCGACACATCGCGGCTGCCATTCTCATATCTGATAGAAAACCGCAACGAATCATTCCTCGTGCCCGGCATAAACCTGCGCAGCGTAGGCACCATACGCGACGCACAGAAATGGCCCAAACGCGACAAGCGCCGCGACCCCGACCGCCTCGACTGCATCAACTTCAACCTCCTCAGCCCATATACCGTCGGCAAGATGCTAAGCGGTATAAAGCTGCTCGACGAACTCGAACGCACCGCAGGTCTCACCGCCGAGCGCTTCGCCTTCCAGACCATGACAATCGACGCACGCGCCCTGCGCAAAGGCCGCGACCTCTACCGGCTCGCGACCGACAAATTCATGGGCAACTCAATCATACACCGCCTTGGCGACGCCCTTCTCGGCTCCGACTCCGAAATCGCCGACCGCCTTGCTCCGACGCATCCGGCAGGAAAAGGCCGGTGGGTAGACGTCTGCGGCCTCTTCGCCCCCAAAAGCGAAGTCGACGCCATCTGCAACGCCATATCCACAGGCGACATCAACTCGCTCGACGCGCTCGAAAAAGCATGGCACAAACTCCACGCCGACTACTACGACATGGAGTGGACATGGGTCGCCGAAACCTTCGAAAGCTGGTACGGCAAGCCCGTCGCCTCACTGACCTCTGACGACCTGCGCAAAATAATCAACCGGTGGCTCGAAAGCGTAACCACCCTCAACGCCATGCTCCTCGAAGATGCCCGTAAAGAATACTCCCTAAAATCACGCACAGGCTTCGGCATCGACGCTCCGGCCGAAGACGCCGACGACGACTTCACATCCGTCCGCGGCCAATACGATTCCGACCCCTTCGTCGAAATGGTGATGGCCCACAACGTCGCAAAGACAGCCCTCGCCGCAAAAGCCCTCGCCCTACTACCCGACTGATTAACCCACCCGACAACAACCGGCGGCAAAACGGCATCCACAAAATGCCATTTTGCCGCCGATTTCGCATCCACACTATCGCTATAAACCCATAAGAAAGCAAGTATCCATCCCGTTCGGATTGCGATAGACAACTTTTTCAGAGCGAACCTCTGCAACAGGCACAACCTCAAAACAGCAACAACAATATCGCAGAGAAATATTATTATGAAAACGGCACTTCAAATAAGTACATATATTAAATTTTAGTCGCTACGATACTTACTCATTGCCCCGTTCGGGGTAAACCGCCACAGAGTGGCGTAAAAATAATAGGCCCGGGCAAGCCGCCCCTTTAGGTGGCGCACAGCCCGGGTAAACACGACCCCATAACACAAAGTGCTACAGAGTAGCGCGATAGTGGGGAGTAGAAACGGAGTTATCGCACCATCTATCGAGGTCGGAGATTAGACCTACCCCCGCGACGGTCTGTAGATGAGCGTTGCCGACGGTGTGCGGTTGAAAATGAGGTCGGCAGTACGCTCGATATCGGCAGGAGTGAGTTTTCGACGGTCGGCCACGATGCGGTTGATGTCCTCACCGTGCATTTCGGCCATGGCAAGGTTGGTTGCACGCGCGAGATAGCCTACGTTTGAGAAGCGAAATGTAGCTTCAAAGTTATTGAGCGTACGCTCAAGCTCGCGTGCCGACAGAGAGCCGGGCACGGCAAGACGGCGCACTTCTTCGAGCATCAGGCGTCGGGCGATGTCTATGTCGGCATCGGAGTCGCTCGTCAGTCTCGCCACAAGCAGAAGAAGGCCCGGGCCTTCGCTGCCGATTATCGAGGCGTCGGCATCGCATATCAGCCCCCGTGCGCTTCCGTTGACAAGGTTAAGATTGAGACGTGCCGCCCGGCCTGCCGAGAGTATGTCGGTGACGGTATCGGCTGCAAAATATCCCGGCGTGCCGTAGGCATCCATAGGGAAAGCCATAACGAGCAAGGGCATAGGCACATCGCCATACACGGTTTCCACGACATCGGCCTTGGGAAAACCGGCATCGGGCAAGTTCCGCGACTTGACATCACGCCAAGGCACGTCGGCAAACCATCGCTCGACGGCACGACAGGCTTCGTCGAAACCGACATTGCCGACAATAGATATTACGGCATTGTTCGGGGCATAGTGCGCATAGAACCAGTCTTTGACGTCGGCCATGCCCACTTGCGCAATATGTTCGGGGACAAGCCCGATAGTAGGCCAAGAATACGGGTGTGCCTCACCATATGCAATGCGCCTGAGATGGTGGAAAAGGTCGCCATAAGGACGGTCGAGACATTGCTGCTTGAACTCTTCGACCACAACGCCGCGTTGAACTTCGAGCGAGCGCTCACTGAAAGCCAATCCGAGCATCCGGTCGCTTTCGAGATAGAGCGCCGTATCGAGGTTCTGAGCCGGAAGTGTGTCGTAGAAATTGGTGAAGTCGGGGCTCGTCCACGCATTGCTGCGCCCGCCCGCGGCTTCGAGCACAACATCGAAAGCAGGCACATTGACCGAGCCGCCGAACATCAGATGCTCGAACAGATGCGCCATGCCCGTGAGGCGGCGGCTCTCGTCGCGCGTCCCCACGTCATAAAGCACATCTACAGCCACCATCGCCGTACAAGGGTCGTAGGAGTGTACAAGCCTCAGACCGTTCGGCAATGTGTGGTGTCCTACGGGTATTTCCTTCACTTGACAATCTGCATAGATAGGATGCGGATGTCGTCTGACGGACGGTCGCGGCCGTCGGTCTGCGCCTTTTCGATGCGGTCGACAGTCTCCATACCGTCGATTACTTCGCCGAATACCGTATAGTCACCGTCGAGGTGCGGAGCGCCGCCCACAGTCGTGTAAGCCTGGCGCATCTCGGGTGTAACTGTCGGCGCTGAAGCCGAGGCGGCAGCCTCTGCTTCGGTCTCTTTAATCAGGCGCTGCTGCAAAGCTTCAAGCCCCTGACGGTCGCCCTTCTGCTGCATGGCGATTATGCTGTCGCGGTGCTCCATGGCGAGACGGTTGAAAATAGACTGCAGCTGTTTATTCTTAAGATGAGCGCCCAGCTGCTCCATTTCGGCCTCGGACGATTTGCGCCCGGTAACGATATAGAACTGCGAACCCGACGATTTCTTCAGCGGGTTCACCTGGTCGCCCTGGCGCGCTGCCGCAAGGGCTCCGCGCTTATGGAAATGCTCCGGATATACAATTTCGGCATCTATCTTATAGTCAGGGCCTCCGGCACCGAGAGCCTGACCCGGTTTTGCGGTACGCGAATCGGGGTCGCCTGCCTGAATCATGAAGTCTTTGATTACACGGTGGAAAAGCGTATTGTCGTAATATCCTTCTTTTACGAGGCGCACAAAATTATCGCGGTGCTTGGGAGTATCGCCGTAAAGCAGTACGGTGAAATTGCCGAGCGTGGTCTTTACGGCCACGCGCACCGAAGCGGTGTCGGGAGTCTGTTCTGTCATTATCGTTTTGTCGTTCTGTATAGTGGTTGCCGTGGCTTGATTGTTGCCTCCGCAGGCCATGCAGAGCAAGGCCGAGGCGAAGCCGGGCATTATATATCGCAGTATTTTCATTGTCATAGAAGTGATTTAAACTTTTTATTCGTTAAGCTTTCGGATGTATTTCCGAGTGGATTTTGAGCTGCAAAGAGGGAGTGTGGCTGTGCCACATGACCGATGCGGCAGTTCAAAAGACGCCGGAAAGACGCCGAAAGATTGACGCAAACTATAAATCACTTTGAATTTTAACATAAATAAATAAGTTTAAATCACTTCATATTATGTTGTCGGCATACAGCCGTTTGTATATGCGCCTGAAATTGTCGTCGGCGGCGCAGAGCCGTTCGGCATCGTCAAGGCAGCCTTCTCCGTAAAGACCTTTCAGCAGGTCGGGCAGATAGCGATGTTCTCGGTCTTTATCGATGGCACCGGCCACCAATGCCTTTATCGCCGGAGAATATCCGTCGGGGTCGATTGCATTCAGATAGCGTGCGGCGCTCGCCATGAACTGGCCCGAAAGGTCGACTCGCGTCATATTATCGATAAGCCTGTCAATGTCGTCGGGGGCGCACTCGCCTATATGGTTGGCCAGATACTCGTAAGTAATTAGCCCGTCGGGGTCGCGGCGCAATTCCTTAAGTTCGTTTTCGGTCATATTCTTATTAATTTGTTCTTATTATTAAGCAGTTCAAAAAGCGTTCTTCTCGCCGTGGAACACATTGAGCACCGTGCGCACCATGATTTTAAGGTCGAGAAGGAAAGTCCAGTTTTCGATATACCAAACATCATGCTCCACGCGGCGTTCCATCTTCCAAAGTTCGTCGGTGAGACCACGGAAACCGTTTACCTGCGCCCATCCCGTAATACCGGGCTTTACTACATGGCGCACCATATAGCGGTCGACCATTCGGGTATAGTATTCGGTATGCTTGAGCATGTGCGGCCTCGGGCCCACTATCGACATGTCGCCTCGCAGCACGTTTATGAACTGCGGCAGTTCGTCAAGCGATGTCTTGCGCAAAAAATCGCCGACCCGGGTCTTGCGAGGGTCGTTCTGCGTAGCCTGACATTTGTCGGCTCCGGCATTCACACGCATTGTTCGAAATTTCAGGCACTTGAATGATTTGCCGAGATAGCCCGTGCGCTCCTGCCTGAAATACACCGGGCCGGGCGACGAAAGCTTTATCGCAATCGCCACAGGAATGTATATCAGCGGATAGAAGCACAAGAACACCGACGATACCACAACGTCGAACGAACGTTTGATAATTCGATTGATTACATTTTTCAACGGGTTTCGGCTGATGGAAAGCACCGGCAGCGAACCGATGCTGTTCAGCTCGAACTTTCGTGCCAAAGTGTGCGGTATCTGCGGCACATAGTAGAAATCGGCAACATTATCGTCGGCAATCTTGATTGTGCGCGCCAATGCGGCATTATGGCCCGAAAGTGTAAAGAAAATCTGCCGTATCTGCTTCTGCTCGACAAAAGCCTCAAGCTCATCGACAGGATATACCTTGTCGGCAAAAAAGTCTTCGTCGGGGTTATCGTCGAAAAAGCCGAGCACCTTATAGCCGTAGCCTGAATCACGCTGCATGTTTTCATACAGGCGCCGGGCCGTGGCCCCGGTGCCGACAATCACGACACGGGCAAAGTTATAGCCATGGCGCCGGTAAGTCTTAAGGGCGAGGTTACCGGCAATGCGGAACAGCGGAAGCACCACCAGCATCAGGCCATAGTAAAACACATAGGCACGCCCCGGCACCGAACGGATGCCGAGAAAGGCTATCAGCGACAGGAAAAACAGGGCGTGGGTGACCACTGCCGACAAAGTAGAGCGCGTCACGCCGTCGAGCACAATAGCACGCATGCTATGGCGGCGGCGTGCCGTCCATGCGAGTGTAGGCACAAAACTCACGTTGACAACAAGCCACAGCTCACGCAACTCGTGCGGAAAAGTCTTGATTTCAGGAAAAACACTTATGGTCAACCAGAAAAGAAGATTTATGATGGCAAGGTCACAGATGCTGAACAACAGCTGTATATATTTACCGCGCGATAAAGGGCGCTCGATATTCGTCATCCGCTGTCAGTGTTTTTTCACAGATTGTCAATTTCAGCCGAAACGGAATGCCGGGCATAACAGCCCGGCACTACCGGCTGTCAAAACATCAAAGCTTCGTATCGATGAGCTTGATTTTGTCTTCAAGCTCGGCGATGTCGGCTTTCAGGCGTTCGATGCGGCGTTCAAGATCGCGCAGAAGGGTGTCGCCCGACTTTGATTTGGCCGACAGGAAGCCGAAATTGTTCTCGTAGGTGCGCAAATCGGCACGGCGGCCTTCGAGGGCGCGCAGCAGACGCTCGCGTTCGCGGAAGAGCTTGTTGTCGTCGCCTTCGATTTCGGCCACGGAAGCCTCGAAGCGCTCACGCCGCGCTTTCGATTCTGCAATGGCGAAATGGTCGCGCACGGCATCGACGGCGGCACGGTATGCCTCGTAAATCTTTTCTTTTTCACGGAAAGGCACATGCCCTATTTCTTTCCATCGGTCCTGTAGCTTGTGCAGTTCGGCAAGAGCGGCCTCCTTGTCGGCGGCCTCGCTGACAATGGCCGAAAGCATGCCTATGACTTCGCGCTTGGCACGCAAATTGGCGGCTTCGGTCTGGCGCTGGCCCGAATTGCTCTTTTTTCTCTGTTCAAAGAAATAGTCGCATGCCGACGAGAAGCGCGCCCATAGCTCGTCGCTGTATTTTTTCGGCACGGGGCCTACCGTTTTCCACTCTTTCTGCAGTTCTATGAGCAGGTCGCCGGTCTTGCGCCAGTCGGTGCTCTCTTTGAGTGCTTCGGCCTGCTCTACGAGCTGCTGCTTGCGTCCGAGGTTGGCAGAAAGCTCCTCGCGCGTCTTGCGGAAGAACTCCGACTTGGCGGCGAAGAAAGCGTCGCAGCTTTGGCGGAAACGGGCGAAAAGCTGGCGGTTCATCTTTTTGGATGCAAAACCGAGCTTGCGCCAGTCTTCCTGTATGCCCTGTATTTTCTTGGTCATTTCTTCCCAGGCGGCAAAAGTGCGCAGGCCCGAATAGTCAAGACCCTCGATTTGCAGGCACAGCACAGTCTTTGCGGCCTCATTTTCGGCCTCACGCGCCTTGCGGGCCTCAAAGAAAGCCTGATAGCGTTTGTTGATTTCGGCCGATGCCTCGCGGAAACGGTTCCATATGTCGTCGCGCAGTTCTTTTGCCACCGGGCCTATCTGACGCCAGCGGTTGTGCAGTTCCTGCAGGCGGCGGTACGCGCCTATTATGTCTTCTTCTCCGATGAGCGTAGCCACTTCGGCCAAAAGCGCTTCTTTGTCGGCAAGGTTTTTCTTGAAATCATAGTCGCGCAGTTCCTTGTTGATTTTCAGATTGTCGGAGTAGCGCTCACGAGCTTCCTGGAAACGCTTCCATACGGCAGTTTCCTGCGTGGGGTCGACGTCGCCTACGGCATTGAACTCGTCCTGAAGCTCACGGTAACGGGGGAATGTGCGGTTCACATTGTCGGTGTCGTCGGCAAGCGCTATGATTTCTTCGATGATGGCGTTTTTGCGTTCGAGGTTGGCAGCCTTCAAAGCCTCCTGTTCGGCGGCCCATGCGGCTTTCTTGGCACGGAGCTTTTCGATGGCTTCATCAAAGCGAGCCGTTGTTTCATCTACCTGAGCTTCGGACTCTTCGGCGCTTGCGGCGTCGTCACCTTCACCTTCCTCGGCGGCTTCAGGCTTAACTGTCTTATGGAGCATGCTGAAATGCTGACGCAGCCGGCGTATTTCGTCCGTGCTCACATCGGCAGCATCTTTTTCGAGTAATGCGAGTGCATCGGCAAGAAGTGTCTCGGCCGTGATTTCGCGCTTTTCCTGCGCGTCCGACTCTTCTTCGAAGCCTTCGCTCATTATTTCTTCAGACTCGACTTCAGCCTTAGCATCGGCTTCGGCCGCTTCGTTGTCAATCCCGGCGTCGGCAGCGGTTGCCGGCGCTTCGTTAAGAGTTTGTTCCTTTTCGCCTTCGGTGGGCGTAAGGATGGGTTCTTGCATGTCCATAACTATGTTATAAAAAAGGTTAGCGACACCGCCTAACGGCAATGTCGCCCCAAAAATAGTAAAAATAATTCAAATATCAGCCGTTTAGCCAATATTTTTCAGCGCTAACGTATCAGTACCGTGCGCGAGAAGTCGCCGGAAGACACGATATAGAATTTGCCGGGCTGCAGGCCTCCGAACGTGCGTCGACCTTCTGAAATGTGTCCGGCATGCAGGCATGTGCCGTCGATTGCATAAATGCTGATTTCAACGCCCTGTTCAGCCGCAACATCGACAAACAATGTAGACGAGTGGCTGTAGGCATCCCACATATGTCGGTCGGCCAAGGGGTCGTCGACACCGGCACTGTAATCGGTCATCGAAATGTCGTCGAGCATGAAACGCTTGCCCGACAGCTCCTTGAAGCGGATACGCACCTTTCCGGCCACGTTCACCGGAACTTTATATTCGGTATACGTCTTGGCATCGATAATCAGTTTTCCGGCCTCTCTCCAGCTTTCGCCTTCGTCAGTAGAATATTCTACGGCAATTTCGGCTTCGGCATCGCTGCCATACCGCATGGCAAAGAACGATACCGTTCCGATGCCAAGACGGCGGTCATCATCCATAGCAATCAGGGCTTTCGATGATTTGCCGGCGCGGAGAGCGCATTCGCCGCCATGGACTTTGTCGCCCGACCACATGCCGGCATCGACCAAAGCCCACATACATGCGTTGCCGGCCAAAGTCTGCGGATTATATGTACCGTAACCCTTCGTTCCCACCTCGAAATCTTCAAAGAAAGAAGCCTGTGTCGTGGCAACGCCGCGCACCATGGCCTCGTCGGTCATATAGTCGCCGGCAGTGGCGGTGATTGCGGTCTCGAAGCTGCCTTCCACTGCGCTGTTAAGACGCATATACATACGCGATTCGTCGGGTGAAAGCGTAATCGACGTGCTCCAATTGCTGCGGTCTAGCGACAGCTCGAACGGAGCCTTGACGCTTACCGTATAATCGGCATCTATATTGTCTGTCGATATAAGGATTTCAGCCACAGCTGAAGGCTCTCCTGGGACAGCCATGAAATAGATGTCGCCGTCAAAAAGGAAGTCTATAGACGGAATAGGCATTGCCGTACGGACAAACACATAGTCGCTGACAAGGTTCTTCGACCGCAAGGTGTAAGTATAGTCCGTGTTCGGCATAAGGCCTTCCACAAGGGCTCGACCGTCGGCGGCCTTGACAGATTTTGGATAACCGGCCAACGAGCCGTCGCCGTCAGCTACGTTGAGCTGATAATTACCCGAAGCATCGGCATCGCCGACATAGGTCCATACGGCGACAAACGATTCGTCGGTCACATCAGCGGCATCGCCGACAGGCAGCCCGTCGACGGCACGGCCGGTAAGTGTAACCACCGACTTTGCCGTACCGGCATTGACCGTAAAGACTGCCGAATGGTTACCCACTGCCGACGGGGTATAACGCAACGTTACATCGGCACCGGCATTTGCCGAAGACGCACTCAACGACGAGGGGCTGACAGAGAACTGCGCACCGGCAACCGCAAGACTGACATTACCGGATGCGTTCGTAGTCAATACCCGTATTTTCTTCTCTACAGGGATATCCTTTGCCGATACGCCGAGGTCAACGACGCTGCCGTCGGCCGGCTGGTTGATTTTGACTTCTACGGCACCTGTCGACGTCCATTTTGAGCTTGCCTTGTCACCCCATATATATTCTACAAGCTCGGGATGGTCGATAAACGGATTGCGGTTGTGCTGACGTCCGGCAACCACCTCGTTGCGGTCTGTTTCTTTTTTGCTCACAGGGTCCTGGCGGTGCCATTTGAGCAGAAGGTTGACTGCCCAGGTCTTGAACGCCGGGAAGTTATTGCCGGCGAGCATGTCGGAGTGCCAGCCCGATATGCGGTCGTAATAGCATGCCGCCATATAGAAATAGCTTCGGGCGAAGTCGCCTTTATATTCGTCGTCCGGCTCGAACACCTTGCCTGAATATCCGGGGAATGTGCACGAGCCAAGTTTGCCGAGCGCTTTCACATCACCTTTCGAGGCCACCGATGTGCCGTTGGCGCATTCGCCATAAGGGAAATTGCTGCGCTGTCCGTTGACCTTACCGTCGGTAGGATAAAGATGATATGCGTCAGAGTACATCGGCGACGCATCGTCGAACCAACTCTTCGGGAATGAATGCTCACGGTTGTAGCAGTCACCTATGGTAGAATAGTTTCCGCAGGTAGTGCCGGGGTTCCAATGCTTGGTCGAATACATGTCCCATATCTTCCCGTCGGGATAGACGTCGGAAGTCTTGTACAGGTCAAGCAAACCTTTGTAACTTACCACCGAGTGGTCGCCGATAGTGTTGTGAAGGGCAATGAGAAGGTCGCGTCCGCCTTTATTCTCGCACGACGAGTAATAACCGGCCGGGGCTGCTGCATAGGCTACCGTCACGGAGCCTAACATCGCAGCCAAAGCTGCGGTCTTGATGTTCTGCAGTAATTTCATGTCTTGATTTCGGTTGTGTTTTCGTGTTCATGGACGCGTCTGTCCGGCGCCCGTAATAAGATATTTATATGTCGTTATCTCACGCAGCGCCATAGGGCCGCGTGCATGCAGTTTCTGTGTCGAAATGCCTATCTCGGCACCGAAGCCGAACTGTGCGCCGTCGGTAAAGGCCGTCGACACATTTGCATATACGCAGGCCGCATCGACCGATGCCAGGAAGCGCTCCGTAGCCTCGCGGTTTTCGGCCACGATACACTCGGAGTGGTGCGAACCGTGGCGGCTAATGAACTCAAGCGCCTCGTCAAGCCCCGATACCGTGCGCACCGTGAGTTTGTAGTCGAGCCACTCGCGGCCGAAATCATCTTCCGAAGCCTGTACGAGATATGGATAGGCTCCTTCGAGAGCGTGATATGCCTCTTCATCGGCATGTATTTCGACATTTTTGTCGGCAAGGTGGTAGCAAAGTGCAGGCAGCGACTCAAGCCGGTCTCGGTCTACTACAAGACAGTCGAGGGCATTACACACGCCCACACGACGCGTCTTGGCGTTGAATATGATGTCGCGCCCTGTAGCGATATCACCCGATGTGTGGAAGTATGTATGGCACACCCCGGCGCCGGTCTCGATTACGGGCACTCGGGCATTGTCGCGGACAAAATCTATCAGTTTGCGGCTGCCGCGCGGAATGAGCAAATCGACTTCACCGCGTGCTTCGAGCAGTCTTGCGGCAGCTTCATGTGTAGGCGGCAGCAATACGGCGGCATCGACAGGAGCACCGGCGGCGGCAAGAGCGTCGCGGATTATTTCGATGGCCTTGGCATCGCTGTCGGCGGCTTCATGTCCGCCTTTCAGCACACAGGCGCTTCCGGCCTTGAAGCAAAGCGCGAAAATATCGAATATTACATTCGGGCGCGCCTCGAATATGGCGCCGATAACGCCAAAAGACACCGACACCTTGCGTATGAGCATACCGTTGGGACGCTTGATGCTTTCAAGCGTAATGCCGAGCGGCGACGGGAGCGCCGCCACATTGCGTATGCCCTCGGCGATGTCGGCGATACGGGCCGGCGTAAGTAGCAGGCGGTCATAACGGGCATCGTCGCTGCCCATTCGCTCAAGGTCGGCGGCATTGGCATCGAGCAGTTCGCCTTGCCTGGCCTCAAGCGCATCGGCCACCGCAAGCAGCGCGGCGTCGCTCTCGGCGGTCGGCATGGCTGCGATGGCTTTTGATGCTATGCGTGATGATAAAAAATCCATTTCAAGTATGTGTGCGAAATTATTTATCGTATTGGATTATAAAGTATGTGGATGAAATTTTGAGTTCGGCAGATGGCGCAATGGGGTCCCATTGCAACTGAGGCCGGACGCCTAAGTTCGCCACAGAATTTATGAGGCGATACATTAAATAATTTCGTACACATACTTAATCTATTTTTGCAAAATAGTTAACTGCAAAAGCGGCGAAATATTATGCGGCAGCTAAAAAAAGGCGTTGCCGTCGACATAGAGGTAGTCGGCATGAATCAACGGACGTCCTCCCGGCTGCCCGAGCGCCGCACGTGCACCGTCAGAATCAAGCCCGATTTTACCCCAGGCCATTATAGAGCCCGAGGTATCGGCGACGGTGACTATGTCGTCGGCGTCAAAATCGCCTTCGACAGCTTCGACACCCACCGCCAAGAGGCTCGCCCCGTGTCTTATGGCATCGGCGGCACCGTCATTGACTCGCAGAATACCTTTTGCGAAAGCGTCACTGTGGGCGAGCCATTTCTTCATACCCGAAGCCGGGGTCGGCGACGCCACAAAAAGCGTATGCGGCATGTTGCATTCGCCTATGCCGGCAAGCGGAACTATTATGCCGTCGCGCCGTCCGTTGGCAACGACAACTTCTATGCCCTCGCTTGCCACACGACATGCAATACGACATTTGGTGCCCATTCCGCCGCGGCCGAGACTCGATTTGCCCGAAGCGACGAAATCCGACGGGTTCTCGCCGGGTTCGATACGGGGAAGAAGCACTGAGCCGGGCGCCGAAGGGTCGCCCGTATAAAGCCCGTCTATATTGCTGAGGATGATAAGGCGGTCGGCGTTCATCATAGTCGCTATAAGGCCCGACAATTCGTCGTTGTCGGTAAACATAAGTTCGGTAACGGACACCGTGTCGTTTTCATTGACAATCGGGAGCACGCCGTTCGAAAGCATCGCGGCCATGCAATGCTTTTGGTTGAGGTAGTGTCCGCGACGGGCAAAATTTTCTTTCGTCGCCAACACCTGGCCGCAGTGTATGCCATGTTCACGGAACAGCTCATAATAGCGGTTGATAAGTTTCGCCTGCCCCACGGCGCTGAACAGCTGACGGGCCGAAAGCTCGTCGAGCCGCGAGGTGTCGACACTGCCGCGAAGCTCGCCACGCCCCGAAGCCACAGCACCCGACGACACAAGTATGACCTCGACACCGGCACGGCGCAGTTCGGCGAGCTGGTCGACGATGGCGCTCATACGGGTTATGTCGAGCATGCCGTCGCTACGGGTGAGCACATTGCTGCCCACCTTCACGACTATCCTGTTTGCTTTTTTCAATCTATTGCTCACCACTGAGTATGTTTATCTCAGATAAGACGCATTTTATATTTAGAAATCATCTCGGCGACAGCCGGGCTTGATTTAAGCAGATGCTCAAGCACCTGTTGTTCAGTCCAGAACTGAGGAGGCATTTCGCCTTCGCATACCGTCACTTCAATTTCGACCTCGTCGTTCTCAAGACCGTCGCGCAGCTTTGCGAGCACATCGGGCAAGGCCTTGCGCACTATTTCGGCTTGCATCTCCGTGCCCGTAGCCACGGCAAAACGCGTAGGCGACTTACGCTCGGGCTTGACGGCCACAAGCACACTGGTAAGGAGAGGGTCGGCCGGAAAAGCCTTGGCGACAGCACTCCACACACCGGCAAAATCGGCATCGCTGAAATCTTTATCGCGCAAAGTCTGAACCGGCGTATCCGCAGACACGCTTGTCGCCGTCGGAGCCGATACGTTCTTGCGCATGCTCAGCGAAAGACCGCCGGGCGAATAAGCCCTGTGGGTTTCAGGCGCCAATACCGGAGCAGACGCCTTTACGGCTACAGGCGACGGCTGCGGCGGCTTTACATCGGCTGCGGCGGTCTGAGGCCGGACTGCCGGTTCAGCCTGCGGAGCCGCTGTCTGACGCGCAAAGTCTTCAAGCGGCTTCAGTCGCCCCCCGTCACTTCCGCTTTCATCGGGCGAGGGGCTGCATGGTTGGCACAGTTTAATGAGCGTCAGCTCTATCAGGAATTGTTTGTTGCTTGCCTGCCTGAAATTGAAGTCGGCTTCGTTGCACAAATCCATCGCACGGTACAAGAAAGTCGGACTGAGCTTCGCCGCCCTTTCGGCCATCTTCCGCACAACATCGTCGGGCACTTCGAGCAGGCATTGCGTAGCCGGGTTCGCCGCCACCATAAGGTCACGCAGATAAAGTGCGAGACCGTTTATGAAGAACTGCGAGTCGAAGCCCTTGCCGCGCACCTCCTTATATATAAGCAGAGCCGAGGGCACATCCTGAGCCATGAAAGCGTCGAGCAGGCGCTCGAAATATGAGCTGTCGAGAACATTCAGGTTCTCAATGGCCGCCTGATAGGTGATATTTCCGCGCGAACTTGCCGCCACTTGGTCGAAAATCGACAAAGCGTCGCGCATGGCACCGTCGGCCTTGCGTGCTATGAGGTTTAGCGCCGCCGGTTCAGCTTTTATGCCTTCGCTGTCGGCCACATGCAGCAGATGCGACACCATGTCGGCTATAGATATGCGGTTGAAGTCGTAGATTTGGCACCGCGACAGTATGGTGGGAATGATTTTGTGCTTCTCCGTGGTGGCAAGAATGAAGACGACATACGACGGCGGTTCTTCGAGCGTCTTGAGGAAGGCATTGAACGCCTGCGAGGTGAGCATGTGCACCTCGTCGATGATGAACACCCTGTAGCGCCCCGTGGTAGGAGGCACCATCACCTGGTCGATGAGGGCTTTCATGTCCTCGACGCCGTTGTGCGAAGCCGCGTCAAGCTCGATGATGTTCATCGAGCGGTTTTCATTGAATTGCCGACAGGAGTCGCACTCGTTGCATGCCTCGCCCGTAGAGGTGCGGTTTGTGCAGTTGATGGTCTTGGCGAAAATACGGGCGCACGACGTCTTGCCTACCCCGCGCGAGCCGCAGAAAAGGTAGGCATGGGCAAGACGGTCGCTTGCGATGGCATTCTTCAGCGTACTTGTCAGGGCCTGTTGCCCCACCACGCTGCCGAAAGTCGACGGCCTGTATTTCCGTGCCGATACGATATATTGTTCCATGTCGTTGTTGAGCCATGGCCTGTTTGGCCCCGGCAAAGTGCAAATATACGATGTTTTTTCCTTTTGGGGCTACTTTTAGGCAAAAAACATCATCAACAGAAAAACACGCCTCAAAAAAAATGCCTAAATTTGCAGGCACTATCAACACACTTTTTGCAATGAAATACAAACACCTGCTCTTCATCGCTTTTGCACTTCTGGCGGCCGGATTGGTTTCGTGCTCTTCTGACAAAGAAGATGAAGAAGACCCGACTTCACCTTCCTACGACGACCCTTCGATATACACCTATCCTATGGACGGCTTCGATTACGTGGCCATGTCCAACCGATACGTAGCCAACGGAACCGATGGTGAATCCGTTGCAAAATACAACTCGACTTTCTCATACTCTACCGACATCTCAGGAATGACGACTGCCGAAATCACCGTCAACGGCCTGCACGCCGACGGTTCCATGGCCTTCGTCCTCAACCCGTCAAACACCATCATCGGCTTTGTCGCCGACGACAAATATTATGGTGTCAGCAAGACGGCAGGGACGTATTCTGTAATCGAGGACATGGCTACGCCTCAAAAACCGTCATCCGACCCCGGTTCATCTAAAACGCACAAACTTGCCGACCAAAGTAGAACCGGCGAGACAGGCATAGCCAAAGAAATTCTCGCTTTCCGCAAACAGGTCGAATGGGCATCGGACATCTACAGCCTGGAGTGGGACAGGGTTCTGCAAGCGGTTGCCGACGGCACCGTCAAGCCCCGGTCGGAGATGAATAATTTCAATGGCGTATTCCCCACCGGCCGTTATTTCGACTTTTGGATTAAGGACTACGCCCAGGAATATATGCACTCGGTCTACAACAACTGCAACATCTCCCTTGAAGGCGACCCGAACGACGGCGCAGCCATTTGGATGGAAGGCAACAACATTGTCGCAGAGCTGAGTATCCAAGGTGTCGAAGAACAGACTGCGCTCACGGGCAAAGATTTCTATGCGTCATTCATGCTGAGAAATGGCGAGGACGGCACAGAGTCCACGACTAATCTCATTAAAGCTGATAAAAGCGGCTATTGCAGAATGTCGTTTGACGGAAGCAACATAAAACCCGGCCTATACGCCGTCACCCCGGTGCTGGTATGTGAAGATTTCATAACCGACAAAACCGGCATTGCATTCTGGCGCCATATGGCGCAGACGGGCAACGAAGCCACGTTTCGACGAGTTGCCGGAGAAGCACGCATATCTGACCTTTGGGTGGAAAACGACATGTGGTATGCCGGCAAGATACATTTCAAATGCCACGCCGAACAATCGGATGCCGAACAGATGTGGGGTATTGAAATACTTGCAATAACTCAGCACGACCTTGAAGAAGGCGTCTACACAAACGCCCGGAAAATAGGATGGGAATATGCTCCCCAAGGCGCCACCGCACACGACTTCGACATGATGCTCGTTATGGACATGGATTTCCTTGCACGCGATTTCTCGTCATTCACCGCAAACTGCTGCCTTATTGCAAGAGTCATAAGCCCCTACGGACCGCTGACAGCACCCGAGAGCGTACGCTTCTCTTATTCGGCTAAACCCTCGATAACTTTTACAGATGCTTTTGTCGACAAAACACGCGCATGCACCACCTGCGGACACCAAGGCACCATAACATTCACACTGAAAACCGAAGGCTCGCTGTGGTTCGACGATAACAAAATCAAACCGGGCGATTATTTACTCGCAGTTTCGAGATGGCGAAACTGGGATGACCGCGCGGTTATACTCAACGAGCACATTCTGCGCCCCTTCAACGACGGCTCTCAGACATATGAAAGCGACCTTTGCGGCAACCATATGGTGTATATACACTCAGCCACCATTGAAGAAAAAGGGCACAGACCGGACACATTCGACTTCAAATACTTTGTCGGCGGCAACGAGCGCCACAGCAACGGCCTGTACTTCAAATGGGATGAAGTATGGGAAGAATACGAAGACTTCGGCGAAATCAAAAAAGTATTCGTCGGATACGAAGTCAATTCAATATCCATTGTAAAGTAGTAGAATGAAAATAGCTATCGTAGGCGCATCGGGCGCCGTTGGTCAAGAATTTCTGCGCGTCCTCGAAAACGCGCCTTTCGAAATCGACGAGCTGAGGCTGTTCGGCTCACAACGCAGTGCCGGCCGCACTTACACATTCCGGGGCGCTACGACAGAACCCGTCCGCGAACTTTCCGCAGACCCCGACGATTTCGCAGGCCTCGACTTCGCTTTCGTATCGGCCGGGGGTGACGTTTCACGGCAATATGCCGACATCATAACTTCGGGCGGAGCTATAATGATTGACAACTCAAGCGCCTTCCGCATGGATGCCGACGTCCCTCTGGTAGTGCCCGAAGTGAACGGCGACGATGCCCTGCACGCCCCTCGCGGCATCATAGCCAACCCCAACTGCACTACGATACAGATGGTGGTGGCACTCAACCCCATACACAGGCTCTCGCCCATAAGCCGTGTGCACGTGGCAACATACCAGGCCGCAAGCGGAGCCGGAGCAACAGGCATGGAAGAGCTGAGCACACAGAGCACACAGCTCGCAAGAGGCGAAGAGCCTACAGTGAAGAAATTCGTAAGCCAGTTGGCTTTCAACCTCATACCGCACATCGACGTCTTCACCGACAACGGCTACACGCGCGAGGAAATGAAAATGCACAACGAGACCAAGAAAATAATGCACGCCCCCGGCCTCGAAGTGAGCGCCACCTGCGTAAGGGTGCCCGTAATGCGCGCGCACAGCGAAGCCATATGGGTAGAGACCGAGCGCAGCCTCAGCCTCGAAGAAGTCCGCAACGCCTTCGCCACGGCACCCGGCGTCGTGCTTGTCGACCGGGCAGAAGCACTCGGCTACCCAATGCCACTCGACGCCGCAGGCACCGACCCCGTCTACGTAGGGCGCATACGCCAAGACCTTGCCGACCCACGCGGCATTTCATTTTGGGCCGTAGCCGACCAGATACGCAAAGGTGCGGCCCTCAATGCCGTCCAAATAGCAGAATACATCATAGCACACAGATAGCCGCCCATGATACCGCTTGCGCAAGCCCTTGTGACACAGCCCGTGCAAATCTTCCTGATTGTACTGGCAATCATACTGTTTGCGCCGCTTCTGCTCAACAAACTCAAAATTCCGCACATCATAGGCATGATTGCCGCCGGGGTTGTGATAGGCCCATACGGCTTCAACGTGCTCGACAACGACTCCTCCTTCGCCATCTTCGGGCAGGTGGGACTGCTCTACCTCATGTTCCTGGCCGGACTTGAAATCGACATGTACCATCTCCGCCTCAACCTGAAGCGCGGACTGCTCTTCGGTGTGCTCACGCTCCTGATACCCCTCGCCTTCGGCATCCTCACGAGCGTATATCTGCTGCGCCTCGACTGGACCACATCGATGCTCCTCGGAGCCATGTACGCCTCGCATACCCTGCTCTCCTATCCCGTGGCCGCGCGTTTCGGCATAACGAAGGCCCCGGCAGTGCTCATTGCCATCGTCGGCACCATCATTGCTGTCATAGGCGCCCTTCTCGTTCTTGCAGCCACGGTAAGCATACGCCTCGAAGGATACTTCAATGTAAGCGCCATAGCGCTTTTGGCCGCACGCCTGGCCGTTTGGGCTGTGGCTCTGCTGTATGCCTTCCCGAGGCTTACGCGCTACTTCTTCAAGAAATTCAACGATAAGGTCACCCAGTACGTCTTCGTGCTCGTGCTCGTGTTCTTCGCCGCCTGCTCGGCACAGCTCATCAGCCTCGAGCCGGTGCTTGGGGCTTTCTTCGCCGGACTGCTCCTTAACCGCTACGTTCCAGTAGGCTCGGCGCTGATGACATCAATCGAATTTGTCGGCAACGCCCTGTTCATACCCTACTTCCTCATAAGCGTAGGCATGATGATAAACCTGCGCGTATTCGGCGACACCGCCACCTTGGGCGTCGCCGCCATAATGCTATCGGTGGCGCTCGTCAGCAAATGGCTGCCGGCCTACATGGCGCAACGCGCCTACGGCTTCGACAGCTACAGCCGAAACGTAATGTTCGGCCTCACCGCCGCACATACGGCAGTGGCCCTCGCCGTCGTTTCGGTGGGCTACCGCCTCGAGATGTTCGACGAGCGCATCCTCAACAGCACCATCGCCGTGATTCTTGTCACCTGCGGCATTGCTCCGCTCATAACCTCGGGTGCGGCGGCCAAGCTGAAAGTCAAGATGGTAGAAGCCGAGGGCAACGAGGAGGCCACACGGCACATACGTGTCAACAACACCCTTATAGGCGTGGCGAACCCCGTCACCGCAGCCGCATTGGTCGAAATGGCTGTGCTTATGCGCAACGACCGCGGACGGCACAAGTTCTACGCCCTGCATGTGCGCAACGACAACAATGCCGCCGCAAAAGCAATATCGCGCAACTCCCTCGAAACCGCCCGCAAGACTGCCGCCGGAGCCGACATCGTCGTAGAGACGCTCGACCGCTACGACCTCAACACCGTAACCGGCGTGCTCAATGCCATCGAAGAACGCGACATTACCGAAGTGATACTCGGCATGCACCGACGCATGACCGTAATCGACTCGTTCTTCGGCAACAAAGTCGAACAGCTCCTGCGCTCGACAAACAAGATGCTGATGATAGTGCGCTGCTTCATACCCGTGAACACCATCACGCGCGTCGTGGTGTGGGTCCCGGCCGGAGCGCAGTACGAAACGGGGTTCAGCCGATGGGTGAGGGCTCTCTCGAGGCTGACACGCCAGATAGGCTGCCGAATAATATTCTGCTGCCGGGCCGAGATACAGCCGCTGATACGCGGCGTAATCTATACCGAGAACTACGGAATACGGTGCGAGTTCCGCACTACCGCCGCATGGGACGACTTCATTGTGATGAGCAACCGTGTTCTCGACGACGACCTTTTCGTTGTAATCGGCGCACGGCCACAGTCAGTGTCCTACCAACCTGAAATGGCAGAACTGCCGGGCTTCCTGCAACGCTATTTCTCGCGCAACAACCTTATGATGCTCTATCCCGAACAATTCGGCGAAGCGCCGGCACTGACTTCGTTCACCGACCCGCTCGCATCCGACATAGGCTCGTCGGCATCGCCCCTGCTGCTGTCGCTGCGCCAACGCTGGCGCAGACTGCGCGGAAAATAGGGCTCCTCTACAGCATTCCGGCCAAAAGCATAAGCGCCTGTGCCGAAGCCCTATCTATCACCGCCTCTCGGTCGCCCCCGAAATGGAAACGCTGCGCCACCGTCTCTTTGGGAGTGGATGCTGCAATCCACACCGTGCCCACAGGCTTGTCAAGGCTTCCTCCGCCGGGACCCGCGATACCCGAAGTCGCCACGGCACAATCAACACCGCACGCACGACGCACGCCAAGCGCCATCTGCCTGACAACAGGCTCGCTTACAGCACCGTACTCAGCCAAGGTTTTGGCATCCACCCCAAGCAGTCCTTTTTTCACATCGTTGCTGTACGACACCACTGAGCCGACAAAAACATCCGAGCATCCGGCTATGGCCGTGACAAGATGCGCAATGTTGCCCCCCGTGCAGCTCTCGGCTGTAGAAAGCGTATATCCCCAGCCGCGGAGCTTATGCAGAAGCAGCTCGGCAGGCGTAAGCTTGCCCTCGGCCACCAGATAAGCGCCCAAACGCTCTTTCAAGGATTCACAGAGCGGTTCGAATGAAGATGTGTCGGCCTCGGCAACGCCATAGTCGGCGTCGAGCCTTAACACAATCTCACCGGGGTTCGGGAGATAGGCAAGTTTGAAACCGTCGCCGAGACCGTCTTCGAACGGTGCGAGACGCTCGGCCAATGCCGACTCTGAAATACCCGTCACCGTAAACTCGCGGTGAAGCACCGTGCCGCCGGCACCGAAGCGCTCATCGACGGCGGCCGCCACTTCTGGCAGCATTCCGCGCGTCTCGTAGGGCACTCCCGGCATGGCAACGAGCACACGCCCGTCTTTCTCGAACCACATTATAGGAGCCGTGCCGAGGCGGTTATGTATCACCCTGCACGATGTAGGCACCAAAGCCTGCATACGCGTAAGCTCATTAAGTTTCAGCTTGCGGTCGGCAAAAATCTCTTCGATATTGCGTGTCACGCTATCGTCCATCACCATGTCGCCGCCGAAAATACCGGTCAATACGCCCTTTGTTATATCGTCGCGAGTCGGGCCGAGACCGCCGGTCGTTATCACAAGCTCACTCTCGGCGAGCGATGCCTCGATAGCCTCGAGTATTGCCTCCGCGCTGTCGCCCACCGTGCGTACACTCGCCGTCTGCCACCCCTTGGCGGCAAAAGTGCGCGATATAAGACCCGAATTGGTGTCGGTGACGCGACCCAGCAGGATTTCGTCACCGATAATTACTATTGAAAGTTTCATTTTGTACTGCTATCACACCTCGACACGCGCATAGGGCGTCGAATCATACGGGCAGAAAATACCGTCGAGATATTTGAAATAGCCTGCAATGGCAACCATTGCGGCATTGTCGGTCGTGAATTTGCGCTCGGGAATAAAAGCCTCAAGCTCGTGCGCCGCACAGAAGTCGGCGACGGCCGCACGCACGCCCGAATTGGCCGAGACTCCGCCGCCTATGGCAACTGTCTTTACGCCGGTCTGCCTCACAGCCTTTTCAAGCTTGTCGAGCAGAATGGCTATGATTGTCGCCTGTAGCGAAGCCGCGAGGTCGGCCTTGTTCTTTTCTATGAAATCGGCGTCGGCCTTGATGCCGTCGCGCAAAGTATACAAAAAAGATGTCTTCAGGCCGCTGAAACTATAGTCGAGACCCTGTATGTGCGGTTTGGCGAATTTGAACCTGCGGGCATCGCCCTCGGCGGCAAGACGGTCGATATACGGGCCGCCCGGATACGGCAGACCCATCACTTTGGCGCACTTGTCGAAAGCCTCGCCGGCAGCATCGTCGATGGTACGGCCGAGGATTTCCATGTCGTTGTAGCCCTTCACAAGAATAAGCTGCGAATTGCCCCCCGACACAAGCAGGCACAGATAGGGAAAAGTCGGCACACGGCCGTCAGGCGTCTCGCGCACGAAATGCGAAAGCACATGCCCGTGCAGATGGTTGACATCGACAATTGGTATGCGCAGGCCCAGCGACAGCCCCTTGGCGAAACTCGTGCCAACAAGCAGCGAGCCGAGCAGACCCGGGCCGCGCGTAAAGGCTATGGCCGAAAGGTCGGCCTTCGATATGCCAGCACGGCGTATTGCCGCGTCGACCACAGGCACAATATTCTGCTGATGGGCTCGCGAGGCAAGCTCGGGCACCACGCCGCCATACTCCTCATGCACCTGCTGCGAAGCTATGACATTGCTGAGCAATATACCGTCAGCCACGACGGCCGCCGACGTATCGTCGCACGACGACTCAATCCCAAGTATTACGGTTTTCATAAAAAACTTCATTCAAAACACATAAGCGATGCCGACCGTGGCAAAAGCCGTCGGATAATGCTCCATCAACGAGTAACGCCCCTCTAAACGAAGCCGCAGCGACGACGTGCAGTCCAGCTCCAGCCCGGCGCCCATGTTCAGTCCCATACGGCTGGTATGCGTGGTAACGTCCTTGTCGTCGGCCTCGTTGCGGCCATGACGTCCCCACGATGTAAGGTTAAGACCGACAAGCGGATATACAGCCATCCTACCCGACGAGAAACTTATCGGGAAATGCACATTGACACCGGCATTGAGACCGTCGAGGTCGCGGTTACGAAAAATCACACCCACCTCTGGCGCTATGCGCACATGGCTGCTGAAAGCATACTCAAAGTTAAGACTCGCATATGCCGAGCGGTTGCGGCTCACATAGCCTACCGAAGGCCCGAACGATTTCTGACCGCGCCTGACAGCGGCATAGGCATCGTCGGATACTGCGGCAAGGATTGTCAATGTCAAAAACAGACAGAAGCGAAGTGTGTGGCGGATAGTCATGTAATTAATGTGATGAAGCTTTTATATGAAGCGGCATTGCGTTCGTTCTTGCAAAGTTAGCAAGTTTTCAGCACCCCAAAGCCGTTTATTCCTAAATTTATCTTAAAAAGACAACACACAGAAAAACAATACGGTGCGGACACACCCCAAAAATTATGTGTTAAAAAAAACTAATTGTATTAAAATTAAAAAAACTTTACATAATTTTGACCCATCCAACAATCTGACAATACGCGTTACAAACCAATACCCACCTGCATAACCGAAACAATTCTCTCCAAACATAACAGAAACCTAAAACACCGAGCAAACCTAAACTTTATTCAACCAAATTCTTATGAGAAAGCATCTGTTTCTGACAATGCTCCTTATGGCAGCCATCCCGGCAATCGGAACACACTCCGCAAAAGCCGAACCGGCGCCCCAACAGCAAAGTCAACCGGCAGCCGTAATCCAAGGCACCGTATTAGATGAAAACAACGAGCCTGTAATAGGCGCAAGTGTCGTACAAAAAGGCGTACCCTCAAACGCTGTGGCGACCGACGCCTTCGGCAACTTCAAACTGCGCGTAGCGCCCGGAGCCACTCTCGAAGTAAGCTACGTCGGATATAAAACCCAACCAGTCAAAGCCGCACAGGGCATGATGGTCTATCTCCAGCCCACAACCGAACAGCTCAACGAACTCGTCGCTATCGGCTACGGCACACAGAAAAAAGCAAACCTCACCGGCGCCGTCGCAACAGTCGATGTCGCGCGCACAATGGAAAACCGCCCCGTACAGGACGTTACTAAAGCCCTGCAGGGTGCCGTCCCCGGTCTGACAATCATTTCGCCTAACGGCGGCATAGGCACTGATGCCACAATCCGCGTCAGAGGCACAGGCACACTCACAAACGGACAAGATTCCTCTCCATTGCTCGTTGTCGACGGAGTCCCTGTCGACAACCTCAACTTCATCGACCCCAACGACATCGCCGACATCTCGGTTCTTAAAGATGCCTCGTCAGCTGCTGTCTATGGTGCCCGTGCCGCCTTCGGCGTTGTGCTCATCACAACCAAAGGCTCGACCAAGAAAGACCGCATATCGGTGACATACTCCAACAACTTCGCATGGAGCCGGGCCACCCTGCTGCCCGACTTCGTAAGTTCAGTCGAAGACATCAAAGCATCAATGATGGTCGCAGCACGCTTCCCGGGGCAAGGGACAACGGGTACTGAAAAAATCCCGTTCAAAGACCTTCTTCCTTATGCCGAAGCATGGTATGCACAGCACGGAGAGCGCTACACAAGCTACCGTCCGCTTCAGGCTTGGACCGGGGATGACAACGTGGGCGACTATCGAGTGTTTGACAACGGCACATGGTATCGCTACGCCGACTGGGACATCCGCAAAACATACTTTAACGACGCCGCTCCCTCACAGAAGCACAATGTATCCCTCGAAGGCACAAGCGGAAAGACCCAATACCGCCTCGCATTCGGATATGACGAAAAACAGGGACTTGAGCGTTACGCCCCCGACAAAATGCAGCGCTATATGGCAAGCGCCAATATTTCGACCGAAATAACCAAATGGCTCAAAGCCGGCACACGCATCAATTTCACACAGCGTGAGTTTGAAGAAGTCAACACCCAATTAAACAGTTACCAATATCTATGGCGTTGGGCGCCCTATACGGAAACATTCGGCTCAATGCCGGATCCAAAGACAGGCGAGCAGATACCGTTCAAGAATCCCATCGCCGAGCGTAAACAGGGTAATATTGACAAGGCCGTAACCAGAAATATAAGACTTCAGGCTTGGGTCAACGCCGAAATAATCAAAGGCCTGACACTTCAGGCAGACTTTACATACGACGTCAACATGTTCCGAAAAGACGGAGCATGGATTCCCCGAAAAGACTGGAACTGGAATGCGATGGCATTTGAACTCGAAACATGGCCGACAAGCCAGGCTCGAACCCGGGCTTACCGCCAAAACGCCGACTTCGACCGCTGGACAACGAACGTATTCGCCACATACGCTAAGACATTCGCCCAAGACCACAACTTTAAAGCTATGGCCGGCTTCTCTGCCGAACAATGGCGCTATGAAGGCGTCCGCGCAGGCCGTTACGGTCTTGTCGATAACAATCTGCCGACCATCGAACTAACAAACGGCAACGACGCGTCATCCTTCCTTTTAGACGAGGCATTCAAACGCCACCGCGCTACTGCCGGTTTCTTCGCTCGCGTAAACTATGATTACAGAAACCGCTACCTCGTAGAGTTCAACTGCCGCTACGACGGTTCAACCCGTTTCCCGGCAAATGACCAATGGGCATTCTTCCCTTCGGCTTCCGCCGGCTGGCGTTTCTCTGAAGAAAACTTCTTCCAGCCCATCAAAGAATGGTGGAGCAACGGTAAACTACGCGCTTCCTACGGACATCTTGGAAACGAAAACCTTGCACAAAACCAATTCATCTCTACAATAACCCTAAACAGCCAAGATATAAACTGGCTTGGCAGCAATGGGGCTAAAATATCATCGGCAACCACTCCGACACTCGTTTCCACATCGCTGACATGGGAACGCGTAGTGACAACCGACATCGGCCTCGATTTGGGCTTCTTCAACAACTCGCTCAATCTTACCTTCGACTGGTACAACCGCGACACCAAAGACATGCTGGCACCGGGCACCGTGCTCCCTTCAGTTCTTGGAGATAAAGCCCCGCTTGAAAACGCAGGCAACATGCGCACTCAAGGCTGGGAACTCGGAATCAACTGGAACCATAGCTTCGGCGACTGGGACGTGTGGGCAAACTTCAATATCGGCGACGCACGCAGCAAAATTACAAAATGGAACAATCCCGACGGCACCCTATATTCATATATGCCGGGGGCTGGAGCCAACAACAATCGTTTCTACGAAGGCCAATACTATGGCGACATCTGGGGCTTCGAAGTCGACCGCTACTTTGAAGAAGGCGAATATGCCGGTCAAAACGGATTGCCGAGCCAAGACCGCATCGCGTGGGACGGTTTCGTCTTCGGCCCCGGCGACGTGAAATTCAAAGACCTCAACGGAGACGGCGTAATCAACGACGGCGACCCGACAATGATTAAACTAAACGGCAAAACATATGTTGAAGGCGACCAAGGCTATGCTGCCGCATTGGCAAACGAAGACCATGTCAAAGTTCCGCTTGGCACAAAAGAAAACCACGGAGACCTCAAAATCATAGGCAACGCTCTGCCTCGTTACGAATATTCATTCCGACTTGGCGCCGCATGGAAAGGCATTGATGTCGATCTATTCTTCCAAGGCGTGGGTCAATGCAAACAATGGCAAATCAACAACTGGGTAATACCGTTTGCTCAAGCCAACGGTGGCCTTTATACTCACCAGACAAGCTTCAACAAATACGAACTCGACGACGCAGGCAACATAACAGGCTACATAATCGACCAGGACAACAAGTACCCGAACCTGATGGGAGGGGTCTTCGGTTACAACAGCCGTATGCAACAGACTTGCGGACAAGGCCGCAACAACTTCACCTGCAGCGACCGATACCTCGTCAACATGGCTTATCTACGCATGAAGAACATCACCGTAGGATATACCCTGCCTGCTGATATCACTACCAAAGCCTACATACAGAAAGCCCGCATATACTTCAGCACAGAAAACCCGTTCTTCATCTACAACGGCGCCGGCAAATATGGCATTGATGCCGAAATCAGCGACAATGCCAAGGGCGGCGGAGTCGCATCGTTCGGCCGAACAAGCCCCATGATGACATCATACTCATTCGGCATTCAGGTAACCTTCTAAAAAGCATCAGAACATGAAACTCAACAAAATATTATATATCTGCCTTATTGCGGCGTCCGCAGCTTCGTTCACAAGCTGCAACGACTTCCTCGACCGCAACCGCTATCCCCTCGACAAACAGACCGATACACCGGCCTATTGGGAAAGCGCAGAAAACGTTGAAGCCCAAATAAACGGGCTGTACAGCAACTTCCTCGGATACGGCAACGCCGACTCCTGGGTCAATAACTTCTATTACCGCTCAATCAACGACGACCAATGCACCAAACAAATTTCAGGCGTCGGATGCGTATTCGCAAATTGGGAATATGAATATGCCCAAGAAACCAACACCGTATGGGATGCGTCCTATCAGGCTATACGCAAATGCAACTACATAATAAACAACGTTGAGAACAACAGCATGGCAACCGTCACAAAAGAAGACTATGTCGGACAGGCAAAGCTCGTGCGTGCTATGCAGTACTATGAACTTGTTCGCGCTTTCGGCGATGTCCAACTTATCGACAAAGTTCTCAACACCAACTCTCCGGAACTATATGGCAAACGCGAAAACCGCAACAAAGTCATGGACTTCGTTCTTGAAGACCTAAACTACGCCGTTGAGCACATAGCCCAGCAGTCAAACAAATTGGAGTTCAGCAAAGACCTCGCCAACGCAATGAAGTCGGAAATATGTCTGTTCGAGGCCTCTTATGCCAAATACCACCAAAACGACAAAGTGCGTGCAAACAAGTTCTACGACGAAGTCATCACAGCATGCAACGCGCTGATGGGCAGCTACCAGCTTTGCGAAAACTACAAAGACCTCTACATTTCGACTTTCAACACAGACAACGAACGCGGGTTCAAGAGCCTGCGCGAAAATCCCGAAGTCATATTCATGAAAGGATACGAACTCGGCATCCTCGGAAGTTCTATTGTCACCTACATCAGTGCCGGAACAGAAATCAACGGCATGAACAAAGACGCCTTCGACGCCTATTTGTTCAAAGATGGCCTACCATTAGCTAAAACTACATGCAATACATCCGACATTCCGGAAGTCGAATACGACAATGACGGGGAACCCGTGGCACTAAACATATCCAAAGCTCTCGCAGAAAGAGACGGACGGCTTGCACAGACCATTGACCCCTACCTTGCATTCCCCGGCATGACACACGCCCGTGCCAACTCCGCCCCATTGACATCTTCGACAGGATATACCATCAGCAAGTTTGCCAACCCCAACTTTACGATGACAGAAGCCACCACCGACGGGCGCAGCTTTACTTGCGCACCATTATATTGGTTAGCGAACATCTATTTGGATTATGCAGAAGCAAGGGCTGAAAAAGGAGAACTCACTGATGCCGACATCAACAACACCCTAAACAAGCTATACAAAAGAGCCGGTCTGCCCGACAACCGTACGGTTGCCGACCTCAGTGCAGTAAATGACCCTGCAAACAATATGCCTGGCGTTTCGAGCCTATTGTGGGAAATACGACGCTGCCGTCGCTGCGAACTGATGTTTGACCAATACCATCGTTTCTACGACCTCGTTCGTTGGCATCAGCTCGAAATCATGGATACATCCAAGCCCGAAAACATAGACCTAATCCTTGGGGCAAACGTTTCAAACGCGCCATCAACTCTCCTGTCTGATATTTCCGTTACAAATGGCTACCTCGATGCGTTCAAAACCATCAAGGCTACAAGTCCGCGAAAATTCACCAATCGCGAATATCTACAGCCCATTGGAACAACCCAAATTGCGCTAAATAAAAACCTCACACAGAACGAAGGCTGGGACAAATAATCTAATCCTTATATAATGCGCGCGGCGCAGCTTCGACAACGAGGCTGCGCCGCAATGCTTTTTTAAGAAGGTGTTCAGTAGTTGTTGGCCTTGCGCTGGAACCACGCCTGGTCGGCGCCGCACACGGGGCAGCGCTTCGGGGCGGCCTTGGCGGTGATGGTGAAACCGCAACGGCGGCAGTACCATTCGACCGGCTCGGCCTCTTCAAACTCAGTGCCTGTTTCAAGACGTTCGAGCAGCTTTATGTAGCGCTGTTCGTGCATCTGTTCGACTTTGGCAATCAGTTTATACAGATTGGCAATCTGCGGAAAGCCCTCTTCCTGGGCCACTTTGGCGAAATTCTCGTAGAGTTCGCCCCACTCCTCGCGCTCGCCTGCGGCAGCTTCGGCGAGGTTTGTCTTTGTGTCGGCGACGACACCGGCCGGATAGGCCGCAGTAATTTCGACAGTTCCGCCTTCGAGAAGGCTAAAGAACTGTTTGGCATGGCTGAGTTCCTGCTCTGCCGTTTCGAGGAACACTGCCGCAATCTGCTCGTAGCCCTCCTCTCGGGCTTTCTGAGCAAACAAGGTATAGCGTGAACGGGCCTGGCTTTCACCTGCAAACGAAGCAAGCAGATTATGCTCGGTGCGTGTGCCTTTAATACTTTTTCTGTCCATATATCTTTATATATTTTTGAGTTGAACGCAAAGACTATCAACTCGTAAACAAACCGGGCTGCACAAAGGTTCAGCCGCAAACCCCTGCATAAGAGAAAAACGGCATCAGCGCCCCTTTCCGCTACATTAAATTTGCAGCAAAAAACTATATGGACAACAAATCAGATAAAAAACGGCAGCAAGAACTGCAACTGTTCTGCGCAGCCTTTATGACAGCCGTAGGCGCCGGCCTGCTCATTGCAGGCTTCATCGTTTCGCCTCTCGGCGAAATACACTCGTCGGTAATGATTTCCTTCGGCGAAATACTCACTTTCGTCGGAACAATCTTCGGCATCGACTACCGATACAAATCGAAATAATCACTTCCCGAGCGACTGCATCTCCACAAGGCGACGGTAGAATCCCTTAGCCCCTTCGGCAAGCAGCTCGTCGTGTGTGCCGGCCTCGACGATACGTCCCTGCTGCATCACACATATAAGGTCGGCGCGCCGTATTGTAGACAGGCGGTGCGCTATCACAAGCGTCGTGCGCCCGTGCATCAGACGGTCGAGAGCCTGCTGCACAAGCGTCTCGCTCTCGCTGTCGAGAGCCGATGTAGCCTCGTCGAGTATAAGAATAGGCGGATTTTTGAGCACCGCACGCGCTATCGATATGCGTTGGCGCTGTCCGCCCGACAGACGGCAGCCGCGGTCTCCTATCTGCGTATCGTAACCGTCTTCGGTAGCCATTATGAAATCGTCGGCATTGGCTATGCGTGCTGCCTGTCGCACCTGTTCGAGGGTAGCGCCCTCTACACCGAATGCGATATTGTTGAAGATGGTATCGTTGAAAAGAATAGCCTCTTGATTCACATTACCCATCAGCGAACGAAGCCCGTGCACGCTGAGATTGCGCACGTCGGTGCCACCGACCTTTACCGCGCCCTCTTTGACATCATAGAAACGGGGTATCAGGTCAGCCATGGTCGATTTTCCCGAACCCGACTGCCCCACCAAAGCCACCGTTGCGCCGGGGGCGATGTCGAGGCATATATCCGATAGCACCTCCGTGTTGCCGTCGTAGCTGAACGACACATGGTCGAAGCACACACCCGGAGGCTCAGTGCCCTGCGGCAATGCCTTGGGATGTTCGGGGTCGGCTATCGGGTTGACAGCATTGAGTATCTTATCGACACGCTGCATCGAGGCAAGACCTTTCTGAATGGCGTAGGACGCCTTCGACAGCTCCTTGGCCGGATTGATGATGCTGTAGAAAATGACCATGTAGTAGATAAAGTCGGCCGCGCTCAGGTCTGACGCCCCCGAAAGTATAAGGCTGCCGCCGAACCACAATATGATTGCGATGGCCGTAGTGCCGAGGAATTCGCTCATCGGATGGGCGAGCGACTGACGCCGGGCCACGCTGTTCGACAGCCGGTAGAACACCTGGTTCTCGCCGTGGAAACGAGCCGTCATCTTGTCTTCGGCATTGAAAGCCTTAATAATACGCAGGCCGCCGAGGGTCTCCTCGATGGTCGACATAAGCACACCCCACTGGGTCTGCCCTTCGTAGGACGTGCGTTTGAGCCTCTTGCCCACACGCCCCATGACAAGCCCGGCCACAGGAAGAAGCACAAAGACAAACACCGTCAGTTGCCACGAAATCATCACCATAGTGGTGAGGAACACTATTATCATTACGGGGTTCTTGAAGAGCATGTCGAGCGACGCCATCACTGAATTCTCGATTTCGGCCACGTCGCCGCTCATACGTGCCATCACGTCGCCCTTGCGCTCCGAGGTGAAAAATCCGATAGGCAGCGTCGTTATTTTATCATATACATAGTTGCGGATGTCGCGTACGATGCCCGAACGCATCGGTATGATGAAATACGAGCTGAGATAGGCTGCGCCCGTCTTGAAAGCCGTAAGCACCACAAGCCCGCCGGCAAGCACCGCAAGGGTGGCGCCCGGCCCGGCAGCCTCTATCAGCTCCTGCGTGTAGTAATAGAAATTGTTGAACACCACCTCTTTGAACGACGCATCGCCCCAGTGCATAAGTACATATCCGCTCTCCCGGATTTTAAAGAGCATCTCCAGTATCGGTATTATCAACGCAAAAGAAAACAGCGTCAGAAAAGCCGTAAGCAGGTTGAAGAATATGTTGAGAAATAGATACCTCTTATACGGCGGAACAAAGCGCCGGAGTATGGCAAACAAGTCTTTCATTTATTCTATTATTGTATTTGGTGCGCTTGACGGAAGCTGCCGGTCTTCAAGCCTCAGCCGCATAGCTTCGGGGTAGAGATTGTTGGCACGCCGCCCCACGTTTTTCAGGAAACCCAATGGACGGCCGCCATAGCATGCCGACACGAAACCTTTGGCAAGCGCCGGAGACACCTCGGCCATAGCTTCGCCGCGGAGATAAGACATGGCAGCACGGTAGTCGAGTTCGACTGCCGGGAAAGAACCCGTGTCAAGCATCGTGCTCAATGCCAATTCGTGGGTCGGCACATAGTCGCGCCCCTTCAGCACGGCAGCAGAAAGACCGCTTCTGAGCATACGCACCTTCGACGACAACATACCGACGAAGGCATCGTGAGCCGACGGCCTGAGTATTATGCCGACACCGTCCTCAGCGACAGAATAGCCGTCGCCTCGACCAAGAACATGGGCGGCGACGAAAACCGAAGCTTCCTGCGATAGTTTTGCCGCTTGACGGCGCCGGCCGACAGCAGAACCGCCTCCGGCGGAATGCGAGCCGGGCTTACGGAGAGCGGCAATAAACAACCCCTCGCCACGCACGTGGCCGGGAGTAAAGCGATAGCACCGGTGAGGAGTGTCGATGCCGGTACCGACTCCGTCGTAGGCGTCAAGGCCGAGGTCTATGCTCTCGGCGTCAAGCCCGTCGACAAAAGAAGCCACATTAAGCTCGTTCTCCGTACGGTTAAAAGTGCACGTACTGTAGAGCAGTACACCGCCGGGCTTCAGCGCGCGCCAAAGAGCCGTAACAAGCTGTCGCTGAACCGATGCGCAGCTGTCGATAAGACTTTGCGACCATTGCCTGATGGCCTCCGGCTCTTTGCGCATCATGCCCTCGCCCGAGCAGGGGGCATCTACGGCTATTATATCGAAAGCCTCTTCAAAACGCGCATAAGCCGAAGCGTCGCCCTGCGATACGACAACATTCGGCGCACCTTCCTTCAGCACGTTTTCGAGCAATATATTGGCCCGGTGACGGTCGAACTCGTTGGCGACCACAAGCGCCGAAGCCGGAAGCGCCTCGACAGCCGCGATGGTCTTGCCGCCCGGCGCTGCGCAGGCGTCAAGGTAACGCAAATTGGCGGTATCACCGAAGCAACGCTCCACAATCGCGGCGACCGCCGCACCATAGGCCATCGACGAAGCATCCTGAACATAGTACAGCCCCTGGTGCCACGCCGGGTCGGCGGCGAAAAGCGGACGCGACGGCAAATAAAAACCGGCCCTGCACCATGGCACAGGGTCGGCTGTTTCTGACGGACGGCACGATTTCAGCGTATTGGCACGGACACTTACCGACGGTGCCGTTTCAAGCGCCGCCAACAGCGGTGCGGCATAGTCGGAGCCATAGCTCCGGACCATCGCCACAAAAGCTTCGGGCAAAGTTCCGTCCACGCTGAGAGTCCGTTCGGCTTATTGCATGCCCGAAACGGCTACCGACGGGTCGATTTTGGCTACAAGACCTTGAAGCACTTTGCCCGGGCCGAGTTCTACGAATTCTGTGGCGCCGTCGGCAATCATGTTGCGAACGGTCTGCGTCCAACGCACCGGGGCTGTGAGCTGAGCCACAAGGTTTGCCTTGATTTCGGCAGGGTCGGTGTGCGGAAGTGCGTCGACATTCTGGAACACGGGGCACACGGGAGTGTGGAAATCGGTATGCTCGATAGCTTCGGCCAATTCGGCACGTGCCGGTTCCATACAGGGCGAGTGAAAAGCGCCGCCCACCTTGAGTTTGAGGGCACGTTTTGCTCCTGCTGCCTTGAGAGCCTCGCAGGCGGCGTCGATAGCTGCAACTTCGCCCGAAATGACAAGCTGGCCGGGGCAGTTGTAGTTGGCGCACACGACAACACCGTCGATGCCGGCGCAAATCTCCTCTACCTTTTCGTCGGGAAGGGCTATTACGGCGGCCATGGTCGATTCGGTAAGTTCGCAGGCCTTCTGCATGGCATTGGCACGGGCTGCAACAAGACGCAGACCGTCCTCAAAGCTAAGAGCGCCGGCGGCTACCAAGGCCGAGAACTCGCCAAGCGAGTGACCTGCCACCATGTCGGGCTTGAAATCGGCGCCGAGCGACTTCGCAAGAAGCACAGAGTGCAGGAATATGGCCGGCTGCGTGACGGCAGTCTTGCGGAGGTCTTCGTCGGTTCCGGCAAACATCAGGTCGGTGATGCGGAAACCTAATATGTCGTTTGCTTTCTCAAAAAGCTCGTGGGCTTCGGCATTGTTGTCGTAAAGGTCTTTGCCCATTCCTACGAACTGGGCACCTTGACCGGGGAAAACGTAAGCTTTCATATAGTCAGTTGATAAAAATTCTAAAAAATCGATGCAAAGATACGCATTTTTGCGCAATTATCAGTAACTTTACATTAGTAATAAACCACAAAACACACAACAAAGCATGTTACCATTGTTTCTCGGCAACCTTCGCGGTTGGGAATGGCTGATTATATTTCTCGTGATACTGCTGCTGTTCGGCGGCAAGAAAATACCCGAACTGATGCGCGGCCTCGGCAAGGGCCTGCACTCTTTCCGCAAAGGCATGGAAGAGGCCAAGGCCGAGATTGAAAAGCCCCTCGAAACCGAAGACAAAACAAAATAACTTCCGGCAGAACCATGCCCGAAGAAACCCAGATGAGCTTCTGGGAACACCTCGACGCGCTGCGCCGGGTGCTTTTCCATATCGTAATCGTCATGGCAATCCTGGCGGTGGGCGCTTTCATTGCCATGCCATGGGTGTTCGACAACATCATCATGGCACCGTGTTCAGGCACCTTTCCCACATATGCCTTCTTCGACCGCGTGCTTTCGTCGGTAGGCATGGCCGATTCGGGCCTCTCCACCGACCCTTCGTTCAAAGTCGACATCGTCAGCATCGAACTCGCATCGCAGCTCTTCATACACCTCTCTGCGGCATGCTGGACGGCACTCGTGCTCGGATTTCCGATAATCATCTATCTTCTTTGGGGCTTCATAGCGCCGGCGCTATACGAAAACGAGCGGCGCAACGCAGGCAAAGCCTTCATTTTCGGCAACCTCATGTTCTACCTCGGCGTCGCCACCGGCTACTTCCTGGTGTTTCCGCTCGCCGTGCGCTTCCTTGCAGGCTACCAGCTCAGCGAAGCAATCCGCCCCATCGTCTCGCTCGACTCCTACATGGACAATTTCTTCATGCTGCTCGTGATGATGGGCACCGTCTTCGAACTGCCACTTCTGGCATGGCTCCTCGGACGCATAGGCGTGCTGACGCGCTCATTCTTCCGCCGCTACCGCCGCCACGCCATCGTGGTGCTCCTTATCGTTGCGGCCGTGATAACGCCCACCGGCGACCCCTTCACCCTCTTCCTCGTATTCACCCCCATCTACGCCCTTTGGGAAATCGGGGCAAGGCTCGTTCCGGCCGAAAAAGAGTTGCCAACACCCGTCTCTGCATGAAAACACGCCTTCCGCGCCTTGGCCTGCTCGCCAAGGTAATCATTGCCATAGCCCTCGGCATCGCCGCAGGCAATTTCTTTCCGATGTGGCTGTCGCGCACATTCGCCACCTTCGGGAGCATCTTCAGCTCATTCCTCGGCTTCATAATACCGCTGCTCATCGTCGGCTTCGTAGCGCCGGCGATAGCCGATATAGGGCGAAAAGCAGGCGCGATGCTCGCTGCAACCGTTGCCATAGCCTACGCAATGACCTTCGGCGCCGGCATGCTTGCCTACGGCACATCGGCGACAGTCTTCCCCCGGCTTATTGAAACCGGAAGCTACTACACGGCTGCCGGAGGCGGTGCAGACATGACACCCCTGCCCTTCTTCACGATAGACATAGAACCGCTCATGACGGTAATGGCGGCATTGGTGCTCGCCTTCGTGCTCGGATTCAGCTGCGCCGTAGCCCCCGGCACCACGCCCACACTGAAGAAAATCATAGGCGACTTCCGCAACGTCATCCAGCTCGTCATTATGAAAGTCATAATACCGCTGCTGCCCGTCTACATCTTCTCGATATTCCTGAACATGGCCGCATCCGGCACCGTGGCGCCGGTGCTGGCGACGTTCATAAAAATCATAGCCGTCATCTTCGTGCTGCATATAGGCGTGCTCGTGCTCCAATACTGCATCGCCGCTATCTTCTCGCGCCGCAATCCGTTCAAATCGCTGTGGACCATGCTGCCGGCCTACGCCACGGCGCTCGGCACACAGTCGTCGGCAGCCACCATTCCCGTTACGCTCGAACGCACAATCCGCATGGGCGTCAGCCGCGATACCGCAGGCTTCGTCGTGCCGCTGTGCGCTACCATACACATGTCCGGCTCGACACTCAAGATAGTATGCTGCGCCGTGGCAATAATGCTCGTAAAAGGCATGCCTTTCGACGCCATGATGTTCGCCGGCTTCATAGCCATGCTCGCCATCACCATCGTCGCCGCCCCCGGCGTCCCCGGCGGAGCAATAATGGCGTCGCTCGGACTGCTGACGTCGCTGCTGGGCTTCAGCGAAGCCGACAACGCCATGATGATAGCCCTCTACATCGCCATGGACAGCTTCGGCACCGCATGCAACATAACCGGCGACGGAGCCATAGCCCAAATCGTAGACTCGATTTTTGCGTCCAAGAGTGCACACAAAAGGTTGGCGAATTAAAAAATTCTGAATACCTTTGTAGAGTCTATAAAAAAGCTGACAGCTTTCTTATACCAAAATGACAAAAGCAATCAGAAACCTAAAAACGGCTTTTTGCCTAAGCATATATTATGGCATCCTTTATTGGGTGCCATCGGCAAGGTTCCCCGGCTGGAAAATCATACGCAAACTTAAAGCCCTGGCCCTGCACACCGTCAACAATGGCATCAGTAAAGAAAGCCACATCGGGCACAAAGCCTATATCGGCACCGGCAGCAAATTGACAATAGGCAACCTGTCGAGCCTTGGTGACCGTTTCAAGATGCACCAAACGAAAATAGACATTGGCGATTACGTGATGATGGCCCAAGATGTGCTCATTATAGGAGGCGGACACCGCAACGATGACATTTCAGTCCCTATGATATCACAAGGCAATCTTGAAACATCGAGCTTGACAATAGGCGACGACGTGTGGATTGGCGCTCGCGCCATAATCGTTGCAAAAAACTATGCCATAGGCAAAGGAGCCATCATAGGCGCCGGGGCTGTAGTGACAAAAGAAATTCCGCCATATGCAGTCGTTGCCGGCAACCCGGCAAAAATCATCAGATTTCGTTCATGATTTTTACCGGGCTGCAAGCAACAATTCCATCATCCGCAAACACGAAGAAGCATGGGCGACCGTCAACCATCCATATCAGTACTCATTCCGGTCTACAACGTAGAGCAATATCTGCGCCGCTGCCTCGACTCGATATTAGGGCAAAGCTTCGGCGACTTTGAGGTGGTGTGCGTCAACGACGCATCACCCGACAGCTCTCTTGACATCCTCAAAGAGTACGCCGACCATGACAAGCGCATAAAAATCATCGATAAGCCCGTCAATGAGGGGCCTATGCTCGCACGTCACACCGCTTACTCTCAAGCAAGCGGACAATACTTTTTTTTCTGCGACAGCGACGACTATCTGCCAACCGACGCATTGCAAGCGCTCTACGACGCCGCAGAAGCCTCCGGGGCAGACCTGACAATCGGCGACATGTGTCTTGTAAATACCAACGGCAAAAAAATCTACAGACCGCGCTCACAAAAGTGCGGCATGACGTCCGAGAGTTATCTTCGCTCGATACTTCATTGGAACTCGCCATCTCTATGCGGCACACTGTTCAACCGCAGACTTTTCGACGACAAAAACTATACGGCAAAGACATCCCAAGTGTTCTCTGAAGACCGCATACTTCTGACAGAAATTCTGCTAAGCAAAGATGTGAGCATCCAGCCGGTGCCCAAAACTACATACTACTATTGGATTAACGATGCTTCGGCAACACGACGGAAACCAAGCGCACGCGACGTCCAAGTTCAATTCTCGGGATTATTTCAATGCTATGACTACGTCGAAAAGCACGCGCCGCACCTTCATTCAGACAATATCGGGCTGATAATCCGTTATCTCAGCCTGTATCTTGAAAAAGGCGTGCCGGCCTCCCTTCTGTGCAAGATTGACCCGAGAGTCGAATCACTTCTCAGTTTCACCGAAATAAAACGTTGCATCGGCACACGTTTGGCTGTGCACACCACTCTGTGCATCAATCTGCCGGGCTATCGGGCCACGATGCACGGCATCCGCGGCATAATCAGAAAACTACAAGGCAAAGATTAATGATAAGCAAAGGCATAAGCGACAAAGTCATTGTCATCGGGACATCGCCCGAAGGTCGCGGCGGCATAGCCACCGTAATCAAATCTCAGTCGGCAATGATGGAGACTTTTAATTTCGTCAAAATCCATCAAGACGGATTTTCGAAATATATCCTGCCGATTACAGCCGCTTTCAAATGCCTGCGATACATTTCGCCCAAATACAAAATCGCGCATATCCACTCGGCATCGTTCTCCGACTTCTTCCGTTGCAGCATTTTCGTGATGCTGATGAAAGCGCTCGGGAAAAAGGTCGTGTTGCACATCCACGGCGCCAAGTTTGAGGAGTTCTACAAAAGCAGGAGCAAGGCCGTAAGTTCTGTGTGCAATCATGCCGATGCCACTGCCACAGTTTCCACTAACTTCGTGAGCTTCCTGCGTAACAACAACTTAGGCCGGAAGGTGTTCTACATACCGAACTCTATCGACAACTATTCGCCGGTTCGCAAGCCTAAAACAAGCGAAGGGCCGTTAATCCTGTCTTATTTCGGCGCACTCGACGACCGCAAAGGCATATTTGAAACCATCGAAGCCATTGGCCGCAACAAACAGCAATTTGAAGGCAAAATCGAGCTTCATATAGGTGGCATCGGCGAAGTGACACGCATGGAGCATCTGATTTCACAATACGGCATATCCGACATGATAAAATACCACGGATGGCTCGACGCTGACGGCAAAAACCGCCTGCTGCAAAAGAGCGACGTATTCGTACATCCATCAATATTCGAATCGTTTGGGATATCCATTCTCGAAGCCATGAACTACGGACTCCCGATAATAACAACCGATGTCGGCGGCATAACCGACCTCGTCAGCGACGGCGAAAACGGAATAACGGTGAACCCGAGAAACGTCGACGACATATCGGAGGCAATCGCATGGATGCTTGCCCACCCCGTCGAACGCTCCGAGATGGGCATCAAGTCGGCCGAACATGCACACAAATTCCACGCATCCAACGTAGAAAAGTGCTTTGAAAAAATGTACATCGAACTCCTGACACAATCAAAATAATGGCAAACAGCAAATTAGAAAAAATACCCTATCCGATATTAAAATTGATGGCGCTGTTGACATCGAAAATGCCTAAAACAATTTTAGGCTTCAGATATTGGCGCTGGACAGGTTCTAAAATCAATTGGGACAAACCAAAAAACCTCCAAGAGTTTGCCATTGCCAATATGATAGAAGCGACCAAGGACAAGCCTCTGCTCCGACACTACGGAGACCTTGCCGACAAAATAAAAGTGCGCGAATATGTCAAAGAGCGCATCGGCAAAGAGAATGTCCTGCCGCAACTCTACGGCACATGGGATTGCGAGGAAGATATTGACTGGTCGAGCCTCCCCGACAAATTTGTATTAAAGACCAACAACGGCTGCGGCACAAATATATTAGTGCGCGACAAATCCAAACTTGACATCGAAGCCACAAAAGCGCAACTCAAAAAGTGGCTGAGATTTCCATACGGAGAGCTGTCGGGCCAAGTACATTACGCTCAAATCAGACCGAGGATACTTGCCGAGGAACTTTACGAATTAAAGGGCGAAGGCGAAAAATTGCCACAAGACTACAAATTCTTCTGTTTCGACGGGATGCCACGGTTTATACTATACTATGAAGACCGTAAAGTAAACGGTCATGTAACCCCGAACATGGCATTCGACATGGATTGGCAACCGATTGCCAACGTAGTGAAACGCCCTATCAGCCATAAGATAAAACGGCCCGCATCATTGTCCCAAATGATTGCGGCAGCAAAAGCCCTTTCGGCTGGCTTGCCTTTCGCCCGAATAGATTTCTATGACATCAACGGCGAATGTCGATTTGGCGAGGTGACACTTACGCCCGATGTCAACACCTACTTTACAGCACAAGCCATGAAAGATTTTATGGCATACATCCAATAACATGGCAATTCCGACAGACCTAACAGCCTTCTCAACCTTTACGGCCTAAGAATCCAAGAAGTTTGTTGCGTACAAAATTGCGTTCTTGGCCATCAAGCACCTTCAAATATATAATCGGGAGTCCTACGGCAAGTTCGGCGGCAACCACACACAACAATCGCACAAAGCCTTGTTGCACAAACAAACAAATGAGAATGATTGAAAAGCCAAGCGAAAATGCCACTATGGATAATGGCTTGACAACCGCTGAAAAATAATGCCTCACGCTTAAACCAATCTGCATTCTCAAATCAAAAAGCGAATAAACCAAATACAGGATTGAAACCAAGATGGTGACTATGAACGGCACCAACGGGTCGGCATGGATTTTCAAAATCATATACGAAACCACCAGACCGACAAGCATCAGCGAGCGTCCATAGACCTGATTACGCCGTATTTCGCCCGTGGCACTCGTCCCAAGCCAAAGCACATCGGACAGACACACAAATAGAGAGTCTAAAATCACCAGACACACGAAAACAGCAGTAAACGGCGGCACCTCTTTGAGCCACAATGCGAGAACAAAATCGATGTTTGAAACCACCGGCAATGCAAGGAAAAATACGCATAAAAACGAGTAGACGCTGCACTTTTTAAGTAAGGAGGTCATATATTCTATCTGCCCTACAGCAAACGACTGCATCACTTGAGCCTTGAAAGCCATGGAGAGATTGACGGCAAAGCGGAGTATGACAGAGTTTATCTGCATTGCAAGACCTCTTGCGGCATTGATTGTTGGGCCAAAGAATATATTAAGCAAAACATTGGCTCCCTGAAATCCGGCAGTCCAACAGAAGCATCCGTACAGATTATACCCCATAAAACGACCCATCTCCTTCACAAGCGGCCAATGCCACACCATACGCAGCCTGGCTTCCGGGAAACGTCGACGGCAATAAATTATATAGAACAATGTGGTCACCAGCGACACAAATGCAATAAGCGCCGCATAAAGCACAAGAGAGTCTCCCGACCCGAAAACACGAAGCGCCAACACTATTGAGAGCTTTGCAAGCGCCTCAAAGACGCCGAGATATGCATAAATGCCCATACTTTCATTGGCGACAATATCACTCATAAACGTCACCTGATTGATGGTGCACACCATCGAAAGCAGGGAAAACTGCAACACCCAAAACGCCGCATATTCCCGGCCGGCAGGGATGGTAAGACGAGTTTCGACAAACCACACCCCCAAAGTTTCGGCAAGAAGCACTATCGTCAGTGAAACAAGCAAAAACAAAGTCAGGCTTTGGGCAAAGGCCAAAGAAGTTTTTTCCGGATCTTTCTCACCAAGGCCAATATTGATATACCGCTGCGACACATTCGACAGACTCGTATTAAAAAAGGCCATAAAAGACACAATTCCGCCGACAACATTGTATATGCCATAATCTACAACGCCAAGAACTTCCAAAACCACCCTCGACGTGTACAATGAGACAAGAAGCACAAAAATCATGCGGAAATACAAGAAAAATGTATTCCGCATTATCCGTTTGTTCTTATCAACGCTGTCTGTCGACATTTTTCAAATCTTTGTTATCAACACCAGCCGGAACTCCAAACGTCGAATAAGCACCACCATAGAACAGGAGGAAACAATAGGGGAAAATACGCAGTGAGTCGTTGTAGAACAGCGAGAGCAATACAATCACCCACAGGAAAATCTTGATGTTCAAACCTCGAGGCACACCACTGCTCATGCCGATAATCCCGGCCATGTTAATAAAGAACCATATTATGCCGATATAGCCCAACTGGATGAACAGGCTGAACCACCAAGGTCGCGAACCGTTGATGAGCCATTTGTTATTGAAGGCAAACGGAGTATAGGCGAGCACTGTGCCGCCTTTAAGCTGTCCGAGGCCAGCACCGAAAAGCTGACCGCCGCCCGTCTTTTCGACGGCTTCGGGAGCGAGAAAAATCTTGGAGAAGCGCGGAATATCCACAGTCCAGACATTATCGGTTTCGATAAGCCCGTCCTGTACTTTTTCAGACATTTCTACAAGAAAATCAATGTCTTCGCCTACAAGATAGTTTTGAAAAAAATCGTATGAAAGCACATAATCGGCTTCCTGGTCGGTGACTGACAAGTATACGTATCCAACACCCAACACCCCTACAAAAATAAGCGGCGACGCAAGCATCAACTTGCGCAGGAGCGACCAGTCAATCCTCAGCAGAAGCAGGAAATAGCAGGCGAAAAAGATAAAGCTGATTTTAGTCTCGTTTAGGAAAGTGGGAAAAAACAGGAAGACCAAAACTTTATTGGCTCTGAGGTTTTGCCAGTATGACTTGACATCGTCCCAACGTTTTGTAATGAGATAGAACGACACGAAATAGATGAGTGTCGAAATCGTTCCCGAACCGCCGAAACCAAGCGTACCGCCGCCGTGGTCGTTTGCGCCATAGCGGATAAACTGCCACGTCAGGCAGAATGCCTGAAGCCAAAGAAATAAGTACAACTGTCGGTCGAAAGACTTGATGAAACGCTCACCGTTTTTCGAATTCCACAGATAGCGGATAATCGGGAACGCGAATATAAGACCGATGAAGTCACGAAAGCCGTTGATAAAGTATATAAACCCGAGATGGTTGAGGTACTTCGATACTATTGCGATAAGCAGAAACGACACGAATATCAGGATGTCACGCCGGTTGCGCATTGAAATAAGGCCGAGGACTATAAAAATACCGTCACACATCAAATATACCGCCGGACGCAGTTTCTCAAGCGGCGGAACAAGTTCTTCTGCGACAAAATTGAAGCACAGAAGCGTCCACAGCGCACCGAAGAGGAAACCGGTGTATAGCTTGTATTTCTCAACCATAAGTCAACGTGCCGTAGCAGCGGATGCCGGGTTATTTCGACGAATCGTTGCCGTAGCCGTAGCGCTTGTGCGCGGCCGAGCCGTTGATGACCAGCGAAAGCTTCTTGAGGCGGCGCTGCTCGTGTATCTCGTTGACAAGCTGCAGGTCGGACAACGGAGTATGGTTGACACGGCATACGTAGATGGCGGCATCGGCTATGCGGTCGAGCGTAAAGGTGTCGCTGACAAGACCGATAGGTGCGGTATCGACTATGACATAGTCGTACATAGTGCGGAGTTCGGCAAAAAGACGGTCGACCTTCTGCGACGAAAGCAGCTCGGCAGGATTCGGGGGCACAGGACCGGCACAGATGGCGTCGAGACCGGGAGCATCGGGAATATGCGATATAATCTGCTTAAGTTCGATGGAATCGGACGACAGATACTGCGTAATCCCGAACTTCGGCGACAGACCGAGATATTCGGCGAGACGAGGCTTGCGTATATCAAGACCAACCAGCAACACCTTCTTGCCAAGGAGCGCCAAAGAAGCCGCAAGGTTTATCGATATGAACGATTTGCCTTCGCCCGAAGTGCTTGATGTCATCAGCACCACCTTGTCTCGAGGGTCGTTGAGGATAAATGTAAGGTTGGAGCGCATGAGCCTGAAAAGCTCAGACGCCGAAGAATTGCTCGATGCCGTGACAACGAGGGTATTGCCGCTGCGGTCGTTGCACATCTCGCCAAGTATGGGCACATCGGTGACAGCCTCGACTTCCTGACGTGTCTCAAATCGGTTGCGCAGAAGTTTACGCACATAAAGATATAAGGGCGGAAGGCAAAGGCCCAAAAGCATTGCAATAGCGAGGAGTGTCTTGTTCGACAATCCGAGCGGCTCGCTCAAAGTGTATGCTTCGTCGATGACAGTGCCTTTAGGCAGTGCATTGGCAAGAAGCATGCCCGTCTCTTCGCGGCGTTGGAGCAAGAAGAGATAGAGCTGTTGTTTGACCGTCTGCTGGCGCTTCATGTCGAGGAATTCGCGTTCTTGCGTCGGAATATCGCCCAAACGTGCATCTGCAAGCGATTTCTCACGTCTCAGGTCACGGATGGTAATATCAGACGACTGCGCCGCTTTGCCGAGGGATTCGGCCACATTGCCGCGCATGGCATCGATTTGCGCAGAAAGCCCTTTCAAAACGCTGTTGTTGGGCTTGGCATTGTTTAGAAGTTCCATCCGTTTAAGCACCAACTCGTTATAAGCCTCTACCGAAGCCTGCAGGCTCTTGTTGTCGATGCTCATCGGAATAAGGCTGTATGCGTTCTCAGGGTCAGCGACGAAAGCCTGGGTCATTCTGAGGACTTCGCTCTGCGTCTCGGCCGTAAGGAGTGCTTCTTCTATCTTGCCTTTCTTCTCGGACTGATATACGGCTTCGGCCTGCACATCGACTATTCCTTTGCGCTGCTTGTAGTCCTGAATCTCTTTCTCGGCCTTGGCGAGGTCGGAAGACAATAAGGCAAGACGGTCGTCGATAAAGGAGGCCGTGCTCACGCTTTGGGCGTTTTTCTCGGCAATGCCGCGTTTATTGTATTTCTTTACAATCTCATTGAGTATGTCTTTGCCGTAATCGGGGTTGGGCGTATCTATGCCCATCTGAATGACATTGCTTCGCTTGTTGGGTATGTCGCAGACGACATCCTTGTCGAGCTTTTCTGCCGCAGTATCATATCCGTAGACCGACACCCTGGTCGAAAGGTCTTCGCCGGGTACATAGTACTGCGTAGTGCTCACCGTAAACTGACCCAAGGGAGTATCTACAACAGCAGGAAGAGAGGCGTCTTTGACATCGGCCACCACACTGCGCTTTACTTTGGCCTTGATATCGGCCTTTCCGTGTTTGTCGACATTGATTTTGAATGTTATGCCGGTTCGCAAGGTATCGATTATTCCGGCATCGGCAGTGACATCGACAGGATATTCCGGATATGCCATCTCCCAACGCAGGAAACCTGTCTTGACCGAATGCGACACGTTGGTGCCCAAATCTTTTACGACATCTTTATACAGGGAGTGCGATGCAAGGACAAAAATCTCGTCGTCGACATTGCCGTTGGCTCCGAACAGCTCACCCAAACCTCCGAAATTAGCCATCGGGTTGGCATTTTCCTGAGTAATCAGGACATTCGCGCGGACGGCATACTCGGTGGGAGTGCGACGTATATAAATGAAGGCTATAAACGCACATAGCACGACCGCTATCACGAAAAGATACCATTTCGACAGGTATAATTTAAGCAGTGCGTTGAAGTCTATGAAATCAGAGCTATTCTTTTTGGCCATGGATAATTACACTAAATTACACTTCTCTAACGTTTTTTATCCGCATATATTATACAGCAGTGCAAAAAAAGCGGCATCAGGATGCAACAAAGGCCCGATGCCGCTGTATTTCAGCAGCGTTAATCAGTCGGTGGCATACAGCCGCAACACCTTCACGGCATGCGGAGAGAGAACAAACGATGTGTTGCCCTTTATACTACCTTCATCGCTGCGAATCAACGGATTTCGGGCATTGTAGACTGCATCGGCATCGAGCGCATCGACCTCCGACAAATCAAGGGTATATTCTACGGGGTCGTCATTGAGGTTTACAGCCGCGACGGCCACAGAGCCGTCGGCGAGGTCTTTTGCCCACAACTGCACACCATTCCTCACACCGAGATATTCGGCACACTGCCCCATCGCATCCTGATTTATCGCGATAAGCTCAGGATTTGTAATAACGGCGAGGTCTTCGGGGTCGATGGCATCGCGTGCGTCGAGCGACAACATCAGCGGAGAACTCCACATGCACCACATCACAAACTCGGTTTTGGCCTCGTCGGACGTCATGCCCAAGTATGGTTTCCCGTCCTTAATAAACGCACCATCTTCCTTACGGCGCGAGACTCCCTCAAGTATTATGCTCGAAGCAAGCCCGCGGCCACGTATGCCTATGCAAAGCATATCGGCGTCGCTGAAATGGTTCACCCCGGTATACGGCCATAGTTCAGGCCATATCTGCAAAGCTTGCCATACCCCTATCCCTTGCTTGTGCACGTCTTCTTCGAGGATGCGCCCCATCCAGCCGTCGCGGTGGTCGTGCGTGGCGCGCCACATGGGTGCATCGACACGGTGTGCCCACGTCCACGGTTTGGTAGAGCCCCATTCGCACATATACAATACTATAGGCCTTCCGCTCCGTTTAATGGCGTCGCGCATGCGACCGTACAGATATTCGGCTGTAGGCTGATGCTGATATGTGCCGTCGCCGAGTTTCAGGCTCGGCACATGGCAATAATCGTATTTCAGGAAATCGACGCCCCAGCGTGCGTATTCGCGTGCGTCAACATCTTCATGAAGATATGAGCCGAATTTATTGTCGCATGTGGCAAGCGCGGCGGTAGAATAGATGCCGAATTTAAAACCTCTGTCGTGCAGATAGTCGCCGACTGCCGCCATTCCTTCGGGAAAACGGTCACGGTTCGGAGCCGGAATGCCGTCGGCCGGACGTTCGGGGCCGCAATGCCAGTCATCGTCGATACCGAGCCAACGGTAGCCGGCATCGTAAAGCCCTTTGTCGTGGAAGGCATCGGCAGTCTCGCGCAACAACGACGCCGAAACATTCGACAGCACGACATTCCAGCTCAGCCACCCCATCATAGGGGTAGGCATTGGCAGGTTCGAGCTCACGGTCAAGGAAACAGGAACTGTATCCGTTCCGTTTACGACAACATTATATACATAATCGCCTTCTGTATCGATGCGGCCTTCGACAAGACGACGCTGTTCATTCCATCGCAAACCTTCGGGCAATGCCGTTACACTGACTGTGGCACAGCTGTCTGCCGGTCTTATTTTATGCATATATCTCACCGACGGCAGCGAGAAAGTCCTGTCGGAACAATGCAAGAGCGTTTGAGCCGATACGCATGGCAGAGCCATCATCGCTGCGGCAAAAACAAAATATCGTTTCATAATTCCACGGTTTCCAAAAATAACACGCGACTCGAATAATCAGACATCATGTCAACATCTACCTGATGCCGGTAAGGAAGGTCAATGCCATTGGCCATAAGCCACGCTCCAGAGAAAGTCTTGCCCTCGCAGTCAAGCGGCGCGTTGTCTATACGGTTCAGTTCCGTTACGCGGTACATTTTTTCAGGGTCGAGGCCATCCATCGTTACACGCGGATAATGGTGGTTATGGAAATCTTGGGTCTTGTACCAAAAGAATACGGCCTTGTCGCGAGGCTCGTCGACATACATCAGTGCGGCCACGCCGTCGCCGTCGTATGGCGAATGCAGACGGTACTGGTCGCCAAGCTGCACCACAGGGCGTATTTTCTTATACGCCGCTATAGCATCTTTGCAAAGCTGTTTCTCGAAAGGCGTCATGTGCTTTGGCTGCATCTCAAGTCCGAGACGTCCGCTCATTGCAACATCGATGCGGTATTTCATCGGCGTGGCGCGATGAGTGGCGTGGCACGGCGACGCCGATATATGCTGGGCCATTGCAATCGCAGGGAAAAAATAGCTTGTACCCCACTGCATGTACACCCTCTGCAGAGGGTCCGTGTTGTCACTCACCCAGAACTCGTCGAAATAAGGCATTATACCCCAATTGGCGCGTCCGCCGCCGCTGGCACAGGCCTGCACTGTAACATCGGGATATTTGTCCCTTATTCTGCGGCAAACATTCTCAAAGCCCCGGTGGTAGTCGATGAACAGGCGGCTCTGCGACTTGGCGTCGTGATAATGCGAGCCGTGGTTCTTGACGGGCATGTTGGCATCCCATTTTATATAGTTTATGGCCGGATATTCCGTCATAAGGCGGTCGAAGACCCCGAAAACGTGCTCCTGAACCTCGGGGTTGCCCAGGTCGAGCACAAGCTGCGTGCCTCCGCGGCCATAGACCGGCTCACGGCCTTTTGCCTGTATAATCCAGTCGGGGTGCTTTTCATAAAGACTGCTGTAGAGGCTTACCATCTCAGGCTCAATCCATATGCCGAATTTAAGTCCTTTTTCATCAGCCGATTTCAAAAGGTCAGTGATGCCGTTAGGCAGTTTGTTGCGGTCTATGACCCAGTCGCCGAGGCCTGTCTTATCGCCCGTCCGGGGATATTTATCGCCGAACCAGCCGTCGTCGAGAACGAACAGTTCTCCACCCATCTCGGCCACATCGGCCATCATCTCGTTTACGACAGGTTCGTTGACATCGAAATATATGCCTTCCCAACTGTTCAGCAGCACGAGGCGCTCTCTGTCGCCGTGGCTCATGCGGTATTTGCGCCCCCAGCGGTGAAAATTGCGGCTCACACCCGAAGTGCCTTTTTCGCTGTAGGTCAACGCAAGCACGGGCGTAACGAAGGTTTCGCCTTTCTCAAGGTCATACGCCGAGTTGTCCGAGTCTATTCCGGCGGTGAAACGGTGCCATGCCGAAGCGTCGGTATTGACCGACAGGTCATAATTGCCACCATAGCACAAGGCTGCGCCGATTACGCGCCCCTTTCGCTCGTCGGGTTTTCCGTCGAGGCTGAACATCACCTCAGAATGCGCATTCTGCGAGTTGCGCACCCCGTCGATATTGCGTATTGTCTTTATTCCCGGCAGAAGTTTCTCTTGATTCAGATTGCCTTCGTTGCCCCAAGCGCCGTTGAGATGGCAGAGCCACACATCGCCGCGACGGATAGGCAGATATGCCGAGGCATATTCGGTCAGTCGCACGGGCTTGCGTTCGCCATGGCTTACCTCAGTCCACATCTCGATGATATCGCTGTCGGTTCGTGTAAGGTAGCACAAGTCTATGAAAAACGGATATAGCGTGTCTTTGAGGTGCACACGTGTAAGCACAGAACCATCCTCGCCGGTCTGTTGCGACGAAGACTCCACGCGCATGTCGCTGCTCATGCTCCCGTCGGCATGCGTGGCAGCGAAAGCATAGGGGTTCCAAGCGTCCATACCATATACAGGATAGGCATCGACATGCTTCTCTACGGCCATTATCGACGGGATGTCGGTCTCTGACAAAGCCGGACCGTAATACACGAATTCAACACGTTCTCCGGGTGTGGCATCGAGCAGCATCGACGTTGCCGGAGTGCTCACATGCAGTTGCGCCGCAGCGGCTGAAGACACCGCGGCGACGAAAAATACAGACGTCAGGTTTCTCATTTGGTATAATCGACGATGATGTTGGAAATCACAGGCAGATGGTCGGATGCGGCATACTTCGATGACGGTCCTTCGGATGTGCTGTCAAGAATGAATGATGCTTTCGGGAAACCGAATATGTGGTCAATGCGCACCCTGGGCTCTTCAGCAGGGAATGTCGGAGCCGAGCCTGAAAGCAGCGCGCCTTTCTCTGCCAAGAAGTCTATGGCTTTTGAGCCGGGAGCGCTGTTTAGGTCGCCGGCGACTATAGCCGGGACTCCTTCGGCTTCGAGCTTGGGCACAATGTATTCGGCCTGCAAGGCTATGGTTTCAGGGTCTTTGAAGTCGAAGTGCGTCGATGCGAACACAAACGGCATGTGCCCGTCGAGCAAGAAACGCCCTTTCAGCATTATTCGCGGCTCGACGGCCTTGGGGTTGGGCAAATCGATGCTTTCAACCGACACTGCCGGATGCTTCGACAGAATGCCTATGCCGTAGTAGCCGCCGGGCACGCTGAAATTGATGGTACGGCCAAAATAGCCGAACATACCTGTAAGCCGGGCAAGCTCGTTGATGAAGTTGATGCCGTTGTTGGCTTTTGCGAGCTCTCGCATGCTGTTTATGTCGACTTCCTGAAGTGCAACGAAATCGGGCTTTTGGGCGTTGATTTCATCGGCAATGCGCTGCATCGAAGCCCGTTCGCCGAAACGCAGATTGTAGCTCATCACTTTGAGCTTTCTCGGAGCGTAAGCCTTCTCTACGAGGCGCTGAGCGAGTTCGGGTTCGTTCGTAGTTATAAAATCGGCGCCATGGTCTATGCACCACTGTATGTCGGCTTCCGAATCGACCGTCCATATATTCACGGGACATCCGCGGCGATGCAGTTCTTCAATCCACTCCGGGTTCTTGCGGAACACATTGATGTGGTAGTCGGCACCCGTTCCGCCGATTTCCTGCAAGACCTTAGGGCTTACGCCATTAAGATAAAGCACTGGACGGCCGCTCTCACGCACGAGTATGTCGAACGCATTCCGCGAAAAAGTTATATAGCTCGTGCGGTCGGCAAGCCCCTTGTCTGCGACCATCTTTATCGCCATAGGCACGGCGACATTCTCTCGCGCACGGTCTTTGTGCGGTTTGATTTCGAGCACAAGGTCTATGCCGAGCGTACGGGCAGTATCCAAAAAGGCATCAAGGCGCGGCACTGCCTCTCCATTGGCAAGGCGGCAATTATCGAGCGTTTTAGAGTCGGCGGTCTCGATTATTACTCCGTCGACATCGGCATTATGGTTTACATACAGCACATCGTCGGCCGAAATCCACACGTCAAACTCACAGGCATCGGCACCGATTGAGTCGGCTTTGACAAGCGAGCGTATGGAGTTCTGTGCCGAACCTTCGGCTCTGTGATGGCCTCTGTGGGCTACGATTTTGGGCACGGCGGCCTGCACGGCGACAATAGCCGTAAGCAGAATAACAAGCGACAATGTGCGTTTCATTGGTTTATGGGTATGATTGTTGTTTTTCCGAATTTATTGATATAGAATATGATGCTTTGTCCGCCGATATTTCCTGCAAAGGCATATTGCCCGGCCAGTGTGCCCCGGCAGCCGTCGGAAACCGGCTCTTTGAACCAGGTATAGACACCGCGCCAAAGCGTGGTGTCGCCGGGAGCGACGGTTTTGCCCCCGATGAGTTTATGGTATGATTTCGTCCAGGAGTTGCCTATGAACACCCAATCGGCGCCGTCAACCATCCGGCGGTCGCCAATACCCGTTGCCGGGTCCATCCAACAAGCCTGATAGCCTACAGGCGAATGCTCGACAAAAGTGCAGAAGCCCGGCGCCGAAGCTTTGTCGAAGCGGTTGACAGACGCGACGGGAGTCCAGACGCCGTAGGAGCCGCCGGGCGTAAGCATCTCGGTTTCACCGTCGAACATCGACTGCATGCCGTAGTAGCGGTCGACAGCGACAGGATGCGGCGCGACAAAACGGTGCTCACCCGTGACCTCAATGCTGTTGCCCGAAACGCGGTATGTCATGGTTTCAAGTGCGAACGGCACGGTGTCGGCAGGCATAAGCAGCGTATTGAACACGCGCACGGTCAAAACCGAGCCTTTGCTCTGCAACGGCACGGACAAATCGAGCGGCACGCCGTCGAGGCTAACTTCGATGCTGTCGGTTCGAGCCGAGCGCATACCGCCGTTGAGATGGTTTCCGCCGCTCCACCCTCCGCCGACAAGGCCGAATGGCCCGATGTTGTCGGAACTTGTCTTGTTCACGACAACAGAGTCGAGTGCTACCGAGCTGAAAGTGAACAGCTCGTTCGCCATGCAGGGCGCAAAATCTATTGCGATTTCGCCGCTCCAGGGCGTATGCTCACGGTACGACAGCGTCCCGTTGCCGGTAGTCACAACTGCGGCCGACAGCCCGAAGGCGGCCGGCAGCAGCATAGAAATTATAGAAGTGATTAGACGCTTCGTCATTTTTTCAATTTGGCGCGCCGTTCGACTATCTTGTTGAATAGTCTGTCGGTCAGCGCCTGATTTTCAGGGCACGGATTGTTTTTCAGTTCAAGCAGACCTTTAGTGCCCGTGTAGTACGCCACGGGGCATGTCTGCCACACATTGTTAACTTCAAAAGCGTCGATATATTTCATCACGCCGTCGTAGTTTGAGTCTTTGGCATGGAAGGGTGTCATTCCGTCGCACTCGAATTCCATGGCCATGCCGTTGTGCAGCGACACGTCGCATGCCTCGTCAAGGCGTTTTTCGAGCCTGGGCGTATGGAAGATGTAGTTTGGCTGCTGATACGCTATGTCGAAACCGAGCTCGCGCCATTTTTCATAGCCTCGGCCTTTGAAATAAGGTATCCACACAAATTTCAGGCCTTTGGAGTGTATGAACGGCGCTATGTGCTTCGGGAAACCGTCGGTATGGCACATATCCTCGTCGAGCCAATAGATGCCCGTCAGTTCAAGGTTTTTGTATTTTGCCTTTTTGAAGCGGTCGACCATCTGGTTGATATACCACTCGCTCGCCGCCACCTGGTCTTCAGTACGGTCGAAATCGAGGTCACGCCCGTTGAGGCGTCCCCAATGTTTGTTGCCTTTTACAGGCACAGGCATGGTGAGCACAATCTTGTGTTTGAAGCCGGGGTCTCCGATTTCTTTTTTGAGCTTCGATATACATTTGTCGAGAGCGGCGAGGCCGCGGTCTTTCTGATATACCTTGTCGATATACCACTGCCAGTCTTTCTGCGTGGCGCCTTCATCGCCTGCCCAAGGGAAGAACCTCACTTTGCCGTCGATGTCCGTTTCAAGGAAAAGGAAACCGTCGAAAGTCCAGTCGCGATGTCCGTCGGCGAATTGATGGCTGACATAAGGCATAAAGTCCTCGACAGTCCACTCGGGGCGACGTTTGTCGCCCTGATATATAAGCGCGAGGTCGCGGATTTCAAACTCGGGGTATTTGAGCGAAGCGGCTTTGGCGGCCTGACGTTTGGCAACGATGCGCGCCATGCGGTCGGCAAGCTCATGGTTCTTGGCGTCTTTGCTGCGTGCGAGGTCGAGGAAGCCTTTTGTGCCTGAATACCATGCCACCGAAGCCTCGTCGAACACACCTTTTTTCTCGAACACGTCGAGATAGTCGATAAGGCGGTCATAATAGCTGTCAGGGTCGTCGTGCTGCACACGGCTCTTGCCTTGGCTCTCGAACTCCATCTCAAGACCCATTCCGCACTGTTTCGACTCGTCACAGGCGGCTTCAAGCTGACTCATCGGTATTTCGCGTTCAAAGAAATAGTTGGGCTGCTGATAGGCCATGTCGAAACCGTATTTCTTCCAGTTGAAACGGAATTGCGCGTTGTCCTTGTAGTAAGGTATCCAATAGGAGCGCAGCCCTTTGCGATAGATATAGTCGTTTACAGCCGGCATGATGCCCCCGTTGGTGAACAGAGCCTCTTCGAGCCAATATATGCCCATAAGGTCGATGTTCTTGTATCCTGCGGCATCGAAGCGCTTGGCGACCTGGTCGATATACCATTTGGTGGCCTCTATGCGGTCGGCATCGTTGGCAAAGTCGAGGTGATGCCCGTTAAGTTCGCCCCAGTCACGCACCACCTTGATGGGCGCCGGGATGCCGAGTACCACCTTGTGGCGCAGACGAGGAGCGCCCAATTCGGCCTTTCCGGCCTCAATCACGCTGTCGAGCGCCGCAAGCTTGCAGCCGGGGGCAAAAGTGCGGTCGAGCAGCCATTCGTAGTCGGCCTTCACGGCCTTGCGCCCGTGGCCGCCGTTGTCGAAAGCCACTCCTGTAGAGCCTGATGAAAATTCCAGAAACAGGAAGGCGTCGAAAAACCAGTCGCGTGTGCCGTCGGCATAGGTATGTATCACATAAGGGGTGATTTCTTCGACAGTCCATTCGGGACGCTGGTCGCCCCCGGCATAAATCAAAGCCATGTCGGAACTGAGGTCGGTGCCGTAGCGGTTGACATCTTCAGCCGAGACGGCCAAGGCCGCAATGGCGCAGAAAAGTGTTGCTAAACAGTTCTTGTGTATTTTCATTTCACTGCAAGTTTTACAGAACGGCCTTGGCCGTCGGTGACTATATAGAGACCTGATTTACATTCAAAAAGCCCGTTTCCGTAGAAAACCGGCACGCCGGCAAGGGTGTAGACCATAGCGTCGGGAGCATCGGACGTTATGAAAATTTTGCCCTGCGACGCATAGGCAAACTGCCGCGCCTCGGGTGCGGTGATATCTTCGATGCCCGAAGATTGCTGCGCGAATTTGAGCTGACGCTTCTTGACTATGCCGGCAAGACGGTCCATAGTTGCCTGGTTCACGGCGTCGCCGCTGTTCAGCATGTCGATATAGCCCTTAGAGCCGCCATAGTGGGCCACGCCGCTATCGTCCCACACGCCGAGGCGCTCGAACTCGTCGATATAGTCGATAAGACGCTGATGCATCTTGGGCGCAACGTTGTTGAGGCCGTTGCTCGTGCCCGAAGTCTCGAACTCCAATTCAAGGCCGAGGCCGAAACGTTTGCTGCTTTCGATGCACTCTATCAGCTGGCTCTTGGGCGGAAGCGTCTTGCCGTCGCGCTCGTAGAAAAAATAGTTGGGCTGGCGCCATACCATGTCGAAATGGTAACGGTCCATGCCGTTGAGAGCATACTCGTCGTTGTTGTCCCAATAAGGAATCCAATACGACCGCAGGCCTATGCTGCGTATGTGGTCGTTTACGTCGGCTATGATGTCTGCATTGCTGAAAAGGCTCTCTTCAATCCAGTATATGCCGGCGAGGTCGATGTTTTCGTAGTTCTGAGCCTCGAAACGCTCTTTGATTTGGTCGACCATCCAGCAGGCGGCCTTCAGCCTGTCAGCACGCTTCGAAAAATCCATCTTCACGCCGTCGATTTCACCCCAGTTGATGTCGGCCCACACGGCACCGCCGTTCGAGCCGTCCTTGCACGGGGCACAAGTACCGATAATTACCTTATGACGCAGACGCGGCTCGCCGAGGGTCTGCTTCTGCTCCGAAATCACGCGGTCGAGCACGTGCAGGTCGTGTCCGCGGCCGAACACATGGTCGAGCCACCACACCCAGTCCTCTTTGAGCGAAGCTATCTGTCCGCCCGAAGAGTTTCCGAGCACCACATTGCCGCGCGCGCAACTGCGTATTGTTTCGTTGAAGATAAATGTGTCGTAGAACCAGTCGCGCGTACCGTCGGCATACAGATGCGTTATATACGGCGTCAAGTTCTGCCGGTTCCAGGTGGCACGTTTTGCCAGACCGCCGGTATAAATGAGCACGGGGTCGCAGACCTCGGTATCGACGGCATATTTGTCGGTGACCGTCACGGCGTCGGCAGCGAGAGCTATGCCAAAGGCAATGGCAAGGGTTGTCGGGAGTCTGAATGTCATTATTAATCCGTTATTATGATAATTGCTTATTTGTTCAATATTTCTTTCAGAATGGGAAGAAGGGCGTCGCAGTATCTGCGGTAGCCCAGGTCGGTATAGTGTATGCCGTCCGACGACCATTCGCCGTCGGGCGTCGTTATTTGGTCGGTTGTGATGTAATAGGTGTTCTTCAGCCCTGCATCGGTGAGCTGCCTGTATTTCGCACGGATAGCCTCGTTCTTGCCGTCGATTTTGGCTTTTCCGGCCACGTCGAGCTGGGTGTAGGTGAAATAGGGGTCTTCGATGAAGACGAGCGGCACGTCGGGACGGCGCTCGCGCAGTATGCGCACGAACTCGTCGGTCTTCTCCTCGATTTCCCACACCAGGGCGTTGGGTACGAAGTCGAGCACATAGACCGACGCATCGACATCGGCCATCATACGCGCTATTTCGTAGTCAATGTGGGCGTTGGCGCTGAAACCGAGGTTCACCACATCGGTGTCGAGCGCACGGCGGAGCATGTTGCTCGGCGCCATGCCGGGGCGCGATGCCGTGGCGCCGTGCTGTATTGAGCTGCCGTAGATTACTACGGGTTTGCGTGCCGACGAAGGACTGTCGACCGCCGGGTTTTCTATCACCGAGCCGTCAGCTATGCCTATTTCGAGGCTCTTGACGCCGTCGTAGAGCGGCAGATGAAGCATGTACTCTCGCATCTGCGGTTCCATGCCGCCGATGATGAGCCATGTCGTGGGGTCGCCCATGGGGCGTGCCGGGGCAAGGTAGCGCCACTCGCCTTTGTCGTTGAGGTAGTAGAGGTCGGCGCCGCGCGATGCCATCGACGCCATATGGGTCATGTCGTTTGTGAAAAGGCTCTGCCACCTGAGCGCAATTTCGGGTGAATTGCTGCGGAAGCGGATTGCCATGCCCGTGCTGTGCTGCCCCAGGTTGTAGAGGGCTTCGCGGGTTACGGGTTTGAGGAAGGCCGGCACGCGGCTGTAGAGGGGCAGCGAGTCGCCGTAGCAGCGGCCTATGATTTTGAAGTCAGTGCCCTTGTGCCAGGTCATGTTTTGGAACGGGTCGGGCGTAGGCGTGATTGTCTTTACGGGCTTCACCGGGGCGAGAATGTCGGCCACGGTACGTACACGCTCTTTTTTGACGGTGAAGGGCAGCGAAACGGCATAGTCGCCCACGTGGTGGCCGAGACGTGCGGTGTAAGTGCCTGCGGCGGTCACCCACCGCGAATTGTCTTGGTCGAACGATGCAAGGTCGGCATCGGCGACGGTGATGCTCACGCGCTCAGCCTGCCCCGGGGCAAGCTCACGCGTCTTGGCAAAGCCGCGCAGCTCGGCGGCAGGCTTCAGAAGACCGTTTTCGGGCGCGCTCACATAGAGCTGCACCACCTCGCGGCCCGGAACTGCGCCGGTGTTGGTCACGGTGACCGAAACGGTAGTCTTGTCGCCCTTGCGGCTCACTTTGGCGTCGCTGTAGGCGAAATCGGTGTACGACAGCCCGTATCCGAACGGATATGCCACCTCGCGGCCCGACTTGTCGAAATAGCGGTAGCCTACCCATATATCTTCTTCATAGTCGGTATAGTCGTGGTTGCGGCCTTCGGTCTGACCGACGAATGGATAGTTGGTGCTCGACGGCATGTCGGCATAGTGCAGGGGGAAGGTCATCGGAAGGCGGCCCGAAGGGTTCACGCGCCCCGACAGAACGTCGGCGACGGCATTGCCGCACTCCTGACCCGGGAACCATGCCAGCACGATTGCATCGGGCATGTCGCGCCACGATGCCGTCTCTATGGTGCCGCAGACGTTGAGCACTGCGACCACGGGCTTGCCTTTGGCATGGAATGCCTCTGTCACGAGCCGGAGCATGGCCTTTTCGTCGGCGCTGAGGTTGAAGTCGTCCTTAATGACGCGGTCGGAAGTCTCGCCGCTCTTTCGCCCGATAACGACCACGGCGGCATCGTTCTGCGCGGCTTGTGCCGCCAAGAGGGTCGAAGCCTTGGTCAAAGGCATCTCGTCGATTACGGGACGGTGGTATGATATCTTCTGCCATGCCGGACAGTCGGGATGGGCGTCGGTGAGGCGTGCCTGCACGGCATTATAGCTGCGGTATATGCCGGCAAGCTCTTCGTCGACCTTATAGCCGGCATCTGCGAGGCCGCGGTCTATATCGACAACATATGCCTTGTTGACATTCGACGAACCCGTTCCGCCGGCGATGCTCTTATAGGCCGAGGTGCCGAAAAGTGCCACACGGGCGCCGGTTTTCAGCGGAAGCGCCTTGTCGTCGTTTTTGAGGAGCACCATGGCTTCGGCACCAAGACGCCGCGACAGCGCCGCATTGGCGGTAAGGTCGGGCTTCGACGGCTTCCAGCCCTTGGCCGACAGCGAACGAAGAGCCAGACGCAGCACATCGGCAACGCAGGCATCGAGTTCGGCCTCGCTGACGGCACCGCTGCGAACGGCTTCGATGATTTCTTTCACTATTTCTTCTTCGCCGGGCATCATAAGGGCACAACGCGCCTTAAGAAGGTCGGCGGTCGGACGGCGCACCGTCCAGTCGGTGAGTACAAGACCGTCGTAGCCCCACTCGTCGCGGAGCAGTCGCTGCATCAGTTCCTGACTCGTCTGTGTATATTCGCCGGCGATTTTGTTGTACGAGCCCATAACCGTCCACGGTTTGGCCTCGCGCACTACGCGCTCGAATGCCGGCAGATAAATTTCACGCAGAGCGCGTTGCGTCATCCGGGCATCGTTATATTTTTTTCCTGTCTGCTGGTTGTTGGCTACGAAATGTTTAAGGCTCGTGCCCACGCCTTTGCTCTGCACGCCTTTGACAAGTTCGGCGGCAAGGACGCCCGTCAGCAGGGGGTCTTCGGAGTAGTACTCGAAATTGCGGCCGCAAAGAGGGTTGCGCATTATGTTGACGCCGGGCGTCAGAAGCACGTCTACGCCGTAGGCGGCGGCCTCGGCGCCCATCACCTCGCCCTGTGCGCGTGCGGCGCCGGTATCGAAGGTCGCCGCGAGGGCAGTCGTCGACGGGAATGCTGTGCACCACTGCGTGGCCGTGGTGTCGGCTCCGGCTTCGCCGCCGGTCACTACGTCGTGCGGCAGGCCGTTTTCGTCGTACACGACCGCCGTCCGCAGCCACGGCTGGGGATTGATGCGCGGCCCTACAGGCCCGTCGGCGAGATTCACCGACGGTATGCCGAACTCATGCAGCGGAAAAGTCCATCCGGCAGCGCCGGGCGTGATATGGCTCGGAGCCTCGTCGGTGCCGCCGCAGCCCACAAGAAGACGCGCCTTCTGTTCGAGGCTCAGCTTTTTGACGATGCCATGAACGTCGGAGCCGGTTTTCGCACCTACTACAAACGGCAGTGCCAATGTCAGCGCTATGGCAAGAGTTCGGAGTTTCATAGTTGTGTATGCGTTTTTTTATAGTCTCAAATTTGTGAAATCAAAGGTCGATTTGTATGGGGTTCAAACGTAGGGACATGCCTTTGGCATGTCAATTGACGGATGCGCGTTTCCTATCGTTTTTGACGGATGTGCGGTTCCAACATGCCAAAGGCATGTCCCTACGTTTCGCCGTTTAAACGGTATTTATCAGAGCACCACCTTTGTGGTTTTGCTTCCCTGGCGTTTGATGAACACGCCGTGTTCGGGCTGTGCCACACGTATGCCCTGCATGTTGAAGTATTCAACTGGAGCGTTTTCGTCGGCAGCCTCGATGTTTTCTATGCCTGTAGATGTGTTTTCGGGAACGGTGAATTTCCATTTGTTGCCCGGAGCACCTGACCCATAAGCATATATATATACGGAGTTAGGGTCTCCTTCGACAGCTTCAATATGGTAAGTTGGCGTACAATAAGCCTGAGTAGTATACATCGCAGCAGTGCCGGCAGCATTCATTGCCGCATAAGCACGAGCTACAAGTTTACCAGTGACCTTGGTCTCCTCCGGCGCTTCCATATCGGTAAGCGGAGTGTCTACGAACGATACCTCTGAAATTGCGAAAGCATCAGGAGCCATAGATTTACCTCCACCGGGATAAATGATATACTGCTTATCTTGGAGAGTAAAAATATTAAAGCCTGTCATTCCTGAATGTTGGGGAGTGAAGAAATATTGCACCGGCACTTCAGTCGACGGTTCAATATACGCCTTAACATTTCCTTGGCTATCTGAAATAGTTTTTGTTACTGTAGTATAGTTTGCGATGCTGTTGCCAAATTTACCTGCAGCCGAATAAGTCCATTCAAATTGATGATTTACCAACGCTGCAACATGTTTATCTTCATCATATGCCATTGCAACACCAGTTGAGGTCTGAACCTGAACCTCTGAGGCTGTAAAAAGTTCTTTATTTATAGGGGTAGCGAACGTATATGTGCCACGGACTGCAACCGTCACGGCAGCTTGGTCATAGCTATAGACATACGCAAACTCCGTATTTTGAACAGGTGTCATAATACGCACATCCTTGCCGGTAAGTATATCGCCCTTAACCGGAGCAAGGGCATCGAAACGCTTGCCCGAAGCTTGTGTCATGGGCACAAAATCTTTGACGATTTCTGCCGTTTTCGAATCTACAACAATAAAACCTGAGTTACCTCCAGTTGAAGGAATACCGTCAAAAGTTGTTTTATTTTTATCACAACGTACAAGTATATTTCCGGCTTCGTCGGTAGTGGCACTCGACCAAAGGAAATAAGGACAAGTAATTGTATTTACCAGACCGTTTTGGTCGTAGACCTGCAAGTCTTTGCTGCCTTGCTTCATGACAAAAAATTTGTCATTGGCACCGGCACCGCCACGAGTACCTGACCCGGCAACGATTTTTCCCATTGCCTCGCACGACCATTCATTTGTGAGCGAGTAGCCCTCTTGTGTCGCTGTTGTGCCCACTTTAGCCTGGGTTGCGGTCGCAGAAGCGAGGATTGCGAAAGAGAGGAGTAATGTCTTTTTCATGAACATTAAATTAGGATTTTGATGATTGACGGCGTGGAAAATGTAGGGACGTGCCTTTGGCACGTAGATTCGTATTCACGCCATCGTTGTTTTATTCGAGATGTAGGGCCGCACGGAGCGTTCTATGCGGCCCTACAGTCTGTTTAATTTTTGGATTCAGTTTAGAAAGCTACTTTGGTTGCTTTGCTGCCCTGACGACGGATGAATACGCCGTTTTCGGGGTTGGCAACGCGGATGCCCTGGAGGTTGTAGTATTCTACAGGAGCGGTTTCGTCGTCGCTGACAACGAGGTCTTCAACGCCGGCGCTTTCGGGAGCGGTGAATTTGCACTTAACCATAGCGCCCTGCTGAGCGAAGGTGTAGATGTAGACCGAGTTGGGTTCGCCTTCTACCGGCTCAACGTTGATAGACATGTAGTTCGATTTTGCGGGATAGGCGGGAGCACCGACACCATCTACTGCCGGGAAAAGGCGTGCAACGAGAGCGGATGCCTTGTCTGCATCGGGGTTGCTCAGGGGAGACTCGGCATATTTAACTTCCGAGATAGCGAGGGCGTCGCTGGGATGAATATCATTGCCACCTGCGGGATAGGCAATGAACTGTTTGCCTGCGAGCTCGAACACCATGAAGCCGCCTATGTCGGCGTGCTGGGGGGTGAGGAAGAATTTGCGTTCGGCTTTATAGGTGAATACGCCTTCTTCGTCAACGCGGCTGTAGTGGCGGATGCCGTTGCCATACTTGCCTTCGCCCGAGCCTGTCACACCATTACGGTTGTTGGCAAATACTGCGAGCGATTCATATTGGTCGTTATCAGCGTCGAATTTTCCGTAAGGCATGGCAGTGCCTAAGGTCTGACCTGTTGCAGCGGTGGAGCCGGCATACTCCGCAGCGATGCCGAGTTTGAATACCATAGTTGAGCCGAGGCTTTCTTCAACGCCGTTGAACTGCAGCTCGTCGCAGTAGGTTTCGAAGCAGTGGTAGATTGCCCAATAGCCTTTGGTGACGTCGTAGGCGACGTGGCCGAAAGCGTCGCCACGACCTGCGGCACGGAGATTAGCGTCGCACACGAGCTGTGGGCTGATGACTTCGTCGGTCTTGCTGTCAATTACATAGAAGGCGGTAGCTGCCGGGTCGCCGGCACCTGCGTAGTCGGTGGTTCCGGGCCATGCGCTCTTGTCGGCACGCACCACAATGTGGCCTGCGTTGTCGGCGTTGTTCGACACCCAGATGAAATCGGCGACTTTGATGTCTTTAACGAAACCGAGCTCGTCGTATACCTTCACTGTGCCGTTGGCATAGTCATTGAGGTAGAATTTGTCGTTGACACCCGTACCTACACGGCATCCGCCGAGTGCGGTGGCGTCGGTGTTGGCCCAAAGGAATTCGATTTTGTAGCCGTCTTTGTACGTTTCTGAACCGCCCGGTTTGTACTGGGCGCTTGCTGCCGTCGAAAGGCCGGCCACTGCGATAGAAAGAAGTAAAATCTTTTTCATATCAGTTGTGTTTAAGGTTAAAAAATAGGGTTTGTTTTTATCGAATAATGATTTTTTCTGTTTTAGAGCCTTGGCGGCGTATGTAGACGCCCGGAGCCGGGTCGGCTACGGGACGTCCCTGCAAGTCGAAATACTCCACGGGGGCATCGCTGTCTGAGACCTCGACATCTTCGATGCCCGAAACCGACTCCCAATCGCCTGCACGAACCGCGATATGGCAGCCCATAGCACCGTTCTTGGCGCGGAGACGGAATGTGCCGTCGCCGGTCACAGTGAGCGTGCGGCCGTCGGCCGAAACTGTGCCGAGACCATCGGGCACAATGAGAGTGACGCCCTTCACATCCTTGCTCACCAGGAGGCCGGCCTTGTTATAGCCATAGAACTTTGGCGTGTAGGTAGCGCCTTTGGCGAGGGTTTTGTGCGGGTCGGCGAACTCGATTGAGGCCACCGTATTGTCGCCTTTGTCGGGCGTGGTGAGGAAAAGGGCGCTGCTGACGGCGCGGTCTTTACCGTCGCTGGGGCGGTTGAGTGTGCCGTCCATCGACGTGTACATGATAGACGAGCCTCCGCCGTCGAAGTTGATTGCATCGTGGCAGCCGATGGCGAGCATCATGTCGGCGAGGTCTTTGCCGTTTACGCCGGCAGAGATACCTTTGTTGTACGAGTCGCCGTCGACAATGAGCATATACATCGTTGTGCGCGAAGCGTCGGTGCCGAGAGCCGTGCGCGGACGGCGCGTGGTGTTGTTGGGCATATTGGGGAATGATGCCTGCGCTTCGCCGTTGGCGACAAGGATGTCGGAGCCGCCGGCCATTTCGGTGATTTCGCCAAACGAATGGGTGTTGCCGAAGCCTACGCCTGTGAGTGTTATTCCCGAAGGAGTCAGAGTGTAGGTGTCGCCTGCCTTAAGCGCAGCGAGACGCGAGAAATGTGCCGAGTTGTTGGTCGAGAGCACGAAGCATCCCGAAGGAATCGAAGCGTTGCCGGTCTTGTTCTTGACGGGTGCGGAAACGACGGTGCACTCGGTCGGACCTACGCTGTTGAGCTTGCCGCCGGTGGGACGGAGCACCACTTCGAGCTGTTCTTCGGTATTGTCGACCCATTTGCCGGCCGACTGGTCGAGGATGGAGTTTGTCCGTGTGGTCGTACCCCAACGCGAGGTGTAGAGGATGGCTGCCGTCTCGCCCTTGTAGCGCGGCACGTTCACCAACGAGGGCGCATAGGTGCGTCCGCCGTTGAGGCTTGCGCCGAAGCCCATGGATGCCGCTCCGTAATAGAGCGAGCCGTCTTTATCCTGACCGACGGCTTTCCATGCAGTCGACTCCTTGGCGGTCTTCACTATTTCGCCGTTCTCGATTGTCGTTCCGAGCGGACCGAGAGTCGAGAAGAGGTCGGAGTTGATGCCGAGGAAGTATATGTTGCCGTCGCCATTGCGCTGTGCGGCAAAGTTGGGCACGGTTTTGCGCGAGGTGCGTATGTTGGTGCCGTTTACGTTCTTGATGGCGAGGTCTTTGGCGGTGAGGTCGGTAGTGCTGTACCACACGCGCTGTTTGGCCGGACCGCTGAGGTCGACCACCGTCACGGTCGTGCCGGGGCCGACACGGTAGTGCTGCAGCGTGTCGACCTTATAGTCGGCGCCTTGCAGAGTCCATGTTCCCGAAGCCGAAGCTGCAGGAACCAATGCCGCGAAGGCCGCTATGATTGTTGTAATGCGTTTCATAGATTAATGCGTTTTGCCGAAATCGGCTTCATTGTTATGCTTTTGCCCGTGGGCAATGTCACTTTATGCGGCTTGGAGTCGCTGTTGACCACGTAGAGCACGCGCTGTCCCTTGGGCGAGAGCCATTCGGCGCCTTTCACCATGTAGTCGCCGCCGAACACGGGCACGTTTACGTAGGGGTTGTCGCCCTCGGGCACGAACTCGCGCACATACTGTCCGCCGATGAACACGTCGTGCTGGTCCTTGCGGAAGTCCACGAGGTTCTTGAGGAACTTGGCCTCGTACTCGCTGGCCTCGTCGACCCACAGCAGACGCGGGTCGACCCATCCGAGCTGCGAACCGTAGAGCAGGCACTGCATGTTCTGATAGCGGAAGTCGCCCAGGCGCACGTCGGTGTAGGGGGTATAGGTATATGCCGTAGTGAGCACGCGGTCGGAGTAGATAAGAGGATAGAGGGGCACGATGCGGCACGAAGGGTTGTGGGGCGTGTTTACCGTCAGAAGGATGTCGAACACCGGAATGTAGCATTCGGCATTTTCTTCAGAGAAGATTATGTTGCCCGGTTTGAGGTGGTCGCGGCGCATGTCGTCGATAATGCCTTTGTAGTCTTCGTACCAGAACTCGCCTCCGCCTTTGGGGTGCTTATGGTTTTCGGCATAGCAGGGGTAAGGCGCGGCGGCGGCAATCTGGTCGATATAGAGGCCGTCGGTGCCGAGGCGCTCCTGTATGGAGTCGGCAAGCTCTATGAGCATGTCGTGCCATATGGGCGACGAGGGGCATGTTACGGTGTTGGGCACGATAGACGTGGGGTAGATTTCGGTGTAGAGCGCACCGTCGGGACGGCGGCACGAAGCCTCGTAGCCACGACGCGCCTTGTAGCTGTCGGCACCCGGGTCCCACAGACGGCCGTTGATATAGGGCATCACCTGGCAGTTGCGGTCACGCACCTGCTTCACTATGCCTGCAAACTCGGGCTTGGCCGGGAAGTAGTCGGGATAATGGCTGTCGTAGGCATGGTTGTGCCAGAAGTACCAGTGGAAGGCGATGTCGTCGCCAAAGTAGTCGATGGCGCGGTTGACGGCCACGACAGTGGTGTCGCCGGTATATTTGGCACGCAGCCAAAGGTCTTTTTCGACGAGCCATTCGGGTATTTTGCGGTCTTTGAGCTGCACGCGTCCCCACGATGTGTTGTGGGCGAAGGGGCGGTACCAGGCCTTTGCGGCCTCGGCCCATCCGCCGGGGTTGAAGGCGGTGACCGTAGTCCAGGGGAGTTCGAAGCGACCGTCCTTGTTCCAAACCTCAGACACTACGGTCTCGGTTGTGAACTCGCTTTGGCCGAGCCGCTCGTTAAGGGTCATAAGTTTGCCGCAGGCCTTGTAGTCGCGCGGCGAATAGAAATAGGAGCCGTCGGCGTCATCGAGGAGCATCATCTGCATCGATGCCGACCACGACGGATAGTTTGCTTCATAGACAGTGTCGGCACGGAGCTTGTACTCGTTGCCCCATCCGGCCGGAGTGATAACCTTTGCCTGCGACGGCGACTTCACGGCCACCGTCGGGAACTTCAGTTCGCTGACAGTCCAGCCCTCGGGCAGTTCGGCCGAGATGTTCCATTGCAGCAGAGGCGAATTGTCGGGCAGGCTGACGGTCATCTCGACCGGATACGGCTTGCCGTCGTACTGCAGGCGCGTGTCCCAGCGGAAACGGAGCACCGACGCAGTGTCGTTTCGCTCCTGCGTATATCCTTTGTAGACTGCGCATGCCGGATTGACTTCGGGCGTCTCGCCCTGTGCCCCGAGGTAGGTGATTGTCCATGGAGCAAGGTTGTGACCCGGCTCTACCAGTTCGCGCGAGCCGAGGTGCTTCATCGACAGTATGTCGAAGCGCTTGCCGGCGTCGAAGGTCACCGAGGTCTGCCCGTTGGCAAGGGTGACGCGGCCGTCGGCGGCCTCCACGCCGCTGTGGGCATGGAGAGCCGCAGATGCGGTCACGGTCAGGATTGCTGCTAAAATCAATCTCATTTACTTAGAGAATTATCCATTAATACCCGTCGGGGTTTGTGAGGTTGGGGTTCTTGTCGAGGTCAGCACGCGGTATGGGCCACCATTGGAAACGGGGCGCCCAGAAGCGCTTGCTGTCGCGCGAGGTGTATTTGTCGGCCACGGCAGAGAAATCGGGCACGTCGTTGAGGTCGTGGCGGTCGCTCTTCTTGAACGAAGGCATGTCGGCTTTGGTAAGACCGGTGTACTGAATGTCCTTGACGGGCTGACCGTAGACAGGGCCTTCGTTGAGGATGTCGCCAATGCCCCAGCGGCGGAAGTCGGTGAAGGTGATGCCTTCCATGGCAAGCTCAACTTTGCGCTCGCGGCGCACAATCTGGCGCATCTTGTCCTGGTTGCCTTCGCGCGAAGCGTCGAACTTGGGCATGCCGGCACGTGTGCGGACGGCGTTGATAGCGTCGTATACGCTTTGGTCGAGTTCGCCCATCTCGATTTTTGCTTCGGCATACGTGAGGTAAGCCTCGGCGGCACGCATCACGATAAGACCGATGGTACTTTCAGAGAAGCTCTCCGAGAGGTCGCGGTTGTATTTGTTGTAGAGGTGGCCGATGCCGTCCCATGCAAAGGTTATGCCTGTGCCGGTCACGTCGGGGTTGCCCTTCGCGTACCATTTATCCGGTTTTTTGGGGTTGGGGAACTGCTGCGAGTTCTTGGCGTAGAGGTTAAGCTCGATTTTGTTCTTGCCCTCGTTGTATGTCATTGTGTCGCCGTGCATGAGCATGGTTTCTTTCATGCGCGGGTCGCGGTTCATGAAGGGTTTTTTCGGGTCGTAAAGCTCCGATTCGTCGATGCGTTTGCCGTCTTTGCACTCGAAGCACACCTCGAGATATACCGAGGGGAAGCGTACCGACGAGCCGCCGGCCGTACGCGAGGTGTGGCCGTAACGGGTGCGGTGGGTGAGACGCACGGCTCCGTCGGAGTAGGACAGTTGCCAAAGGATTTCTTTCTTAACATCGGCCTTAGCGTGTCCGGCATGTGTGAAGAGGTCTTCGTAGTTATTGGCAAGGCCGGTCTTGTCCATAACCTTTTTGGCCGCATCGGCAGCTTTGCCGAAGTATTCCTTGGCCTGACCGCCTACGTTGCAGCTGCCTGCAAGAAGGCAGAAACGTGCGATGAGGTTGTAGACGGCGCCGTTGCTGACACGACCGGCAGCTTCGGGGCTCCAAGGCAGGATTTCGCTTTCGCCTATTTCATTCAGTTCATTTACAAGGAAATCGATGATTTCTTTCTTGTCGGTGCGCGGCGCCTTGTAGTCGTCGGGGTTGACGGCGGTCTTAAAGAAAGGTATGTCGCCGAAAGCCTGGACGAGCTGGTAGTAGCCATAGGCGCGGAGCACATATGCTTCGGCCAGACGGCGTTTGTATGTAGCTGACATTTCGTTGGGGTCGGTCTTTGCACCGGCGATGACGTTGTTGGCGCGCTGCACAATAGACCAATGACCTTTCCAATATGTAGCTATATTGCTGTTATCGGGAGTGAGGGCGCAACCATTGTTGATACCGTTGTTCTCATACTGGTCGATGCCGTAGGGGCTGTAGGTGTCCTGCACCATGATGGTGGGCACGTCCCAGTTCTGGGAATAGAGGAGCGGACGGTAGATGCCCGTGACGCCCTCGTTGAGGCCGGCCTCGCTCTGGTAGAAGCCGTCGGAGTCGTAGGCCGCACTCTGCTTGTCGAGGAAGTCGGAGCAGGAACCAAGGCTTAGAGCCGCTACGGCCATGATAGCTGTATATAGTGTCTTTTTCATTTAAGAGGCAATTTTGTGGCTTGTTAGAAGTCGAGTTGGAGACCAACGAGGAAAGATTTGTTGAGGGGATAGCATGTGGCGCCGCCCGACTGTTCGGGGTCGAAGCCTTTGTAGAAGTCGCTGCCCTTGATGGTGAAGAGGTTCTGAGCCGAAGCGTAGACGCGTACACGTTCGATGAAGGCGGCGCGTGTCCATTTGCGCGGCAGGGTGTAGCCAAGCACGATGTTCTTCAGACGGCAGTATGCGCCGCTCTTTACCCAATGCGAAGAGAACATGTTGTTGGGGCTTGAGCCGGCAACGTCGAGCAGGAGCAAGGGATATTTCGCGTTGCGGTTGTCTTCGGTCCATGTGTTGCCGAGCATGTGCTCGTAGATGGTGCTGTTGCCCATGAGAGGACGGGCACCGCCGCCGGTATAAGCGACGTCTTTCTGACCGACGCCCTGGAAGAAGAGGCTCAGGTCGATGCCTTTCCATTCGCCGCCGAGGGTGAGGCCGAACTCGAAGTGGGGAGTGGGGTCGCCGATGTCGGTGCGGTCGTCGCCGTCGATGACGCCGTCGGGTTTGCCGTCGGGGCCGGAGATGTCTTTATATTTGATATAGCCCGGACGGATAGTGTTGCGGTCGCCGTAAACGGCATATTTATATGTGCCGTCTTCATTTTTGGCGTTGATTTCGTCGTAGCTCTGGAAGTATCCGTCGGCGACATAGCCGTAGTACTGGCTATAGGGAGCGCCTTCGACAGTGATGCGGTTGCCGCTCTTATACTCGTTGCCGTAGAGGTCGAGGATTTTATTGCGTACGTCGGAGAGGTTGAAGCGAGCGTAGTAGCTGAAGTCACCCACACGGTCGTTCCATTCGAGCGAGAGTTCCCAACCGTTGTTGCGCATCGAGCCGGCGTTCTGCCAAGGAGCGGCCATTGCCACGAAGTCGGGCACAGGGAATTTCTGAAGCATGTCGTCGATTTTGCGCACGTAGTAGTCGAAGCTACCCGAGAGGCGGTTGTTGAACAGGCTCCAGTCGAGGCCTACGTTAACCTGTGTCGATTTCTCCCAACCGATGAGCAGGTTGGCGAGCTGCGCCTGGGTAACGCCCGGGAAGAATACGCCATCGAACCAGTAGCCGTTGCCCTCGCCGCCGGTAATGGCGGCCACGTAGGGGAAGTACGTGCCGTCGAGAGCCTGGTTGCCGAGGCGTCCGAACGATGCGCGGAGTTTAAGGTTGTTCACCACAGTCGATGCTTCTTTCATGAACGCTTCTTCGCTGATGCGCCATCCGGCCGACACCGAGGGGAAGAAGCCCCAGCGTTTGTCGCCTTTGAAGCGCGAGGTGCCGTCGTAGCGGCCGTTCACTTCGAGAAGGTAGCGGTCGGCGAAAGCGTAGTTTACGCGGAAGAGGTAAGAAAGCATTGCGAAGCTGTAGCGGTAGGAGTTGTTGGTAGCGGTAGAAGCGTCGCCGTGCATTATGTCTTCGTAGCCGTCGTAGTAGTAGTTCTTACGTGCTGCTTCGAGGCTGTGGCTGTTGGTGTCTTCGCTCTGGAAGCCCACGAGTGCCTTCACGTAGTTTTTGCCGAAGGTGTTCTCGTAGCTTGCCGTGGCTGTGTACTGTATATAGTCGGTAGTCGAGCGGTTTTCGCGAGCAGACTTCACTTCGGGCTTGGTCTGCTTGAAGACGCCGTTTTCATACTGGTCGTAGTTGTCGGCGAAGGTCTTGGTACGACCGTCGTTGCGCTTCCAGTTCCAGCTGCCGGTAACGGTCACGCCTTTGTAGGGTGTGATGTTCAAGGTAGCCTTGGCGATATACTCGGGAGCGGTGCTGCGCGAGTAGCCGCCGGCGTTGATTGCCGCGATGGGGTTGTTGCCCTGAAGGCCGTAGCCCCAGGTGCCGTCGGCGTTGATGCCCGAATAAATCGGAGCGAACGACAGGGCGTAGCCAATGCTTTCGTTGGCACCGCCGATGGGGTTGAGTACTTCGGCCTGGCGCACGCTCATGTCTACTCCGAGCTTAATCCATTTGTTGATTTTCATGTCGGAGTTGAGGCGAAGGCTGTAGCGCTCGAAGTTGTTGTTGGCCACCATGCCTTCCTGCTTGTAGTAGCCGGCGTTGGCATATACGTTGATGAAGTCCGAGCCGCCGCTCACGCCTACAGAGTAGTTCTGCACCATAGCGCTCTTTTTGAGGATGAGGTCGCGCCAGTTGGTATCGTAGCGGTTCATCTGGTCGGCACCGAGCTCGCGGTACTGCTGGATAAGTTCGGTGTACTTGGGAGCAACGTCGTTGTTGACGTTGGCCTGGTCGACAGCGGTAAGATAGGTTATCGCATCGACGGTTTCGGGGATTTCGGTCGGTTTGTTCCATCCCACGTAGCCGTTGAAGGTCACTTTGGGCTTGCCCTGCGAGCCGCGTTTGGTGGTGATGAGAATGACGCCGTTCGACGCGCGCGAACCATAGATAGAGGCCGAAGCGGCATCTTTGAGCACCGAAATCGACTCTACCGAGTTGAGGTCGATGCGGTTCATGTCACCTTCGACACCGTCGATGAGCACCAGCGGCGAAGTTGCCGAGTTGAGCGAACCCTGGCCGCGGATTTTGATTGAAGCGGCATCGGCGCCCGGGCCGCCACCGCCCTGCACTGCACTCAGACCCGGAACCATACCCTGAAGGGCGTTCGAGCCGTTTGAAACGTTGCGGCGTATGATATCGTCCGACGAAATGCTCTGCACCGAACCGGTGAGGTTGACTTTGCGCTGTGTGCCGTAACCGACCACGACAACATCGTCGAGCGTGTTGGCGCCCTGTTTCAGCACGATGTCGTGACGTCCGGCGGCGCTCACTTTCACTTTCTGCGGGTCCATGCCCACATATGAAAACTCAATCGTGCCGGGAGCTGACATAGAAATTGTGTAATTGCCGTCGATGTCGGTGGTGACACCCGTCTTGCTGTTTTCAGCCTTTACGGATACGCCGATAAGCGGCTCACCCGTTTCATCGGTCACCGTGCCGGTGACACTGAAGGGAGCCGCCCACGCGTAAGCGCCCATGAGCATCATGGCAACCATCAGAAGCAATAGTCGGAAAGTTTGTGAAATTTTTCCCATTATTACAGGTATTAGAGATTGACTTTGATTAATGAAGTTGATTTATAGCTTTGGTTTGTGTTTGTCAAAGGTGAGACAATTAATTAACTTTTTCGGGTTTTGTGTGTTTAAAATTTAAGTGGCAGGTTACTAAGGTTTTACAATTAAATCGCATAGCAAAAACCCGGTTTGGGCGCCATTTGACTGCGCTAAATTAATACAATATTTTTTACCCCCCCTATTTTTTACAATCTTTAACTATACTTTTTTTTAAGTCATCTCATATTTTTCAAAACCGGCACGTGTTGACATAGCATGCGCAAGCGTTATGGCACCAAGCGTCCGGCACCCATGCGGACAAAGAGAAGCGTCACTCAGAACACACTTCTTCAGAGCATGAAAATCAGCTATATAGGCAAGAAAAACGACGGTCAGCCGAGCCACGGCAAAGAAATGGCATATAAATTCAAAGGCAATCCGGCCTCTCCCGGCACAAAACACAGGCAGGCGCACACATTCGCGCGCCCGCGTAAGAGCGGATACAAAAACGCCCTCCGGGCTATTTACGGGCTTATTAAAGCCGCGAAGCCGGAGGACGATATATTTTAAAATATTTTAATAAATACCTATTTCATCAATGAAGAAGAACGAGGGCTTGCCGTTGCCGGGGTGCCATGAGGGTATAGAAGACTCGGTATCGACGTGCACACGCACATACCTGAGTTCCGTCGGTTCAAAGCTCATTTCGATAGTCCTGAGATAGGCGCCGGTCTGCTCCATCGGCGCCTGGTCGAGCGAAGCAAGCACGTTGAAAGCCTTGCCGTCGGCAGAACCTTCGACCACTACGCGACGCGGCTCGAAAATCCAGCTGTCGGTGTTCACGTTTATGCCTAACGCTACTTTCGACACGGTTTCGGGTTGTTCAAGGTCGACCGTAATGTCGGTCGAGGGCTGATTGAAGCCCAGCCAAAGGCCGTCAGTGTAGCCGAATGTGCCGAGGCGCCCGTCGACAAGCGCCGATGCGCCTTCGAAGGTATAGCGCGGATGCGGAGGCACCGAAAACGTCACCGGCTTGAACGTGGACTTACTCATCTGTATGCCGGCCTGATAAACTCGGCCAAGAGTACCGTCGCGCTCGGCCGCGGCACGCAGCTCCACAGGACTGTCGAAAACCAATGGTTCAGAGTAGACCGCGCTCGACATCGTCGGCTCGCTGCCGTCGAGAGTATAACGGATAGGAGCGCCGTCATAGGTCGAAAGCTCGGCCTTGACCGTGCGTGAAGCCGAGTCAGACGTCACATTGCCCTTCACATCAAGAACATGGAGAGCATAATTGTAGCCCAAGCGCCCGTATGTGCCGAGCAAGGGCATCAGACGCTTGACAAAGCCGCCAAAGTCCTTATTGCCTCCGGCGCACCATTGCACCTCGGCCAAGGCTGCCATGCGCGGAAGTTCCATATACTGCACGTGGCTGAACGTAGGCACATATTCGGTCCACAGATTGGCCTGCACACCTATGATGTGCTTCTGCTGCTCAGGCGTAAGACCGTCGGGCACAGGTTCATAGGAATACACTTTTTCGACAGGCACGTAACTGCCGATTGACAGAGGTTCTGCAGCGATGTCGGTCGACTGGTAATAGTCGAAATAGAGATAGGTGTTGGGGGCCATCACCACATCGTGGCCGCGTGTGGCGCCTTCTATACCGCCCTGCTCTCCTCGCCACGACATAACGACGGCATCGGTGTCGAAATCACTGTCGAGCACTTCGTCCCAGCCGATTACACGCCGTCCGCGCGACTTGAGGTAGTCGACTACGTGGTGCATCATATGGTTTTGAAGCTTGGCCTCGCGAGTGCCGTGCGCATCGCTGACAAAGCCAAGGCTGTCGGCAAGCGCCTGACAACGTGAGCACTCCATCCAACGCTCCTTGGGGCACTCGTCGCCGCCGATATGAATCAGCTGCGACGGGAAGATATCGCAAAGTTCTCCGAACACGTCATCAAGAAAACGGTAAGTTTCGAGATTGCCGACGCACAAGGCATCAGTCGGGGCCAAATCCCACTTGCAATATACTTCATAGGGGCCGCCGGTGCATCCGAGTTCGGGATACGAGGCAAGAGCCGACAGAGTATGTCCGGGTATATCGACCTCAGGTATTATCGTGATATTGCGCTCTGCGGCATAGGCGACAAGGTCGCGCAACTGCTCCTGCGTATAAAAGCCTTCGACAGGGACATCGTCGAAAGTGTCGGTAGTTTTTCCGACTATGGTGTGCGGCCTCTTTGAGCCGATTTCGGTGAGCCGGGGGCGACTCTTCACTTCCATTCGCCAGCCCTGGTGGTCGGTCAGATGAAGATGGAAAGTATTGATATTGTGAAGCGCCAACATGTCGATGAACACTTTCAGCGAATCAGCCGGGAAGAAATGCCGCGCTACGTCGAGATGTGCCCCACGGTATGCGAAACGCGGCGCATCGTTTATCTCGACACATGGGAGAAGGATTTTGTCGGCACTGCCTGCCGGAATAGACTTGCGCAAGGTCTGAATGCCGTAGAACGTACCGGCCGATGTCGCGCCCGTGATTTCCACGCCCGTCGGCGCAACCGTAAGACTATAGGCCTCGGTTTGGCTTATAGCACTGTCACAATCGAGCTTTATTGCGCCGTCGTCTTCATAACCGGCACGCACAGACGGCTTTATGCCGGTCTGCGAATCGATGAATCCGGCAAGCATCCGGGCCTGCCGCGCGAGCACGCTGTCGCCGGCAGGGAAAGTTATCACAGTGGCATCGGTCAGTTCAAACGGCACCGACGCGGTGTCTACGGCGACCGACACAGGCATAGGCACAACATCGTAGGATGCCGTGGCACTCCGACCGACGCATCCGCAAAGAGCTGCGGCAAGAACCACAGCCCACAGATAGAAAAATTTCATACTGCTATAGTTCTATGCCTTCTTCCTTCATTTCTTTCAGGACAGTCCACACCTGGTAGAGACCGCGCGGAACATGGAAGCAGCCTTTCCATTTGCCGCCTTTAAGCGGCAGCAACACTTCGCCGCGACGGTTGAGGTAGCCGAACCATTCGGGATATTCTTTATCTTTGAAATGCTCCCAGGCATAGTCGTGCACGCGCTCGAACCATTCGAGACAGCGCTTGTCGCCGGTAAGGCGATAGCCCTTAATCATCGAAATCATGGTTTCGAGGTGTACCCACCACAATTTCTGGTCCCATTCGAGTTCCTGGGGCGGACAGCCTTTGAGGTCCATGAAGTAGTATATTCCGCCGAATTCCTTGTCCCAGCCGTATTCGGCCATGCGCAGGGCGGTGTCTTTGGCAAGCTCTATCAGTTCGGGACGGTTGAGGCGGCGGCCCAGGTCCATGATGAACCACATGGCTTCGATAGCATGCCCCGGGTTCATGTGGCGGCCTTCGAAGCAGTCGCAGAGAGTGCCGTCTTCAAGCACATTCTCCATGACTATGCCGCCAAGTTCGGGACGGATGAACACGTCGAGCACTTCGTGCAAAAAGTCGTCGGTGGTCTTTTTTAGCATGCTCTCGTCAAGCAGATGCTGTATTTCGAGCACGAGGTTACACAAAATCATCGGCAGGGCGAAGTTTTTGAGCTGACGCGTGCCGGGATGAAGCTTGTTCCACTTTCCTTTGGGGTTCTCGCGACGTTTTAGCACCTCGTTCCATGTGTTGAGGGCTATGCTCTCGTACTCCTTGCATCCCGTGGCTTTGGCGAGCTGACCGAAAGCCATCGTGGCGAAGGTGTTGGAGAAAATGTTGTACGGCTCAACCAGCGGTTTGCCGTCGCGCGTCACAGAAAAATACCAGTTGAAGTTGCCGTCGTGGCCGTGCTCTTTCAGAAATTTCGCACCCGACACTGCCGCATCGAGCCATTCTTGCCTGGGAGCCACATTGTTGTAAAGCATCGAGAACAGCCAAACCTCTCGGCCCTGAAGCCATATGAATTTGTCGGTGTCGAACACTTTGCCCTGACGGTCGAGACAGGTGAAATAGCCGCCGTATTCTTTATCTATGGAATTTTCGAGCCAAAAAGGCAGAACTGAGTCAAAAAGTTCCGCACGGTATTGCTCTATAAGTTCGTCGAGATTGTGAGTCATTTTTTCAGTTGTTATTATAGTTATCAGATAGAACTCCCTGCATCGGAAGCCGTAGCGGCCACCGAATCGGAATCATCCCAGTATTTTTCTATTTCTTCGAGCGTACGGCCTGTTGTTTCGGGCACCGCACGCCACATTATCAGCATATAAGGCACGCACATGCCTGCGAACAGCAGGAACGTGCCTGCCGGCGTAAGGTTCGACAGCAGCCATGGCGTCAGCTGCCCTACGAGGTAGGTGCCTATCCAAAGCGCGAAGCCGGCTATAGACATGGCAAGGGCGCGTATCTTGGTGGGATACATTTCGCTGAGAATGACCCATACGACGGCGCATATCGAACCGGCACAGAACATTATGTAGAGCAGGAACGCCACAAGCAGAAGCACCGACGAAAGTCCGAGGGCAGCGCCCCATGTGAAATAGGCGGCAATGAGCAGCAAGGACACAATCATGCCCGACACACCCCAGTAGACAAGCTTTTTACGGCCTACCTTATCGATAATAAGCAGGGCGGCAATAGTCGTAAGCGTGTTGACTGCGCCTACCATGACCTGATAGAACAGGGAGTCGGAGCCTGAAAGGCCTGCATCCTCAAAAATCGTCGGACCGTAATAGAGCACCGCATTCACGCCCATGAACTGGCCGAGAATGGCTATGGCGACACCTATCAGCACCGCGAGCATCATGCGCGGACGCTTAAGTTCGCTCCAGCCCGAAGAGCCTTTTGCAGCCCCGAGCGAAGCTTCGACGCTTGCTGCTTCGGCACGAGCGAAAGCCGGATTGCGGTAAATTTTGTCGAGCACGCGTGCACCCCGCGAAAACATCTGACGCGAAATGAGCCACCTCGGACTCTCGGGGATAAGGAATATAATGGCAAAGAACAAGAGTGCCGGCACGGTTTCCATGCCCAGCATGCCTCTCCATGCTTCCGACACAAAGATGCGACCGAACCAGCCCGACGGGTCATGTACGGCCATCGAATAGTCGAGCAGGCAATAGTTTATAAGGTAGGCCCCAAGAAAGCCTATGGTAATGGCGAGCTGGTAGAGCGACACAAGCCGGCCTCGGTACTGAGCGGCGGCAAGCTCCGATATATAAAGCGGACAGATGATTGAAGCCACGCCCATGCCTGCGCCTCCGACGATACGCCACAACACAAGTTGGCTGAAATCGCCGCTGAAGGCACATCCGATGGCCGATGCGCTGAATAGTATGCCGGCCACGACCATCGCCTTTTTACGGCCGAGGAAATCGCCGAGCATGCCGGCGACGGCCACGCCGCCGATAGAACCGACAAGTGCACAGCCCACATACCAGCCCTGGCTCATGGAGTCGAGGCCGAATTGTGCGGTCACCTGCGAAATCGTGCCGGAAATCACTGCCGTATCGTAACCGTAGAGGAAACCACCAAGCGCAGCAACGAAAGACACGAACAAGAGGTATCCGAAATTTATATCCTGTTTCATAGATTATTAGATTTTTATGCCGAAATAGTCGCAATAGCGGCGGTATAGATGTCCGGCCTGGGCATAGGCCGACTGCGGACTCATGAAATGGCTGAACTCGAAAGTTATGGCACGGTCATAACCGGCCCGTTTTGCCGCTTCAAGTTTCAGGCGCAGTTTCTCGAACTTGATGGGGAAGAACTTGATGGGCATGTCGCGGTCGAACGACTCAGCGTTCGTCCAACACTGCATTCCATAACGGTCGGCCATGCGTTTGTTTACCTCGAAGAAAGCATCGAGCTCGTCGTAGTCGATATGGCCGTCCTGAAAGGCGCAGGCATCGACGACATCATGGATGCCGTCGAAAATTTCGCTCCATTCGCGCTCGTGCTCCTCGACACTGACAGCCTGCTCTTTGGTAAGGGCGCTGCCCGAGGCCATGACGGCTTTTTTGCCGTCTATCCACGGCGAGATAAATGTCGGCAGGCCGCCCGACACATCCTTGCACTGCTTGCCCATGGCATGGAAAGAGTCGATGGCGCCTTTGGTGGCTCGGCTGATTTCACCGCTGATATACCAGCCGCCGAAACTCGGATGATGCCGACCGTAGCGGTGCCATACCTCGTCGATGACATACTTGTTGTCTTCGACCTCCCAACTCATGTCGCCCGTATCCCAGTAGCGACCCGAATCATAAAGGCCGAACCAGAACTTCATGCCGTGCTTATCGGCAAGGCGCAGGAACATATCGAGCAAATCGACATGCGGCATGTAGCATCCGCGCTTGCTCGTAAGATATTCCGACGGATAGGTAATGAACTTGCGATAGCCCGAGCGTATCATTATCACCGTGTCTATTCCCATCGCCTTCATATGTGCGAAGTCGGCGTCCCACTCGGCCTCACCCCAGTTCTGATGGGGGATGTCGTGCGAGATTTCATCGAGGAAAGTACCGGTAATAGGCAGCCCGGCGCCACGCGGAGTGACGACACTGCCGCCGGCCGAAGCGGCCTTGGCATCGCTGCCGCAGCCGGCGATGACGCCGGGGATGGCAAACGCCGATGCCCCCAGTGCCATTTTTTTCAAAAAACTGCGTCTATCTTCCATAGTCTGATTTTAGAGATAATTGTGATTGAAGCGAGTCCTATGTTATTCGAGTATATCTTCAAAGGCACGGCTGCGCGCTATAACGCATGCGCCGAGAACGCCGGCGTCGTGTCCGAGCTGCGACAGCACTATTTTGGTGTCCTTATTGACCAGATTGAGCGAATAGCGGCGCATCGCCACCCTGACGGGCTGCAAGAGATAGTCGCCGGTTTCGGCAAGCACGCCGCCTATTATCACCGTTTCGGGATTGAATATGTTTATAAGGCCTGCAAGCCAACGGCCAAGTTCACGACCGACATCTTCGATGAGTTCGAGGCACAGCAAATCTTCGCGTTTGACGGCATCGAGGATGTCGTCGAGCGTAATGCCGCCATTGGCGCGGTATTGTTCGGCAATGATAGAGTTGGCACCCGAGTCGAGACGCTCGCACAGCTTGCGGTGCAGGGCGCTGCCCGAGGCTTCAGTCTCGAGGCATCCTTTTTTGCCGCAGTGGCATATCACCTCGTTGTCGTAGGTAACCATATGGCCGAACTCGCCGGCGAAACCCGACTTGCCCGAATAAATCTTGCCATCGAGTATTATGCCTATTCCTATGCCCCAGCTCACGTTGACAAAGAGAACATTGCGTTCTCCACGGTGCTGCGTGCACATGTATTCGCCGAAGGCCATAGCTCGGGTATCGTTGTCGATGCACATGCGCACACCGGTTTTCTGCGTCATTACATCGGCCAACGGACGCTCTTCGAAGTTGAAGCGGCTATAACTGTAGCCCGTACGCGGATTGACGCGGCCCGAGATATTGACATTCATTCCGGCGATTTCCGAGGACTTTACCGGGACCTTGGCTACAAAATCGCGCACAAGCGAGCACAACTCATCGAGACTTTCGGGAGTATTGTCGAATATATATGGTATATTGTCCGCTTTGGAAACCACATTGCCGCATAGGTCTATGACAGCGATGCTGACGGTATTGCTCTTTATGTCGACACCACCGAAATAGCAAGCCTTGGGGTTCAGACCGTAAAGCGCCGGATGGCGTCCGCCGCTGATTTCGAGTTTCCCCTGCTCCTTGATAATGTCGAGCGCAGCCATCTCCTCCAAAAACTTGTTTACGGTAGGCACGCTGAGGTTCAATTCTTTTGCAAGATTTGCAATCGTGTCGTAACCATTATTAAGGTAATGGAAAATTATACGTTTGGCCATCAGGGCATTTCGGCTCCCTTTTTCAAGGCGTGTCATCAAAGGCAATTCCATGGCAGTATTTTTGAATGATTGACCCAAGCAGACAGTCTGCGACGGCGGTTTGTTTTTTACATGATTTATTAAAGACATGCAAAGTTAAAAACTCCCGACGTAATATGCAAACTTTTTAATGCAAATCGCCGATTTTTATCATATTCTCCCAAATATTTTAATATGTCAACCCAAAAAGAGCGTTCTCAACGTGTTTTTAGCACATTCTGGACCCTTAAAAAATAGCAATCGGCCTCGAACGATAACGTCCGAGGCCGATTGTATAGAGTGTTTCAGATATCAGTCTTCAAATTCGATGAGAACCGCATCGGTGCCCACCACGTCGTTGGGCTTGACGAAGATACGCTTCACGGTGCTGTCGCGCTCGGCGGTCACATCGTTTTCCATCTTCATTGCCTCGTAGACAAGAAGCACCTGGCCTTTCTTGACGGCATCACCGGGCTTGACGTCGAGCGAAATGATGCGTCCGCCCATCGGTGCCACAAGCGTCGGGCCGGTGATGGGCTCTTGCGGAGCCGCTTCGGTGACAGCCTCTGCAGCAGCCTGGGGTGCCGGAGCCGATGCTTTGTACTCTTCTTCACGACGTTTGCGAAGGAATGTGTTTGCCACCGTCGGCAGAAGCGCGAGCAGAAGTTCTTCTTCGTTGTTCTTTGCCAAAGGAACGTTTCCGAACTCGGGTATGGTCGGATTGGCCGGTTTCTTATATGTGCTTACGTCGTAGGGCTTCTCTTCGGGGCTTCCCGTTATCTTGGCGCGGAAATCGGGGTCGACGGGAACGGGCGTGTGTCCGTACTCGCCTTTGACGAGGCTTATGAACTGGTTCGAGGGATTCGAGTAGTCCGGCTGGCCTTTTTTGCGGTCGAGAGCCACCGAAACGGCCTGAGAACCCACAATCTGGCTTGTAGGAGTTACAAGAGGTACGAGGCCGGCGTCGCGGCGCACCATCGGAATAAGCGCCATGGCGTCGTTGAGAAGGTCGCTCGCGCCAAGCGATTTCAGCTGGGCAACCATGTTCGAGTACATGCCACCGGGCACTTCTGCGTTCTTAACGATTTCGTTGGGCTTGGGGAAGCCGAAGTATTCTTCGATGCCGTGGCACGCTTCGAGAAGCGCTTCTTCATCTGAGGCTTTCGCTGCGGCGATGGCGGTGTCGAAGAGAGCGTCGACATTTGCCGGAAGAGTGTCTTTCAACGGGTCGAAGTCACGCGGCATCTTGCCAAGGTCGAATGCTTTGAGCGATTCGCGTGCGCCGAGCAGACGTTTGCGGATTTCGCCTACGGCTTCCATGTTGGCTTCAAGCTCGATGCCGAGCTTCTGACAGAAGACATATATCAGCTCTATGGCCGGAGCTGCCGAGCCGCCGCCGAACCACCATATGTTGGTGTCGAGAATGTCTACACCGTTTATTATAGCCATAAGGCTCGATGCCAAACCGTAGCCGGGAGTGCAGTGCGTATGGAAATCAACGGGCACCTTGAGCGCGGCTTTGAGCTTGGAGATGATTGACGCGGCCTTCAAGGGGTTGACCAGTCCGGCCATATCTTTTAGCGTAATCATCTTTGCACCGAGAGCTTCCATCTCCACTGCCTTCTTTACAAAGTATTCGTCGGTGAATATCTTCTCCGGCTCCTGTATTTTCTTGCCGAAAAGGCGGCTGAAAAATCCCGGTTTCTCGGCAGGCGCCTGCGGTTTGGGGTCCACCGTATAGCACACGGCACCGTCGGCAATGCCTCCGAGGCTGTTGATAAGGCGGATAGATTCTTTCACATTGTCGATGTCGTTGAGGGCATCGAATATGCGCATCACGTTCAGACCATTGGCGATAGCCTCTTTATAGAAACCTTCGAGCACATAGTCGGGATAAGGAACATATCCGAACAAGTTGCGGCCGCGCGAAAGAGCCGACAACAGCGACTTTCCGTTCATCGCTTTCGAGATGATGCGCAGACGGTCCCATGGAGATTCGTCGAGATAACGCATCACCGAATCGGGCACCGCTCCGCCCCACACCTCCATGATGTAGAATCCTGCATTCTCGTAGAATGGGAGCAATTTGTCGATTTCAGCCTGACTGAGGCGTGTTGCGAAGAGAGATTGCTGTCCGTCGCGAAGGGTAAGGTCGCGTATTTTCAATTTGCGTTGTTCCATCTTATTCTATTTTTTAATGGATATCTTTTTCTGCACTTTGTCAGGTCGCAAATTTAACACAATGTTTCGGATTAAAGAAATAATTCCGCAATTATTTCATTTGTTTCTTTATACAAATTATGATAATGCAAAATTTATATCGCTCAATCGCCTGATTTGCCAAATTCTTCTTCGACCATCCGTACTCTGGCTTGAAGTTCCTCGGCAGACGGAAGCAGACCGGTGGGTGATGCAACCCGAACATTATCATACGAAGCTACGCCCATAGGTGTCTGTATGCCCTTGAAAGCCCAACGCACATCTGTTTCATCTTTGCCACTGCATATCAGCAATCCGATAGTAGGATTATCATCATCTCCTTTCAGCAGTTCATCAACTGCGTTGACATAATAATTGAGTTTTCCTGCATAAGCCGGGTCGAAAGGTTTGACTTTCAATTCCACGACAACGTAAGCCTTCAAGCGAACATGATAGAACAGCATATCTATTCTACGGCTGCGCCCACCCACAATCAGTTCTTTTTGCCGCCCGATGAAAGCGAATCCGGTTCCAAGTTCAAGAAGAAAGCGCGTGATGTTATGTTCCAATGCCGCCTCAAGCTGCTCCTCCTTATAGTCGACAGGAACGGTTACAAATCCGAAATCATAATTGTCCTTTGTAATCTCTTGCGCCATTCGGCACTGAACCTCAGGCAGATACTCCGAGAAATTAGTGATAGCGTTGCCGTGCGTCTTGTATAGATTCGCCCTCAATGAATTATCTAAGGTCTGACGGCTCCATCCGCCCAATATACACTCCCTCAAATAAAAAACAGCTTCATCAACCGACTTACATTTGGTTATGATGTTTACTTGATGACGCCAAGGCACAAGACTAAGCACCAACGGGAAGTCAATATCTCCACCAAATTGGTGCAGTTTCATAATCTGCTGAATATTTGCTTGCTGGAGTTCTCCACCAACTTGGTGGAGTTTTTCTATCGCATCCGATGATGAAAAGAATAAATACCATTTCTTCATCGCCCAAAGATTTGTAGTGCTAAATCCTCGGTCGTTAGGAAAAGCCTCCTGCAAATCAAAGCTAAGCTGTTCCACGACTCCGCTTCCCCATGTTTCTTCAGCCTTGCGCATCACAAGGTCACGCCCAACGCTCCAGTTGAACGCCAGCTTTTCCGTATTGACCTTGACAGCCGCTTTAATTTGGGCAGAATGATAGCGTCGCTTGATTTCAGAGAGCCACGCAGCGTAGTCAGTGTCGAGCCTAAAATCTTTGGCACTGACTATATGGGGGGCATTGTTTGGTGTAATCTCAGTCATAACACTGCAAAATTACTCCAAAACCTTAATTTCCACAAATACTTTTTGTTTTTTATCAAGCAATTACAGCCTTACCGCCCACGCACAAGAATTTTCAGCGTTTCTGCACCGCTTGCGGCCACATATACACCGGGGACAAGAAGCGACAGGTCGATTTCGCTTGCCGATGAAACCATGGCGACAGCTCCAAGAGCATTATAGAGCACGACCTTGGTGCCGCACGGATTGTAGAGCGTAGTTCCGTCGGCACGCAACGATGCCGAAGCGTCGAGCGAGCCTACCGACGATGTTCCGCCACGCTTTTCAGCAATCAGCATCATAGGTGCATGTTCGGGTGCCGATGTCGATTCGGATGCCGTAAAACGGCTCAATGCTCTCCACTTATACGGCGTCGAAACTCTGAAAGAAACCTGTTTCGCACCCTCTGCCGCCTTTGACTTGACAAAGTCGGTTACATCCCAGCCGACATACGAGTTGAGCATATCCTGAGACAGCGGTGTAGAACCTACATATTCGAACTTGTGGCTGTGATGGTTGTCCCACGTCAGATTTGCCGTGTATGTCGATGTGTTTCCCTCGAGACGCAGCTCCTCTATGCCGTTCAGAGGCCGGTTTTCATTATTCAGTTTACCGGGCACGACGCTTTCGTAATAAAGGCGTATGCCTATGCGCTCGGCATCGTCAGGAATCCCGTCGAGCGGAAAAGTAAGATATATGCGCCTCGACCATCCGTCCCCGTTTTTAAGGTCGAGCGTCTGTGCGTCGGCATGGCCTTTGCTCTGCTCAGCCTGATGCACGAAGCTGTCGTAAGAGCTTGGCACAGCCATATCGGCCAAAAGAACAGAGGCTTTCGACGCGCCCGAAGCGGCTTCGCTACCCTTGGCATCGATGATGCCCGGAACAGAAAACTCAGTATCTGCCTGAACGTTGCTGACTTCGAGGAAATACGGACAGGCTTTTATGCCGTCAGATGCCCAATCCTTAACTTCAAAAGGATAATGGCCGCCACGGAAATTGACAAGCATGCGTGCGGTCTCCCCTTTCATCACAAGCGGAGAACATGGCGAAAGGGTGTAGTCAAAAGGGACTGAGAGACCAAGATAAGACGCAGCCTCTTCTACAAAAATCTGTGCCATGCGGCGCTGTATGAAGCTGTTGTCGCCACGCAGCGGATGCCAGCCGTATTTCACGCCGTTGATAGTTTCGGTGTCGTGGGCATAGGCGCGGCTCGGCTGGTCTTCTCCGGCGGCAACATCAAGACGCGAAAAACCGATGTTGTCGTCGAATTTTATCAGCGGAAAGCCCCACTTCTGTGCAAGCTTGCGTATGGCCGGATTGTAAGTGGTGCGCGAGTCATGCCAGTGCGTGCAGAACATTATCTTCACCGGCTTGCCGTCGGCAGTACCGTAATATTTCGATTCAGGATTGTCTTTTAGGGCTTTGCAGTCGGCAATATAGCGTTTGATGACATAGTCATAAGCCACCGAATAGTCGGTGGTGCTTGCAATCGACGTGTAATCTTCCCACGACTCTTTGAGCCACTGCTCATTGGCAACATTCTGGTTATGCACATGTCCGATTACGAATACGTCGATGGTGTCGAGCTGCGCAGCATCGTAGAAAGTTCCGGCATCCATGCGGCGTGCCGTATGGTATATGGCTTCGCCGCTGACAGCTTTGTTGATGGCGTTCGCGCCCATATCGTCGCAGCCGATTTCAAACCAACCGTTTTCTGGAACAGCGAACGAAGCACCGGTCAGAAGAAACGTAAGCGGCTTATGCTCTGCGGCATCTTGTGCTTGGCAAAAAGGGATGGCACACAACGCCATGCCCGTTATCAAGGCACTCGTCTTTTTCATTTTATCGCAATGTTTTTGTTGTTCACTTTTATTTTCAGGGTTCTGCGGATGTCATCGGAAGCGGCAGCCGCATGAATGATGAATGTGTCATCGTCGAGCACCCATGAATGAAGACCGTCATCATAGTAAGCCAATGCATCCACGGGAATTTCGGCATCATAAGTCACCGTCTCGCCGCTACGCACCGTACGCTTGGCAAAAGCCTTCAGTTCTTTCACCGGGCGCGGAAGCTTGGGCTTGGCCTGAGACACATAGAATTGAACCGTCTCGGCACCATCGACAGCACCGACATTCTTCACTTCGAGCGACAAGCGGATTGTCTCGCCCGGAGCATAGGCCTTACGGTCGGAGGCAAAGTTGCCATATTCGAATTTTGTATACGACAGACCGTGGCCGAAAGCGAATTGAGGTTTCGTTTTATGTTTATCGGCCCAACGGTAGCCGACAAAAATGCCTTCATCGTAATGTACTGTGCCGTCAACACCGGGATAAGTGCGGTCGCCGCCCTGATGGGCCGGATAGTCTTCGAGCTTCCGCGCTATTGTAAACGGTAGCTTGCCAGACGGATTGACGGCGCCGCTGAGCACTTCGGCCAATGCGCGGCCGCCCATCGAGCCGAGATACCACGACTGCACCACTGCCGGCACACGTCCGAGCCATGGCATGGCTACGGCATTGCCTGAGGTTATTACGACAGCTGTACGAGGATTTACCGCCACGATGCGTTCGATAAGCTCGTTCTGACCAAAGGGCAAGTCATAGGTGCGGCGGTCGTCTCCTTCACAATCCTGGGTGTAGTTCTTGTTCAGACCGCCGAAGAAAAGCACTACGTCGGCCTTCGCGGCAAGGTCTACAGCCGCACGGCTCAAAGAATCGGCATCATAAGGCGATGGCATCTCCATGCTGTAGTTGGGTTCGCCCGAAGCATATCCGAGCGCGAACTCCACGCCGTCGCCGAAAATCTCTTTTATACCCTGCAAGGCCGACATTTCTATGCGCGGTTTAAGCTCCGACGAGCCTCCGCCGATAGATAGTTTCTTGACTGCGTTCTCGCCGATAACGGCTATTTTGAGATTACCGGGGGTTAGGGGCAGGAACGCTTTTTCGTTTTTGAGCAGCACAATACCTTCTCGTGCCACATCAAGTGCCGCCGCGACATGTTCGGGCGTGTGCATGGAGCCGAACGGACGCCGACGGTCCATGTTGGTACGGAAGTTAAGACGCAGTATGCGGCGCACCTTGTCATCGAGAACCTTTTCATCGATTTCACCGCTTTTTATGAGCTGTTTCAGCGGTCCGGCCATATAATAATTGTCATAAGCCGAACTTACGCCCCACGTAAGACCATTGGTCCAGGAGCCCATCTCAATGTCGAGTCCGTTAAGCGCGGCCTCACGGGTGTCGTGCGCCGAACCCCAGTCGGTAATCATGGCGCCGTCGAAGCTCCACTGCTTTTTGAGGATTTGGTTGATTAGCGTATCGTTATGCGAACAGAACGTTCCCTTATATTTGTTGTACGAACCCATTATAGTCCATACGCCGGCTTCTTCAACAGCGGCTTTGAACGCCGGCAGATAGATTTCGTTCAGTGCGCGCTCATCGACCTCAACATTGACCTTATCGCGGTCTTTTTCCTGATTGTTGAGGGCAAAATGTTTGAGGCATGCCGCCACGCCGTTTGCCTGCAAGGCTTTGACGTATGGCACAACCATTGTAGATGCGAGGAAGGGGTCCTCGCCCATATACTCGAAATTTCGGCCGCTGAGGGGGGTGCGGTATATGTTTACGCCCGGCCCGAGCATCACGTCCTTCTTGCGGAAACGCGCTTCCTCGCCTACAGTCTTGCCGTAGCGCTCCGCAAGAGCCGGATTGAAAGTCGAGGCAAGGCATGTCAGCGCCGGCAAAGCCGTACACGAATCGTTTGTCCAACCGGCATGCAGCCAGTCGTCCCAGGTGAACTCCATGCGCACACCATGAGGACCGTCACTGAACCATAGCTCGGGAATGCCCAGACGCGGACATCCGGGCGTGCTGAATTTTGACTGTGCATGGCAGATGGCAATTTTCTCGTCGAGCGTCATCCGTCCGACGGCATCTTCGACACGCTCTTCAATCGGGGCGCTGTCGTCGAGATAAACAGGTAACTGAGCCGAAGCATACGCCACGGGCATGCACATTAATATAAATGATATGAGAGAACTCTTCATAATGTCATAGGTATTCACAAGAAATATTGCCCGTGCGAACGCAGACGCCGACGCAGTTCGTCGGCATCGACGGCGTGCACGTCGTGCCTTGCAGACAATGCCGAAAGATGCGCCGCCACTCCGGCAGCCTCGCCGGTCACGAGACAAGGGGGCATCACGCGCAGACTGCCGTAAGCTTCGTCATCGGTAGATACGCATCGACCTGCGGTGAGCACATTCTCGATACCGGCCGGCAACATGCAGCGGTAAGGAATGCCGTGCGACTCACCACGACCGTAATGTATTTCGGGATGTCCGCTCTTATGCACGTCAATAAAATAGCAGTTGCGGCCTATTTCGTCGTCGAAACTGCGGCGCGCATGCCAGTCGTCGGCGGTGAAAGTGTAGTCACCGACAATGCGACGGCTGTCGCGTATGCCGGGAATAATTGCAGTCTTCACAATGAAAGCGTCGGCGAAAGCATCGGGACGAAACTCTTTGAGCATCTCAAGATGCTGTTCTGCTGTGCGTCGGCCAAGCAACATGGCGTCAGACAGCTGTTCGGGGTCGGTCGTGTCCTTCACCACCAGATGATTGGCATTGAACTGCACCACGCCGGGGCCGACAAGATTGTGGCAGCAATGTTTGTCGAGCAAGGGAAAGCGCCCGGTCTTGAAAGCCCGCGCCGACGCACTGTCGGGGTTGTGACCCGAATGCAGTTCGGGACCTTCGAGATAGGCGCGTGTGTTGACGTTCGCCACCGAATAGCACAAGGTCGATTTCTGCAGAACGCCGTCGCTGTCGCCTTTCAGGAACTTGGCACCGGCCCATGCGCACACATCGCCGTCGCCGCTGGCATCGACATACACCTTTGCCTTGTAAGGCGTAAGACCGCCTTTATTGGCAACGATGATAGCATCTACGACGCCGTCTGCCGCCATCTCGACACCGGCCACACGGGAGAAAAACAGCACCTTGGCGCCCGAAGCGAGCACTTCACGGTCGTACACCCCCATAAGATACTCGGGGTTGATGGTCACCCAATCGTATTTGTCGGCAGGCTCGTGCGGCACGCCTTTTTTCGCCAAGTCGAAGATATGCTTTGCAAGGCCACGGTAGACCACTTTCTCCCCGTCGGTAAACGGGCACCAAGCCGGCACCATGCCCGAGGTACCGAGGCCGCCGAGCGCTCCCGTAGCCTCGATAAGCAGCACCTTAGAGCCTTCGCGCGCGGCAGCAATGGCCGCAGTACACCCCGACGGACCGCCACCGACTACAATTACATCGAAATCGGTCACCGCCGCATTGACAGCATTTGCTTTGGGTGCATCGGGGGCAGCCGCCGCCCATCGCGGCAACATGCCTGCGAGGGCGACAGCTCCCGTACGTTTGAGAAACGCGCGTCTATCCATCCTTATTCAAGATAATTGTCAGAGCCTTCCCATCCCGGATTTTGCGTGAGCACTCCTTCGGATAGCTGTATCTCGGTCAAGGGAATTTGAAGGAAGCCTCCTGTTTCGGCGCGGAAAGATACACTCTTCTTACGAGGTACCTTGCGGTCGTAAATCTGTATGTTTGTCTGGTTTTCGGTGATTAGACGTTCATCGTGCCAGCGGAGAAGGTCGTAGTAACGCTCGCCCTCAAAAGCAAGTTCGAAACGGCGCTCATCCTTTATATTCTGAAGCGTCGCGGGTTTCGACGTCAGGCCCACGCGCGAACGCACACGGTCGAAATAATCCTGGGCCTTGGCGCTACCGAGTTCGGCACCCATGAGCAGAACGTCGGAGAAACGGATAAGAATGATGTCCTGAGTGTTGGTGAGCTGGAAATTGGTCTCGGTCATGCCGTAGAGAGGCACGCTGTAGTTTACCACATTCTGCTTGGTGTTGTCGGTATATACATTTATAGGACAATGCTTCTTGTTGATATAATAGGTCTCTTCGCTTGCCTCGCCTCCACCTTTTGTATAGAGACGCATTTCCGATTTGTCGAGACAGTCTATCACAGAGCCGCGCTTACGTATGTCTGCGTCATCCCAGTCTTCCCACAGTTTGGGGTTCACGGTAGCGAAGCCCCAGCCTTGACCGAAGGGGAAGGAGTAGACATAGTTACGCTGTCCGCGCACACCATAATAAAGGCATACCTGGTTGCTCTTCTGCGAAATCACGTCCCAAGTGCCGAGCGTCGAGTATTTTATTGCCATTACCTCTTCAATGTTTCCGTCGCCTGCCCACTGCAGACCGTTCTCAGAAGTGTATTTGTAGTCCTGCACATGGCTGTAGGGCCACAGATTGCGGAAGTCGGACAGAAGGTCATGTCCGCTATTTGCCACGCAGTCGTCGACATAGGCGCAGACTTGTGCCTTCGTAAGGCCGGCACCGTCGACAGTCGGCATCACATCTTTATTATAGTAGCCGGTATAGAACAACCATGCACGGGCAAGCAGAGCCTCGGCAGCCCAACGTGTCATGCGGCCGTTGTCGCTGCGCGGCATGTCAGATGCTTTTGTATCGGGCATCAACGAGATTGCAGCCACAAGGTCAGATGCAATAAGGGCGAAAGTCTCTTCGGCCGGTGCTTTGGGCAGGTTTACGGCCTCAGGGCCTGTAACCAAAGGCACGGTGCCGAACATGCGCGAAAGGTCGAAATAGAAGAACGCGCGCATCATGCGGGTCTCGCCTTCGACGGCATTGCGGTGCTCTTCGCTGTCCCACTTTATGCCGTCGAGCTGCGAAAGAAGGAAATTGGCACGGAAAATGCCCATGTAGCGTGCACGCCAGCACCAACGGAACATGTCTTCGCTCGATTTCTTGAACTGGTCCATGGCCTTGCACGAACGGTCGTCGGGGCCTCCGCCGCCGAAGCAGTTGTCCGACATTATCTCCGATATGAAATAGGAGAAACCAAGAGGCTCGCAGCGCCCGAGCATAGAATACACGCCCACGAGAAGCTGGTCGGCATCTTCGGGAGTCTGCGGATAGTTCGACGTATCCTTCTTGGTAAGGTTCTCGCTGTCGAGAAAGTTTTCGCATCCGGCCATTGCAAATGCCGCGATGGCAAGCGCGACTATATATATTATTTTGTTCATTGTGGTAGTATTAGAATTCAATGTTTAGACCGAACATGTAGCTGCGCGAGCCGGGATAGTAGCCCAGGTCGATGCCCGAGGCCCAGCTGTCGCCGCCGCCATAACCGATTTCGGGGTCCATGCCCGAATATTTGGTGAATGTGAACGGGTTCTGTACCGAAGCGTATATGCGGCAACGCTGCAAGGGCATCTTCGGGAAGGCATGCTTGAAGTCGTAGCCCAAAGTGATGTTGGAGATGCGGAAATAGTCGCCGTCTTCGATATAAAGGTCGCTGACATACTGCCAGTTCAGAGCCGAGCCGTTTAGCGACGGCAGTCTGTTCGATGTGCCTTCGCCGTGCCAGCGTCCGAGCATTTCGGTGGTGTAGTTGTCGTAGGGTTTGTCGGTGCCGCTGCGGTATGAGCGTGCTATCTGATTGCCGGCCACGCCGTAGGAGTTGACCGACAGGTCGATACCATTATATCCGAGGGCTATGTTGATGCCGTAGTTGACGTCGGGATACGGGTTGCCGATAGAAGTGCGGTCTTCGGGCGTGATGGAACCGTCGCCGTCGCGGTCGACGAAAATCACGTCGCCCGGTTTTGCCGACGGCATGATTTTCTCGCCGGTAGCTTCGCTTATATAATTGTCGATTTGCTCCTGGTTCTGGAAAATGCCGGCAGTCTTATAGCCATAGAAATATCCGAGAGGATGGCCTACTTCGGCGCGATAGAAAGCCAAGGTGTTCTGAGCGAGTATGGCTGCATTGCCTTCTATTAGGCCGGTGCCGTTGGCTATGCGCAGAACCTTGTTTTTGTTATGCGAGAGGTTGGCGCTCACCGAGTAGGTGAAGTCGCCCACCTGGTCGTTCCAGCTCAAAGACAGCTCGACACCGGTATTCTTGATGTCGCCGCCGTTGATATAAGGCGCGCCCGTGCCCCAGATGCCGAGGCCGGTCGGCTGCACGAGCCAGTCGAGGGTCTTTTTCTCGTACCAGTCGAAGGTCACGCCGAGACGTCCCTGAAGGAAACGGGCGTCGAAACCGATGTCGGTCTGCCGCGAAGTCTCCCATTTGAGGTCGGGATTGCTCATGATGTCGGGATATGCACCGATTGCCGGATGGCTCTTGTCGTCGCCGAAATAATACCATGCGGCATTGGTTGCGCTTCCGAAAGCGATTGTCGAAAGATAGCGGAACGCCGAGATGTTGCAGTTGCCGTTCTCGCCCCAGCTGCCGCGTATTTTGAGCATGTCGAGCCATGTGCGGCTTCCTTCCATAAAGTGCTCTTCGGCCAGGTTCCAGCCTGCCGAAACCGAGGGGAAATAGCCCCAGCGGTGTCCGCGCGCGAAGTTCGACGAACCGTCGGCACGCATCGTCACCGTAGCCATATAGCGCATGTCATAGTCATAGCTTATACGGCCGAAGAACGATGCAAGCGAGCCGCGGCCCCATGGGGCCCCGCTAAGGGTGGTGGCGCCCGACGCTATGGTCTTTACATTGCTGAGGTAGGCGTGGTCGAAATCGGAGAATTCACTGTCGCGGTTACTGCCGTTGAGGTCCTGGCCTATGCCCCACTTCTCGATGCTGTTGCCCAATAAGAAGGTAAAGCGGTTCTTGCCTGGGTTCCAGTCATAGCTTACGGCATTGTCCCAGCTGTACTGCAGACCGTTGCCCGACCCCTGTGCGACCTTATCGGTCTTGGCATAGCTCTTTTCGTTGAGTTGATATACGGGTACATATTCGCGGCTTGTCCAACCGTTGTATGCAAAACCGAAGGTGCTTTTCCACTTCAGGTTTTTAATCGGTTCAAGAATGAAGTAGAGGCTTCCGCGCACGTTGTAGTTTTTGCTCTGTGTCCAAGAGCGGAGATAGTACATTTCGGCCACGGGGTTGGTTTCGTCGGTATCGAGAAGCACCGGCCATCCGAATTTGTCGGGGTCGACTTCAGGATTTTCGTATACCGGGAATAGTGGCGATGCGCAAAGAGCGTTGCGGACGTCGTTCCAGTACATGTTGCCCGTGCCCTGTGCCATGCCTTTGCTGTTGACATGCGCCATGGTGATGGCTTCGCCGAACTTGAGTATGTTGCGTTTGTCGTGACGTATGAGGTCGAACTCAGAGTTCACGCGCAAAGTATAGCGCTCGTAGCGCTGGTCTACGTCGTCGCGTTTGACACCGATGGTGGGGTCTTCCGACACGTATGAGAAGTTCACCGAATATGTCGAGCGGTCAGAGCCGCCGTCGACGCTCACATTGTGTCCCTGCTTGAAGGCATTGTCTTTCTTGATGGCTTCGAGCCAGTTTGTGCCGTTGAACTCGCCGCTCTGTATCTTGTCCCACATATATACATTGCGCTCGAAAGTGTCTTCGGTCACACCGGCTTCTTTCATCAATTCTATATATTGGGTAGCATTCAGCGGAGTGACGGTCTTGGGTATCGACTGCCATCCGACGTACATGTTATAAGATGTGCGCACGCGGTCTTTCTGACCTTTCTTGGTGGTTACAAGTATGACACCGTTTGCCGCACGCGCACCGTAGATGGCGGCCGAAGCGGCATCTTTGAGCACGTCGATGCTCTCGATGTCGGATGGGCTGAGAAGGTTGAGGTCGCCGCCGCTGATACCGTCGATGACCACAAGGGGCGCCGAATTGTAGATTGTGCCGAGACCGCGGATGTTGACTTTGAAGCCGTCGCCTGCCTTACCGGTGTTTTTCACGATATTCACACCCGGCGCCTGGCTCTGCAGAGCGCCCATCGCGCTGATGGTATTCTGCTTGGCTATTTCATCGCCCTTCACCTGCAGGGTCGCGCCCGTAACGAGGCGTTTCTGCTGTACGCCGTAGCCGATAGCCACCACTTCGTCGAGAACGGTAGCGTCCGGCTCAAGCACGATGTCGAGTTTGTAGCGCCCGTTGAGTTTCACGGTGCGCGACTTGTAGCCTACGTAAGTGACCGTGATTGCAGAACCGTCGGGCACCGAAAGCGTAAAATTGCCGTCGATATCCGTAACGGTCGCGTTCGACGGCTTGCCGTCCTGATAGACCGAGGCACCTATCAGAGCCTCACCGTCGCCGCTCACCGTACCCTGTACTTTAATATCGGCAGCCGACACCGCCAGAGCCGACACCAGCAAGGCAAACACGGCCAGGCCGCGGAGCTTTCCGCTGATAAAAGACTTAAGATTGAGTTGCATAATATTGATTGGTTTTAATGATTGTTTTCCGAACGTAAAATTAGCTCTTGGCAGACAAAGGCGCATATGCATAGGGGCACAAAAGTTAGCTATTTGTGTGTGCCGTTTCGTATTTGTCGCAATGATTTGAAGAAATGTAGCCGACGTATTCTTTTTTAACATTCGTAGCCTGCCGACATTGATAAAAAAGTGCGAAATTTGCGCACCGAAAAACCTCGACCATGAAACAGACTGTCTTAGTATTTATATCTTTATGGGCATCATTGGCGGCCTCGGCATTGTCGCCGCATATGTTCTCCGTGTCGAACAGCCACATAAACAAAATACTGCAGGACCGGGTAGGCTACATATGGATAGCGACCGACAACGGCCTGACGCGCTTCGACGGCAACAACACAAAGACGTTCCGACGGTCGGCCGGCAAACCGTCGCTGCTCAACAACATAGTGCTGTCGATAATGGAAGACAGCAACGGCGACCTGTGGGTGGGAACCTACGACGGTATACAACGATTCGACCGCAAGACCGAGACATTCATAACTCCGCGCCTGAACTACCCCGGAGTGCCCGAGTTCACATACGTCAACTCGATAATCGAAGACAGCAAAGGCAACATATGGTTCACCACTTCCCGGTCGGGCGTGATATGCTTCACCGCCGGCGACCGCCGTCCCGTATGCTACCACACCACCAACAGCCACATATGCAGCGACAAAGCAATAGTCGTCTACGAAGACCGCTTCGGCAACATATGGATAGGGAGCAACGACAAAGGCGTCACGGTTTTCAACCCCTCGAACGGAACAATGACAAACCACCGGCACGTGGCAAACGACCCGTCGACGCTCTCGGGAAACATGGTGTTCAGCATCGCACAGGCCAACGACGGCACAATATATATATCTTCACTCGACGGAGGCATCGACAGCTACGACTACCACACCCACCGCTTCACACGCAATGCCATTCCGATAGACGGCAAGGCATTCGTGCTGCGCAACGACCCCGACAAAAATGCCATCAACATAGGCACCGAGGGAAACGGCCTTATGGTGTACGACTGCGCTACCCACACCCTTTCGCGGCCCGACATACACCTCGACGAGCTCGACGCTTCCTCGGCAAAAATCCATGACATAATCCGCGACCGGCACGGCAACATATGGGCGGCGCTATACCAAAAGGGCATACTCATGCTGTCGGACGACGGCAACGACTTCACCACCTACGGCTTCAATCCTTTCGACACGTCGCGAAGCATAGGCACTGCACCCATACTCGCAATCATGAAAAGCGCCGACGGCAGACTTTGGCTCGCCACCGACGGCGACGGCATATACAAAGAGACCGAAAACGGACAAAGCGGTTCTTTCACGCATCTTCGAGGCAGCGACGCCGGAGGCAACACACTCATGGCCCTCTTCCAGGACAGTAGAGGCGAAATATGGGCCGGCAGCTATCTCGGAGGCCTGTCGCGCTACGACTCCGCTTCGAAATGCTTCAGGCCGGTGCATATGCCACAACACGACGGAGAAGCGGCCATCACGTCGGTCAACACCATAGCCGAAGGCCCGGACGGACGCCTGTGGCTTGGCACCAACGGAAGCGGAGTATGTATATACGACCCATCAACAAACATCTGTAAACATTTGATATATAGCCAATTGGGGGGGGGTAGAGCCTAAGCGGCAGCTTTGCGGCAACTCCATCCACGCCATATGCTTCGACCACAACGGCGACGTATGGCTCGGTTCAAGCGACGCCGGACTGTCGAGACTCAGGAAATCAGACGGCACCTTTGAACACTTCAACATCGCCAATAGGCGCCTGGGCAACAACTGCGTCTATTCCATCACCGAAGACAGCCAAGGGCGAATATATGTCGCAACCGCCGCAGGGCTGTCGATGATTTCCGAAGGCAAGACATTCGTTTACGAAGAGGCACACGGGCTCAAATCGCCTATGCTCTACAGCATACTGCCCGGCAAAGACGGCAAACTGTGGCTTAGCGGCGCCGACGGCATACTGCGCTTCGACCCCGACACAGAGCGGTTCAGCACCGGCATTCCGGCCGAACGGCTCAAACACAGGGAGTTCAAACGTGGTGCTTCATACTCCGACGCTTCAGGACGCCTTTATTTCGGCGGCGTTGGCGGCGTGGTGTCGTTCATTCCGGGCGACTTCGACGCGCCACGGGCCCTCGACGGCCTTGAATTTACCGAACTGAGCTACCGCAGCACAGACCCCGACGGCACGTCGGGAGTAAACACGGTACTGCTCGCCGACAATCCGACAGTCGTGCTCGACGCCGACGCAGCATCGCTCAACATTGGTTTCGGGGCCATTGAATTCAGCCGCCCCGGCGACGTACGCTACGAAATCACCGTCTCGCCGGGTGGCGCGTCGCAGCTCGTTCCGGCCGGAGTCAACACCATTCCGCTGCCGGAGTTAAGCCCCGGCGAACACACCGTTACCGTAAAGGCCGGCATTGGCAACGGCCCGGCCATGGAGCGCAGCCTGACGCTCAAAGTACTGCCGCCGTTCTACCTCACATGGTGGGCAAAGACATTATACGCTTTTGTAATAGTCGCTTCGGCCGCCGGCGCGGTACTTCTGTTCCGCAACCGCTCACGCAGACGCCGAAAAAGACGGCAGCGCAGCCTCGACGAGAAGCTGATGGAAGACAAACTACAGTTTTTCACCGACATATCGCACGAAATCCGCACTCCCCTCACCCTCGTGCTCAGCCCTATAGCCGAACTGAAAAAGGCAAGTGCCGATGCGCGCACCCGACGCACATTCGAGATGATGGAGAACAACGGCGCGCGCATCCTGCGCATGATTTCGCAGGTAATAGACCTGCGAAAACTCGACAACCAACGCATGGGCCTCGCAGTGACGCCGGTCGACATACGTGCCATGCTGCGGCGCATAGCCGACGCCTTCACCGGCGTTTTGGCACAGCAGAACATCGAGCTGTCGGTCGATATCGACGATGCCGTTCCGACCGAAACATGGCTCGACGCCGACAAAATCGACAAAGTCGTCTTCAATGTGCTCTCCAACGCCCTGCGATTCTCGCCCAAGGGCGGAAAAGTAAGCCTCAGAGCCGATGTCGACGGCACAGGAAAGCTGCGCATACGCATATCCGACCAAGGGCCCGGCATAGCTCCCGAATATGTCGAAAGCATTTTCGAGCGCTTCTACCGAATCGAAGGCGAAGCAAACCGCAGCGGAACAGGCATAGGACTACACCTCTCGCGCAAGCTCATGGGCGTGCATCACGGTTCGGTATATGTAGAGAACAGCGGCCCCCAAGGCACAACATTCGCAATAATAGTACCCATGGGCCAAAGCGACTACACCGAAGCGGAAATCGCCTCGGGCGGCTACCAAGTCGACGACAGCACAGACAACGGCGACAACAACGCCAAGGCGCAGCAAAGCCTTGTACCCGACACGGATACAGACTGCGCCATGACAAAGGCGTATACCATATTGGTGGTTGAAGACGATGCGTCCATTCTAAGCTACATCAAGGCGAACCTGCGCTCCGAATACAACATCGTCACGGCAAAAAACGGCGCAGAAGGCCTCGAAGCCGCCATCAGATACCGTCCGCACTGCATCGTCACCGACGTGATGATGCCCGTAATGGACGGCGCCGAAATGTGCCGCCGCATACGTGCAAACGGCGACATATGCGAAATCCCCGTGATAATGCTCACCGCCAAGGCCGCCGACGACCAGCGCATGGAAGGTCTTGAAGCCGGTGCCGACGATTATATCACCAAACCCTTCACCATGAGCCACCTCGACAAGCGCATAGGCATGCTCATACACTCCCGGAGGGTGCTGAAACAGAAATTCACCGGCACGGAGCCTGTCAACGAAGAGGTCGCCGGCATGCAGTCGAGCGACGACAAGCTTCTCGAACGCGTCGAAGCTTTCGTCGTGCGCGAACTCGCCAACCCCGACCTGTCGGTAGAACTCATCGCCTCCGAGACTGGCGTAAGCCGCTCGCACCTGCACCGCCGCCTCAAAGCGCTCACGGCCACCAGCCCGAGCACATACATCAAGCAGGCGCGCATGCGGCATGCGGCACATCTGCTCACCGAAAAACGTATGGCAGTCTCCGAAGTGGCCTATGCCACAGGCTTCTCGTCGCTGTCACATTTCTCTACGGTATTCAAAGAGTTCTATGGCATGTCGCCGACACGATATGTGGCAATAAACGGCGACAGGCGACAATAGTGCAAGCATCGGCGACAAATACGCAAGCCGTCGGACACATATGCTACAAACATAGCCATACGCTCAAACCGTTCTGACAAAGCATCCCTAATTTTGCGTTGTGGTTCTTACCCGAAATCAGCAACGCAATGAAACCAATCGCTAAATATGCAGTCGCCATCGGCGCAATCGTCCTCATCGGGGCTACAGTCACGACAGTAGCTTCGGGCGAGCCTGACAACGTCGCAATTCCCGACGGATACACACGGATGGTGTTTTCCGACGAGTTCAACACTCCGGGGCTTCCCGACTCGACCAAATGGGCTTTTGAAATCGGATATGTGCGCAACGGCGAAATGCAATTCTACACCGAAGGCACAAACGCCCGTTGCGAAGGCGGCGTACTGGTAATAGAGGCCCGCAACGACAGCGCTACCATCGACGGCTCTGTATGTCCCGTAACATCGGCTTCGCTCAACACCAGACAGGCATGGCGCTACGGGTATATAGAAGTCCGCGCTAAAATACCGTCGTTCCGCGGCAGCTGGCCGGCAATATGGATGATGCCGCAGCACTCTGTCTACGGCGCATGGCCGCGCTCGGGCGAAATCGACATAATGGAGCACGTGGGCTATGCACCACGTAACATCCACTTCGCCGCACACTCAGAGCGCTACAACCACATGCGCGGCGTGCAGAAAAACTTCGTATACGAAGCACCCGAAGCCGTAGGCACATTCCACACCTACGCATTGAAATGGACTCCCTCAAAACTCACATGGCTATATGACGGACAAGAATGCCACTCGCTCGAGCGCGAAGAGAAAGCCGACTGGACTTCGTGGCCTTTCGACAGCGATTTCTATCTGATTCTCAACCTCGCCGTAGGCGGCGGATGGGGCGGACAGGAAGGTGTCGATACGGGCGCACTGCCACAGCGCTACGAGATAGACTACGTGAGAGTATTTCAATAATGCCGGAAAAAACTTCTCCGACCACCTTATATAAATCATAAAAAGACACCATGAGATACATTCCCGTAATTACAATATTGGCACTGGCAGCCGCGACAGCCTCTTGCTACAAAACCGCAGGCGACAAGACCACATCGACCGTCGACACCGTTGGCGCCGACACCATCGCAATACCGAACGGCTGCACAAACCTCGTTTTCAACGATGAATTCGACACCGACGGCATGCCCGACAGCACCAAGTGGAGCTACGAACAAGGCTACCTTCGCAACCACGAGCTGCAATACTATACCGTAGGACGTAAAGATAACGCACGCGTCGAAAACGGCACCCTGCGCCTTACGGCAATTGCCGACAGCGCCGTCATCGACGGCGAAATGCGCCCCGTAAGCTCGGCAAGCCTCATCACACGCGGCAAACACGACTGGACATACGGCTATGTCGAAGTGCGCGCCAAGCTCCCCAAGGGCCTCGGCACATGGCCGGCAATATGGATGATGCCGACCGACCGTTCTTACGGCAAATGGCCCGCTTGCGGCGAAATCGACATAATGGAAAACGTGGGCTACATGCCTGACAAAATACATTTTTCGGCACACTCCGAAACCTACAACCACGTCATCAACACACAAAAGACACACGTGATAGACGTGCCCGGCGTTCAGGACGGGTTCCACACCTACGCGCTGCGGTGGACACCCGACTCCCTCACATGGTATATGGACGGCGAGGAGCAGTACACCGTCACCCGTGAAGAAGACGCCACCTACCGCCAATGGCCTTTCGACAAACCATTCTACCTTATTCTCAACTTCGCTTTCGGCGGAGACTGGGGCGGCAACCAAGGCGTCGACATGTCTGCACTGCCTCAAGAGTTTGAAATCGACTATGTGCGTGTATTCAAATAAGAAACTCCTAAAAACCAAACGATAACAAACCAAGCACGATATGAAAAAAATCCTCTTGTCATTAGCACTCCTTGCCGGCGCACTTATAGCCGACGCAGCCACAACGATGAACTACGCGCGCACCGTGCAGGCCGCCGACGGAACTCCGGCCGCCGACACTGCCGTGAAAGTACGCGTGTCTATCCGCGAAGCGGCTGCCGACGGCAAAGTCGTTTTCGGCGAAGAACACAATGTAACGACCTCGCCCACAGGCGTGGCATACGTAACAATCGGCACCAAGAGCGCGACAAGCCTCGACGACCTCGACTGGGCCGCCAAGACATATTTCATGGAGACAGCCGTCGACCTCGGCAGCGGATACGCAGGCTCGGTATGCCAGCAGATAATGAGCGTGCCCCGTGCCGTGCATGCAAAAACGGCGTCAGCAGTGCTGCTCACCTCTCCCTCGGGCAAAAAATTCAGTGTCACCATTTCTGACAATGGCGAAATCTCTACCGTCGAAGTAAAATGAAAAAGACAGCAATATCAATAGTGCTGCTCTCGGCAGCCGTTGCCCTCAACGCGCAAGGCTTCGTGCCTTTCGGCGGTGCGGAAAACGGCGTCGAGCACGCAATAGATGCGGTGGCCTCGGGCTACGCCTCGAACGGCACCACACTGCTGTCGCACGGCATGCTGAGCGCTGCCGTCGCCAAACAGTCGGGCATAACGGCAGTAGAAAGCGGCTCTTTGTCGGCATATGTAAGCGCCGACGGCAGCATGCTCGCCGTAATAGGAACCGAAGACCCGGCCGTAGTCGAAATCTTCTCTGTCGACGGCCGCAAAGTACTTTCGGCCAAGACCGACCGCGACGGCTGCTTAAGCCTCTCGAGCATCGCTTCCGGCCATTATATCGTGCGCATCGCCTCTGCATCGGCTGCGCCCTTTGTAAAACGTTTCTTCAAACGCCAATAATGAAAACCCTGCTCACAACCGCCCTGCTCGCCTTTGCGGCCACCGCCTTCGCCGCCGAGCCGGTACTATACCAGGCCAACATATCCGACCTGTCGGGCAAAGCCGCCGCTTCGGAAACCGTAAGCCTCAACATAAGCGTCAACGACGCCGAAGGCAACGAAATGGCAAGCGAAAGTCTCAGCGCCACCACCGATGCGCGCGGACATCTGTGCGTCGAAGTCGGCCGCGACAAAACCGTCGAATGGGCCGACGCCGCTTCGCTCTCAGTAAAAATCACACGCGCCGACGGCTCCGAAATAAGCGACACCGCAACTCTCTCGGCCGCTCCCACCGCCCTATACGCCGCATCTGCAAGCGGCCTTGTTTCCAATGTTTCCGATAGTCAAAGATATGTCCTTGCGGTGGACGACAACGGCAAACTTTCGGCTCAGCCCGAAAAAGTCTACGATATAGCCATCCCCGAGGGATACTCGACAATGGTGTTCCACGACGAGTTCGATTACGAAGGCCTGCCCGACAGCCGTTACTGGGGCTATGAAGTCGGCAATGTGCGCAACGGTGAAGATCAATACTACACCGACGCACGCCTCGAAAACGTCAACGTTTACGACGGCATAGCACACTTCACCGTCCGCGAAGACGAAGCATATCTCCGCTCCATCGGCGAAAACGAAAAGCGCTTCACCTCGGCAAGCATACAGTCGCGCAATAAAGTCAAATTCCTTTACGGACGCATCGACGTGCGCGCAAAACTGTCGGACGTACGCGGCACCTGGCCCGCAATATGGCTCATGCCCAACGACGACCACTACGGTTTCTGGCCGCGCTCGGGCGAAATCGACATAATGGAGCAGGTAGGATTCGACCCCGACGTTGTACACTTCACGGCTCATACATCGAAGTACAACGGCGGCGCCCCTGCCAACAAGCACCACTACTCGGTGCGCGTGCCGACCAACTACACAGAGTTCCATGTATACTCACTCGTATGGACCCCCGACAAGCTGCAATGGCTCGTCGACGACAAAGTACGCTACACTTTCAAGAAAAACTCGCCCAACTGGCTCGACTGGCCTTTCGACAGAGATTTCTACATCATCCTCAACCTCGCATGGGGCGGAGGCTGGGGTGGCCAGCAAGGTATCGACGAAGCCGCGCTTCCGGCACACTACGAAGTCGACTATGTGCGCGTATTCCAATAAGAATTCATTAACAATTTAAATCAATAGCTATGAACAAAAAACATCTACTCGCTCTCGCAGCCGTCCTCGTAGGCGCTTCGCAGGCTTTTGCAGTGACGGACATCTATGTTTCGCCCAAAGGTTCTGACGAAAACGACGGCTCTCAGGCAAAACCCTACCAGACTGTCGATATGGCAGTTCTCTGCGTTCTCGAAAACGAAGAGACCGTGATACACCTCGAAAAAGACGCCACATTCACCATCGGCGGCACCCTCAATGTGGGCGAAAACAAACAGCTCAGCATCATAGGCGACAACAGCACCATTCTCGGCGCAGCAAAACCCGGCACCGAAGGCCAGGCTCCGCGCATCCTCGCAGCACGCGCAAACACTAACCTCAAACTCTACGGCATCAACTTCGCCAACGGACGCCAGGTAGGTTATTGGGGCGGCGGCGCCGTGTTCTTCGACGGTGAAGAGCTCACTATCGACCACTGCACATTCAAAGACAACGAAGCCGGCTCGGGTGGCGGCGCAATCGCAAGCCGCGGACACATCGTGCGCGTGTCGAACTCCTACTTCGAAGGCAACTACATCATCGGCGGCGGTGCACGTGGCGGCGCAATCATGCAACGCGGCAACGAAGTCGAAGGTGAAAGCAAGGGCGAACTCTATGTAGACAACTGCACCTTCTACAACAACCAGCTCCAACAGGGCGGACAAGGCACCGCTATCGACATCTACGAAAACTCCGACGGTCAGAAAATGTCGTGCAACAAGAAACTTGTCATCACAAACTCGACATTCGTCGACAACAAATCAATCGACCCCTATCAGGCCGCTATCGACATCTCAGGCTACGAAGAATGTGAGACAGCCCTCATCAACAACACCTTCTACGGCGGCGACGGCGTTATCCGTCTCTTCTTCCAGCAGGCTCCCCTCTACATGTTCAACAACTTCGCCTTTGTCAACAAAGCAACCGTGCTCAGCGAAAACGGCGGCTCTATCGCCGACACCGACCGCACAGCCATCGTTGCAAAGAACAACATCCTCTACGGCGCAGAACGCGGCGTGAACGAATATATCGACGACCCCGACCTCACAACCGGAGCTGCCGCTGCACACAACACCATCGGCCTCTGCAAAGACGCTTCGATGGTAGTACTCGGCGTTTCGACAGAACTCGGCACACGCGACCAGGGCTTCGTTCCCTTCCTGCCCATCATCCGTGCCAACTCGCCCCTCGTAGGCGCAGGCATCGCCAACTCGGCCGAATGGACTACAGAAAACCTCATCCCCACCATCGACTGCCGCGGATACCTTCGTGAAGGCGCTGTCAGCGTCGGCGCATACCAGTACGACGGCAAAGTTGCCGGTGTCGAAGACATCTACGTCGAACCCGACTACAGCAACGCCCCCGTTGAATACTTCAATCTGCAAGGCATACGCGTAGCCAACCCCGAAAACGGCATCTTCATCCGCCGCCAGGGCAACAAAGCCACAAAAGTGCGCCTCTAAACGAACAAATAAATTATTGTAGGGACATGCCTTTGGCATGTTGAAAATGCACCCATTCGCAAAAATACACGCATTCGCAAATCAACATGCCAAAGGCATGTCCCTACAATCGACAAACAACAATACTATGAAAAAACACTTACTCCTCACCGCTACGGCCCTTCTGTGTGCTTCGCAGGCATTCGCCGCAAACGTAGAATATTGGGTATCGCCGGCAGGCAACGACGAAAACGCCGGCACTGCCGAAAAGCCCTTCAAGACACCCGAAATGGCAGCGCTGATGCTTATGAAAGGCGACAACGCCGTCATACACTTCGAGAAAGACGCAACGTTCATGATGGCTGGAACCATCACCGTCGACGAAGGCATCAACGTGGAATTCATCGGCGACAACACCACCCTGCAGGCTTCGGAAAAAGCGCCCTACGAATATGAATACGGCAAGGGCACGAGCGTACGCATACTCAAAACGGCAAAAGGCAGCCGCGTAAGCGTAAAGGGCATCAACTTTCTCTATGGCCGGCAGACCGAGTATCTCGGCGGAGGCGGCATCTTCTTTGAAGGCGACGAGTTGACGGTTGAGCACTGCCTCTTCAAAGAGTGCGAATCGGGCGTCGGCGGAGCGGCTATCATGAGCCACGGACGAGTGGTGCGTGTTACCGACTGTGTATTTGACGGATGCTACGCCATAGGCGGAGCGGCACGCGGAGCCGCCATCGTTCAGCGCGGCTACTTCAACGAAAGCAGCGAACCCATGGGCGAATTGTATGTCGACCGCTGCGCTTTCTCCGACAACAAGCTGAAAGCCGGCGGACAAGGAACGGCCATCGACATCTACGACAACTCTATAGGCGTTAAATTCGGTGCGACGAAGAAACTCGTCGTAATCAACTCGACATTCGTCAACAACACAAGCACCAACCCTTACCAGGCCGCTATCGACATCGCAGGCTTCGAAGAATGCGAGACAATGCTTGTCAACAACACCTTCCATAACAACGACGGCGCACTGCGCCTCTACTACCAGCAGGCGCCCGTATACCTGTTCAACAACCTGGCATACTGCAACCGCGCTGCAGTGCTCTCCGAACTGTCTATCGCCGACAGCGACCGCGCCGCTATCGTGGCACACAACAACTACCTCTACGGCAAAGAGCGCGCCGTTAACGAAAACATCGACGACCCCGACCTTAACGCAGGCGCAGAAGCAGCCGCAAACAGCATGGGCATGTGCAAGGACAAATCGGAAGTCGTGCTCGGTTTCTCGAAAGAACTCGGCACACGCGACGAAAGCTTCGTGCCCTTCCTGCCTATCATCCGCGCCAACTCGCCTCTTGTAGGCGCAGGCATCCTCGATTCTTCGGAGTGGACCGGCGAAAACCTCGTTCCGGCACTCGACTGCCGAGGCTTCAGCCGCAACGCCGCAGCCAACGGAGTATGCGTAGGCGCATATCAACTCAACGCTTCGGGCGTCGAAGACATCTATGTCGAACCCGACTACAGCAACGCCCCCGTCGAATACTTCAATCTACAGGGCATACGCGTAGCCAACCCCGAAAACGGCATCTTCATACGCCGCCAGGGCAACAAAGCCACAAAAATACGCCTATAAAAACCAACCTACCGTAGGGACATGCCTTTGGCATGTAGAAAATGCAAGTCTCGACCAATCAACATGCCAAAGGCATGTCCCTACAATACAACCAAAACACATAACAAAACCAAACAATACAGCAATGAAAAAACTTTCACTCGCTCTTGCTTTTGCCTTGGCAGCCGCAGGCGCTCAAGCCGAAAGCGTTACAATAACACACGAAACAGCCGGCGGTCTCGCCGCTGAACTCGCCGCCTGCGGTGTCGAGATGGCTAACATAACCGAACTCACCATCACCGGCGACGCCGTAATGGACAAGGATGACTTCAAAGCCATCCGCACAAATCTTGCCGCAACACTTACCAAAATCGACCTCTCGGACGCAAAATTCAACAACAACCGCTTCCCCGGTGATGAATCTGTAGGAAACACAACCTCCGGTGTTTTAGAAAACATGACGGTTCTCGAAGAATGCGTCGTACCTGAAACTCTTGGCGGATTTATGGCAAAAGCTTTCGCCGGATGTAAAAATCTCACCACCCTCAACATGCCGGACGGCATATCGGTAATCCATCAGCAGGCATTTCAAAATTGCGCCAAACTGAACGTAGCAAAACTCCCGGCCGCGTTGACTCAGATACGGGCAAATGCCTTTGAGAATTGTACAGCCCTGAATGTTTCCATACTTCCGTCCGGAGTAAAATCCATAATGGGTCGTGCCTTCTATAAAGCCGGGGTGACATTCACTGAATTTCCCGAAGGCCTGACCACTATCGGTGAATATGCTTTTTCGGGTAGTTCGATAGCAATAAAAACCTTACCTTCGACACTCACGACCATTGGCACATTCGTCTTCCAAAGCGTTAAAACCATGACCGATTTCACAATTCCCGATGTCGCCAACTTATGGACTAAAATCCCTGACGCGACATTCTGGGTTGACCCCAATACTTTTGCGCGCACCTTTACTTGCCGCGCTCCATCGGCACCCACTGCCCGTTTCGGTAAATTTAAAGGCGACTGGTCGGATGAATGGAACGGTGTTTTCGGAAAAGGCAATCAAAACCAAACCTTCCCCAACATTACATTTAAGGTACTTGCATCGGCTCTCGAAAGCTATCAGACTACAGGTCCGTACAAAGACATGAAGCTTGAAATCCTCAAGACAGCCATTGCTGAGCCTGTCATCGACAAGCCCATAGAGTTGCTCGACGAACACTTCACCGTTTCGTTCGCAGTAAACGGCGAAGAATACACCGACTTCGCATCTATCCCCGAAGGCCCCGTGACCCTCAAAATAGCCTTCAAGGATGAAGCCGATGATAACATCTACGTCGACGAAGTAGCATATGCAGAACCCGAAGCTTACGCCGAAGAAGATGTCGAAGCCCCCGAAGCTCCCTCGTACCTCTACAAAGCCGAAGACCCCACCGCTATGCTCAAACAGGCCGTTGAAGTTCCCGTTACCGTAACTCCCGACATGCCGGCCCTGAGTATCAAACTGACCAAATACAGCGACACCACCGGCATCGACAACATCGCAGCCGACAATGCCGACTTCGTCCGCTGCGGCGACGTGCTCTACCTAACCAACGGCAACGGCGCTCTCTACAACATCGCAGGCGCCCTTGTTGCCACGGCTACCGCCAACAGCATCGACATGGCCGGTCTCGCCGACGGCATCTATATTCTCCGCACCGGCAAAACCGCAGCCAAAATCGTGAAATAACGAAGGCGCGGCAAAAAAGCTAATAATCTGAAGGACAGCTCCGATAGGAGCAAATAGCCGCAGCCAAAATCACAGGTCGTTCAAAAAAACGCCAATGATATGAACGGAAGCTCCGATAGGAGCAAATAGCCACGTAGTGGCTCAAATAGCAATAGGCCCGGGCAAGCACCCCATAGGGTGTGCGCTGCCCGGGTTTTTCGTGTCCTACCCCAAAAAGCACCCCATAGGGCGTGCGATAATCCCGTTTCTACGCCCCTGCATTCCCAAGGCGCTGAAACGGGATTATCGCGCTACGCTGTAGCACTTTTGCTTTGTCGGGACGAGATACCCGGGCCGTGCGCCGCCTGACGGGGCGCTTGCCCGGGCCTATTACTATCTGCGCCACTACGTGGCTTTGGCTTCTAACGAAGCTTCCGCCGACAACTATCTACACTAACTTGCCCCAGCCGGGGCATTAACCTAAAAAACGCTTCTGCGGTATGTTCGTGTTTTCGTGTAATAGCATATATGATATAGATTGTCTTGTAAATAACCACTCGAAACTACCCGATAGAAACTTTTTTTGTTTGTAACAACCGATAGAAGGCCTTATCTTTGCAGATATAATATCTTTTATGGCCAACACTTATATTCAGGTACTGCTTCATTTGGTTTTTGCCGTCAAGAACCGGGAGTCTTTATTGCCAATTCATTGGCAAAGTCAGATACATTCTTATATGGCAGGCATCATCAATAATAGAGGACATCGAGCCTTGGAAGTGGGCGGAATAGACAACCATGTGCATATTCTTTTGTCGTATAGCGGAAAAGAAGCCATTTCAGACCTCGTGCGCGAAATCAAGACCGAAAGCAATAAATTCATAGTGAAGCATTGCATGTTTCCGTATAAATTTGAGTGGCAGGTCGGATATGCGTGCTTTTCATATTCCTATTCACACCTTGAAGCCATACGTTCATATATCAGGCATCAGCATGAACATCACAACGGCATTTCTCTTGCTGATGAAATGAGAACTATGCTTGAAAAATTCGGGGTTGATTATGATGACAAATACATCATGACCGACCCCGAATGACAATTGCAATCGATATTGCATCAAAAATGTTAGTCAAAGTGGCAGCTGTTTCCCGACGACAGCTCCGTCAGGAGCAAATAGCCGTAGCTAAAATCACAGGTCGTTCAAAAAAACGCCAATGATATGAACGGCAGCTCCGTTAGGAGCAAATAGCCACGTAGTGGCTCAAATAGCAATAGGCCCGGGCAAGCACCCCTTTAGGTGGTGCGCTGCCCGGGTTTTTCGTGTCCTCCCCCAAAAAGCACCCCATTAGGCGGTGCGATAATCCCGTTTCTACGTCTCGGAAAGGGTGTTGAAACGGGATTATCGCGCTACGCTGTAGCACTTTTGCTTTGTCGAAAGATACCCGGGCTGCGCGCTCCCTAAAGGGGCGCTTGCCCGGGCCTATTGCTATTTGAGCCACTACGTGGCTATTTGCTCCTATCGGAGCTTCTACCTACTACTATCTGCGCCACTCTGTGGCTTTGACTTCTAACGAAGCTTCCGCCGACAACACATCATACTCTCCCGTTTTTGGAGCCGCGACTTCAATTTCGGGAAATTTGACAATTATTTGCGTCTTTAATGCTAAAAGGTGTTAAATTTACTGCGCCGCATTCACGGTTGCGTGCGGCTCAACAGTACTTATTACAAACGGCACACAAGCCACACACCGCCATACCATGAAAACCAATGCCTACGACACCTTCGACGAGCACTTCGAGCAACTCTACGCCCGCTATGCCGGACGGCTCTACAACTATGTGCTGAAGCTCTCGCACGGCAACAAATATGCGGCGGAGGAAATCACCCAGACGGCATTCATGAAGCTGTGGGAAAACCGGGCCGTCATCACCGACTACGGCACCATGGCATCGTATCTCTTCGCCATAGCGCGCAACGCCTTCTTCAGCGTATGCGAGCACGACGCCATAGAGTATGTCTACTTCAACTACATACTCAACACGGCCACCATACACGACAACAGCACCGAACAGCAAATCGACAGCACATTCCTGATGGAGCACATCTGCCGGCTCGTTGATGAAATGCCGCCGGTGCGGCGCCGGGTATTCATAATGAGCCGCCAATACAACATGAGCCACAAGCAGATAGCCGAGCAGCTCGGCATAACGGTCAACACCGTCGAAACGCACATCATGCTCGCCCTGCACTATCTGCGCACACGGCTGGCAAGCCACTACGGCGTCCTGTCGGCAATCCTGGCCCTGTTCATCACACAATGACTTACATAGGTACACATAAGGACACATGGAAACCATAAAGAAAAAGATTGAAAGGTATCTCAACCATGAGGCTTGCGGCAGCGATGTCCGTGACATCCGCCAATGGTTCGAGAAAGACGAGGCCCTGGGCGACTGGCTCATGGCCGGCATCGAGGCGTCGGATGCGCGACTGTCGGCGAGCGTCGACAGCCGCATCAGAGGCGCGCTCGCCAAGGCCATGTGCGAAAGTGCCGCCACCCAAAAGGACGCCGCGGCACCGGCACGCAGAACGTGGTCGACCCTGCGGCATGCCGTCGATGTGGCCGCCGCAATCGTGCTGATAGCCGGCATAGGCATCTTCATCATCTTCCACAACGAGACGCCATACCAGAACCCGCTCGTGGTGAGCACCGGCCTGGGGCAACGCTCGACCGTGACGCTGCCCGACGGCACACGCGTCGCCGTGAACGCCATGTCGGAAATCGCCTACCGCTTCGACGAGACCACGGGCGTGCGCGGCGTCGACATCAAAGGCGAGGCCTACTTCGATGTGGCACGCGACCCGGCGCATCCGTTCATCGTGACCTGCGACAACATCGCCGTCGAGTGCCGCGGCACAGAGTTCAACGTCAAAGGCTATGCCGATGACGACAACATATCGGTCGTGCTCAACGACGGCGAAGTGCTCGTGTCCGATGCCGTGACCTCAATCTCGATGAAGCCCGACATGATGGTGCGCTACGAGAAAAGCGGCCGCAAATTCACCTCGCAGCGCGTCTATGCCGAAGATTACAACGACTGGATGAACGGCACCATGCGCTTCAACGACGAACGGCTCGAAGACATCGTAAAAGTGCTCGCGCGCAACTACAAGGTGCATCTGAGCATAGTGTCGCCCGAGCTGCGCGGCGAGCCCTTCACCGGGAGTCTCGGCGACGGCAGCCTCGCCGACCGTCTGCAAGTGCTCACATCGGCCGCAGAGGCTTCGTTCAAGATGCAGAACGACACTGTGGGATATATCTATAAAGAAACAAAATCAAAATAAACCAACTATGACCAAGACCAAACACTTCTTGTCCGTTCTGATGCTCCTGGGCTTTGCCCTGACATCTGCCTCGTGCTCCGACGACGACAAGCCGCAAAGCCCCACGTTCGGGACAATCACCGTCACTCCCGAAAAAGACGTGTATAAGGTCGGCGACGTCGTCACCTGCTCGATAAAACGGCTCAGCGAAGGCTCGTCCGACCTGAAAGAGGCAAGCTACTGGTGGTATGCCTCGTGGTGGTTCGCCGATTCGGAGATGAAAGCCGACTTTCAGGATTTCAGCGATGACGGCATCAACACCTCGGCCCAAATCACCCTCACCGAAGCCGGAGAGGTCACGCTCTATTTTTTCGGGAAACTCGACTATCCCAAATTCGACTGGCGCAAGGTAGAAATCGGCCGCACCATCACCGTTACCGAATAGCCCGTCCACATCCAAACAAACCAATCTAATCATGCACACAGACATCATGCACAAGTCACGACGCTTACTTGCCTCGGCAGTGCTTTTGCTTACGGTATTTGCAGGATGGGCCGACATCACGGTATCGTTCTCCCAAATTCCGCTACGCAAGGCAATGCGTGAGATAGAGAAAGTCTCCGACCTACACTTCTTCTACAAGACTACTCTTGAGGGCCTCGACACCAAAGTGTCGCTGTCGGTGAAAGACGCCACCACCAAGGAGGCCCTCGACGGCCTTTTTGCGAAAGCACCACTAAGCTATAAGCTCGAATCGAACGGCACCGTGGTCGTATACCACGAGAAAGAGCCGGCGGCATCGGAACTTAACGGCGAAAAAGCCGCGCCGGGCTTCGGCATAAGCGGCATCGTAACCGACGAGAACGGCGACCCGGTCATCGGCGCTACCGTAAAAGTCAGGGGAACGAAAAACGCAGCCGCTACAGACTACGACGGCCGCTACACCCTCTCGAACCTGCATCAGGGCGACGTGGTCGAAGTATCGTACATAGGCTATAAACCGGCAACACATAAGGTGTCGGAGTCCGGAGTCTACGACTTCAACCTCGCCCAAAACGTCAGTTCACTCAACGAAGTCGTGGTCGTGGGCTACGGCAGCCAAAAGAGGGTGAACCTCACGGGCGCCGTCAGCGTGATTAAATCGGAAGACCTCACAGGCCGTCCGACATCGAACGCCGCCACAGCGATACAGGGCGCCGACCCCTCGGTCAACATGACTTTCGGCTCGGGCGGACCCAACTCCGGATACTCGGTCGACATACGCGGCGTGGCATCAATCAACGGCGGCTCGCCCTTGGTGCTGGTCGACGGCGTGCAGATGGACCTCACTCGCGTCAACGCCAACGACATCGAGTCAATCTCTATTCTAAAAGACGCCTCGGCGGCCGCCATCTACGGTGCCAAGGCATCGTCGGGCGTAGTACTCGTCACCACCAAAAGCGGGCAGGAAGATGCGGCACCGAAAGTGTCGTTCGACCTAAAGGCCGGATGGAAGACGGCCACCGCCGACAACGACTACATAACTTCCGGCTATTGGGGAGTGTTCGTAAACGACTGGTTCATGGAAGAACACAGCGGATTCAAATTCACCACCTACGACGACTACGACTATGCCGAACTGTGGATGCGTCTCGGCCAGAACTCGGAAAGCGCCGAACGCCCCTGGGCAGTAGTGCAGCCCGACAAATCGTATAAATACTACGCCAACTACGACTGGTATAACCACTACTTCAAGAAAAACCGCCCGATGCAGGACTACAACATATCGGTCACCGGCGGCACGAAGCGCGTGAACTACTACGTGAGCGGACGCATGTATAAAGAAGACGGCATGATACGGCAGAACAACGACAAATACACCAGTTTCTCGACACGTGCCAAGCTCAACGTCAAAATCACCGACTGGCTCAAATACGGCGTGAACATGAGCTTCTTCAACTCGACATACAACTATCCGGGCGGAAACGACCTCAAATATCTCTTCAAGGCAACCTGCCTGCATTCGCTGCCCTACGTTCCCTCGACCAACCCCGACGGCACTTCGGTCTACTACAACCAGTACAACTACAACGGCAGCCTCTCCGTGGGCGACGGCCTCAACGCCGTGCTCAACTACGGCAAGCACTCCAACAAAGAGCGCAACCGCGAATTCGTCGTAAAGAACGACATCGAGATACGCCTGATGAAAGACTGGACGGTCAATGCCGACTACTCGTATCTCTACCGTAACTACGAGTTCGACTCACGCCGCGTGCCCGTGCCCTACTCGCAGTACGAAGGCGTCATAGCATGGATGGACCCGGCACAGGCAAGCATAGCACGCGACCAGTATTCGCGCCGCGTGACAAGCCGCACCACGCAGATTTACAACGTATTCACCACCTATGCGCCATCGTTCGGCGACCACAACCTCAAAATCATGCTCGGCCTCAACGGCGAAATCTACCACAACAATTCGCTCAAAGCCGAACGTTACGACCTGCTGAGCACCGAACTGAGCAGCTTCAACCTCGCGACAGGCGAGATACCGTCGCTCATCGAAGACCTTCAGAACTCGGTCACCCGCGGCTACTTCGGCCGCATCAACTACGACTACGCCGGTCGCTACCTCTTTGAGGTGTCCGGGCGCTACGACGGTTCGAGCCGTTTCGCAAAAAGCCACCGCTGGGGCTTCTTCCCCTCGGCATCGGCAGGCTGGCGAATAGGCCAGGAAAAATTCTGGGAACCCGTGCGCACTTGGTGGAACGACGCCAAAATACGCCTCTCCGTAGGCACGCTCGGCAACCAGCAAGTGGGCTTCTACGACTACATACAGACCATCGACACATCGCTGAAGAACACCGGCGTCACGCTCGACGGCTCCACACAGCTCTCCTATGCCACCGAGAGCGCTCCCGTGGCCGGCGACCTCACCTGGGAGAAAGTCACCACCTACGACGTCGGCCTCGACCTCGCATTCCTCAACAACCGCCTGCGCTTCAACGGCGACATGTATATACGCGACACCAAAGATATGCTCACCAACGGCGTTTCACTGCCGGCCGTCTACGGCGCAAGCGTGCCAAAGGCCAACTGCGCCGACATGCGCACACGCGGCTGGGAAGTGGCACTTATGTGGGACGACAGCTTTCCGCTGCTCGGCTCTCCTTTCAAATACTCGGTGAGCGTGGGCGTGGGCGACTACATCTCTAAAATCACCAAATTCGACAACCCGACCAAACTGCTCACCGACTACTACGAGGGCATGACACTCGGCGAACTTTGGGGCTACCATATCGACGGCCTCTTCGCCTCCGACGAAGCCGCGGCCGCCTATACCGTCGACCAGACTTCGGTGAACTCCGACATCATGGTCGCAGGCCCGTCGAAAGGTCTGCACGGCGGCGACATGATTTACGCCGACCTCGACGGCGACAAGGTGATTTCTATCGGAGAGAACACCGCCGACAAGCCCGGCGACCGTCGCATAATCGGCAACACGCTGCCTCGCTACAACTACAACTTCCGCCTCGGCGTCGAATGGAAAGGCATCGACATATCGGCATTCTTCCAGGGCGTAGGCCGCCGCAACTGGTATCCGAGCACCGAAGCCACCACTTTCTGGGGCCCATACTCGCGACCCTACCAGGCTTTCATTCCGAGCGACTTTCTCGAAAACGTATGGACAGAAGACAACACCGGCGCATACTTTCCGCGATGGCGCGGCTACGAGGCCCTCGGCTCCACAAACCAGCTCGGCCCGGCCAACGACCGCTATATGCAGAACCTCGCATATCTGCGCCTGAAAAACCTCACTGTGGGCTATACCCTTCCGGTGCTTAAAAACGTGTTCAACGAACTGCGCGTCTATTTCTCGGGAGAAAACCTCTTCTATTGGTCGCCGTTCAAAAAGCACTGCCGCACCATCGACCCCGAGACAGCCGCTACTGTTGCTACGGGCAACAACTACGGTTTCTCCAAATCGTTCACCTTCGGCGTAAACGTCGTTTTCTAAAATCTGCATGAACATGAAGAATTTTCATAAAATATTTGCCGGTGCGGCTTTGGCGACGCTTATGGCTGCAAGCTGCACCGACCTCGACGAGTTTCCGCAAGACAAACTCAGCCCCGAAGTATTCTTCGGAACGGCCACGGAACTGGAGCTGTACACCAACCAGTTCTATTCGCTGATGCCATCGGTAAACTCCGACTTCAACTGGTATCTCGAACAGGGCGAGCACATCGTCACCCCCGTGATGAACCGCGCCATACTCGGCCAGCGCATCGTGCCCACCGATGCCGACGATGTGGCATGGAACTGGAACACGCTCCGAAAAATCAACTACTACCTTCAGAACTCCACACGCTGCTCCGACAAGCAGGTGCGCGACCGCTACGACGGCGTGGCCTATTTCTTCCGCGCCTACTTCTACTACAACATGCTCACCAAGTTCGGCGAAGTGCCCTGGTACGACCAGCCACTCGCGTCCGACCAGGAGGCACTCCTGAAAAAGCCGCGCGACTCGCGTGAGACAGTCATGGAGCACATTATCGCCGACCTCGACTCGGCATACCGCCGCCTGCCCGCCGACCACGGCACATACACGGTGAACCGCTGGACGGCGCTCGCCCTGAAATCACGCGCCTGCCTCTTTGAAGGCACTTTCCGCAAATACCACGCAGGCGACCCGTTCAATCCGACGTCGCTGCCTTGGGAAGACTTGCTGAAAAAAGGCGCCGAAGCATCGAAGACATTGTTCGAGCAAAGCGGATATGAACTGTATAAAGACGGCGCCGAGCCTTACCGCGACCTCTTCGCCACACTCGAAGCACGCGACTGCGAATACATCTGGGCTCGTCGCTGCAGCGAACAGGTGACAATCAAGAATAATGCCAACGGATGGGCCAACACCCGTGCCGTGGGCTTCACCAAGCGTTTCGTCAACCTTTACCTCAACGCCGACGGTTCGCGCTTCACCGACCAGCCGGGCTACGAAACCATGCAGTATGTAGACGAGTGCAAGAACCGCGACCCGCGCATGGCTCAGACCGTCTATTGCCCCGGGTATATACAGAAAGGCGACAACCGCACATACCCCACCGATTTGGCCCGATGCCCCACAGGCTACAAATACATCAAATATGTGATGGACGTGAAGTATAACGTGTGGGACGGCTCACTCGTTCCCCTGCCCATCTTCCGCCTGGCCGAAGTCTACCTCAACTACGCCGAATGTCTCGCCGAACTCGGCACGCTCACGCAGAACGACCTCGACATATCGGTCAACAAGCTCCGCGACCGCGCAGGCATGCCCGACATGGACCTCGCCGACGCAAACGCCAAGCCCGACCCCTATATGCTCAGCGAAGAGACGGGCTACCCGAATGTGACAAAGAGCAGTTTCACCGGCGCCATTCTCGAAATTCGCCGCGAACGCCTCATCGAACTTGTGCTCGAAGGCCTGCACTACAACGACATCCTGCGCTGGCGCGAAGGCAAAGTCTACGAAAAAGCATTCCTGGGGCAATATTTCCCCGGCGAAGGCAAATACGACCTCACCGGCGACGGACGCGCCAACGTGGCTCTGTACACCGACAAGCGCCCCGGCGGTCTCGGTCTCACCTTCCTCAAGATAGGCTCCGACATCACCCTCACCGACGGCAATTCGGGCTATATGCTCGTGCACGGCGACGAAGCCCTGCAACGCATATGGAACGAAAAACGCGACTATCTCTACGCCATACCTATCAACGAACGCCTGCTTACCGGCGGCGCGCTCACACAAAATCCGGGCTGGAACGACGGCCTGAACTTCTAAAACAATAAACCGCATGCCGGCCGCAGCTCTTGCTGCCGGCATGCAAACCAAACCATAAAATCTTTTATTCAATGAAAAAAACAGCTACATGCTTTCTGCTTCCGGCAGCCTTGATGCTTGCCGGCAATGCCAATGCCGAAAACTACTTCTTCAGCGTAAACGGCGCCGGAGACCAAGACGGCACATCGTGGGAAAACGCCGCCCCGGCCGACTATCTCGCAAGCACCGTCGCAGGGCTGAACCCCGGCGATGCAGTCTTCATACAAGGCGGAACGTATCTGCCCGACCGCAATACCGGTCTTTGGGACATTCCGCAGGGCGTAAGCATCAAAGGCGGCTACGGACCTGAAATGAAAGGAACCGACACGACAATAACATATCCTACCGCAACCGAGACCATATTCACCGCCGACATCGACGGCGACGGAAAAGGCGACAACGGCGCACGCGCACTTATCGTCATCGCCAACGAGCTTACCGACGGTTGGAAAGGCGACAAGACGTGGCAGGACTACGACAAAGTGTCAATTTCGGGCGTGACTATCCGCGACGCCTATTACACAGGCGAATCGACCTACAAAGGCGCGGCTCTGTTCATGGTGCAGGCAAACGTCGAGCTCAACTTCGTCAAGTTCCTCAACAACGAAACCACCGTCGGCGGAGGCGTCGTGTGCGCACAAGGCAGCCGTGCTGTTTTCCGCGACTGCATATGGCGCGGAAACAAAGGCACTAACGCAGGCGTTGCCCTTATCTGCCGTCAGCACAACGGCGGTTCAAGCGAAGCCGAGACACGCCGTGGCGAAACCATCATCGACCGCTGTGAGTTCACCGACAACACCGTTGCCGAACCCGACAACTCCAACAAAGCCAAATATGGCGGCGCAATCGCACTTGCCGACTGGGGCGGAACAATGTATATCAACAACACAAGCGTAACAGGCACACACATCTCATGGGCAGGCGCAATGGGACGTTTCGGCACAGGCACAACCCTCTACACCACCAACAACACCTTCTACAACTGCACTTGCTCCTACGACGTGCGCCACAGCGGCTCAATCATATCGATGGGCGACAAATCGCACCTCTATGCAGCAAACACAATCTCCGTCAACCCGGTCGACGGCTTCGACGGCATGCTCGCCACAAACTACATTCAGACCGACAAATGCACCTTCGACACCAAAGGCTACAACGTATGGGGTTCGACTTTCAATAATTCGGCTACTCCGTTCGCCGCTACCGACAACGTGAACAAAGACAACACCATGGCCGTAGTCTTCGGAACGAACACCGCCAAAGAAGTCGATGGCATGAATGTAATAGCTCCTCTCGAAAGCTTCCGTGGCGTAGTCCTGGCCGACATTCAGACCGCAGTCGCAGGCTGGAGCATGCCTGCCGAAATCGACGTCACCCTCGACCAGACAGGCGCTAAACGTCCGGCATCGACAATTCCCGGAGCCTACGACGTTCTTGCAAAGAAAGAGACATCCGGCATCGAAGCCGTTGCAGGCAAAGCATCCGAGTTCTCGCTCAAGGCTCTCGGCGCAGGCCTCTATGCCGTAAACGGTGCTGAAGGCGAAGCCGCAGTCTACGACCTCGGCGGACGCAAAGTGATGGCAGCTGCCATTGCCGAAGGCGACATCCTCGACCTCTCGGCCCTCGCAGGCGGCATCTACATAGTAAGCCTCGAAGGCAAAGCCGTCAAAGTGGCCCTATAAACCAATAGAATGTAGGGACATGCCTTTGGCATGTAGAAAATGCACCCGCTCGCAAATCAACATGCCAAAGGCATGTCCCTACATTTCGACACCGCTCACCCCTACATTAAACACTACCATTGTGAAAAGAACCATACTCATATCAACAACATCATTGGCCGCACTTGTCTTCGCTGTCAACACCGATGCCACGGTGCATTTCTTCAGCCCGGCAGGCGCGGGCGAAAAAGACGGCTCGTCGTGGGAAAACGCCGCTACCGCCGAAACGCTCGCCGCCACCATAGAAGCGCTCCAACCCGGCGATGAAGTGTATCTCCGTGCAGGCAGCTACGCACCCGGCCTGTTAACCGTTCCGCAGGGCGTTACAATAAAAGGCGGCTTCGGCGAACAATATACAGGCACCAATGCCAACATAATCTACCCCACAGCCAATGAAACCATCCTGACCGCCGACAACGACGGCGACGGCAGCGGTGACAACGGGAACAAGGCTTTCATCACCATGAATTTCACGGGCGATGCAGCTGACTTCCAGACCACCACATTGGCCGGACTGACCATCCGCGACGCCAACATCAAAGGACAGACATACAAAGGCTCGGCATTCTTCGGCTCGAACGTCAATATCGACTTCGACCACATCAAGTTCATCGACAACAAACTCGACAAAGGCGGCGGTGTTGTCGTGCTCAACGGCTCGGAAGCATATATCCACGACTGCATATGGCGCAACAACCAAGGCACTAACGCAGGCGTCGCACTGCACATTCGCCAAAAAGGCGGCGGCACAAACGAAGGCGTTGCAGGCAGCAACATCATTGTCGACCGCTGCGAGTTCTCCGACAACACCGTGGCACAACCGACCAACAGCGACGTAGCCAAATACGGCGGAGCAATAGCCCTCTCGGACAACGGAGGCACAATGTATATGGCAAACAGCACCGTAACAGGTTCGCACATATCATGGGCCGGCGCAGGTGCACGAATAGGCGGCAACACCATATTTTACTCAATTCACAACACTTGGTTCGACAATACATGCAACCAAGGAGCACGCTACAGTGGTGCCGTGATCTCGGTGGGTACGGGCGCCAAATTCCACTCTATGGCCGACATCGTGGTAAACAAAGAAGAAGGCAAGGCCGACAGCGGAACGAACTCATTCGCACACATATTCCTACAGGCAGCTACTACCGGCTTCACCTCCGGCGGACACAACATATGGACTTCGGTCACCAACAACACCTCTGACGGCAAACTCCTCGACACCGATAATGTCGACATGTCACATACCGTCAGCACGGTTTTCGGCACGAATGAATACGCAACCGTTAATTCACACTCCAAAGCCCTCGCACCGCTCGAAGCGTTCCGCACCGTGCCTTTGGCCGACGTCAAAGCCAAGGCGGCAGAATGGAATGTCCCCGAGAAAATCGACCTCGGCCTCGACCAGACAGGCGGAGAACGCCCCGAAATCACCGTTCCGGGTGCATATGACGCCCAAAGCCTCATAACCACCGGCATAGTACCGGCTGTCGGCATAGGCTCATTCGCTGTCACGCCTCTCGGCCACGCATGCTTCTGCATAAGCGGCGCCTGCGGACCGGCTGAAATCTACGATCTGACGGGCCGCAAAGTGGCATCCGCAGCAATTGCCGAAGGCGGCATGCTCGACCTTTCGGGTCTCGGTCACGGCATATACATCCTCGCCCTTGACGGCAAAAGCGCAAAACTTGCAATATAATGCCTCTCCAAATGATAAATAAGCTAAAAGTTATAACTACAGCACTTGCCGTTGCGGCGACAAGTGCCTTGTCGACACTCTCTGCGGCAGAGCCTCAGAGCCACAACTTCGCAAACTACAACATCCGCTACGTCAATCCGAACAACGGCGACACGGGTGAGAAGCACTGGAGCCAGCGCGGCACATATGTGACGAAACTCATCAAAGACTACGCCTTCGACATCGTCGGAATGCAGGAAGTCACGGGGCGCAACGGCGGCTCATGCGTCAACAGCTCTACGGGCCGCTCACAGCTCGAAGACCTGAAAGCATGGCTACCCGACTACACATTCCTCGAATGGGAGCGCTCGGGCAACAACAACGCCAAAGACTACTCCTACAACGTCATCGCTTACAAGAAAGACCGTTACGAGTGCCTGCAGTCAGGATGTTTTTGGCTTTCGCCCTCACCAGACACTCCCGGACCGGGATGGGACCCGAACCCCGACTACAGCGGCATTTGGCGCACATGCGGATGGGCAAAAATGAAAGTCAAAGCCACCGGCGAAATATTCTATTTTGCCGTGACGCACTGCAACTACGGCCCGTCGCTCGACGGTCAGAACAGCGGCCCGCTCATTTCAAAGCGCCTCGATGCAATTTCCGGAAATTACCCGGTGGTGCTCGTGGGCGACTTCAACATGCGCCGTGCCGACCATGCCGTAGCCTATCGTGGCTATGCGTCCAATTTCTACGACGCCGCCCTTACGGCGAAAGAGAACTCCTGCCTGCCGACGTCCAACCCGTCGACCACCGTCACGGGACAGAACTGGTATCCCGTGAGCAGTTCTCTGATGAGCGGTTCAGAGTTCGATTTCTGCTTCTACCGCAACATGGATGTGCTAAGCCGACACATAATAACAGAGAACTACGGGCGTTCGGTTAACCCCTCGGACCATTTCCCTATACTTATGCGCTGCGTGCTCCTTGGCGAACAGGCTCCCGCGACAGTACATGTCGACGGCGAGGCTGCCGCCGGGGGCGACGGCAGCGCCTCGCACCCTTTCGCGAAACTCGCCGACGGCATAGCGGCGACAGGCATCCGCGGCACGGTCAAAGTGGCCGCCGGAACCTACGCAGAACGCTTGGACATACCGGCGTCGATGACCGTCATCGGCGGATACGACAGTTCCTTTTCTGAAATCGAAGGCCGCAGCGCCATCGATGCTTCGGCCATGGACGACAGCCCCGTATGCGTAGCCAACTACCATTCTTTCTCCTTAGTCAATTTTGAAATAAACAACTACAGCTCGTCGAAGATGAGCACCGACGGCGCATTGCGCTTCAACGGCCAGCATCTGAGCCTCGACAACGTACACTTCGCCAACAACAGCTCTTTCAACACCGGAGGCGCGCTGAACGTCATTTCGGGCGGAGACCTCACGCTCGAAAACTGCCGTTTCCGCGTCAACAAGGCCGGAGAAAACGGCGGCGCCGTAGCCGCCAAACTCACCGGGGCGCTCTTCGCAGCCAACTGCACATTCGAAAACAACAGCGCAAAAAGCGGAGCGGCACTTACACTTACCGACGCCGACGAGATGCTTCTCCGCAACAGCGCCTTCATAGGCAACACGGCAAAAAACAGCGGTGCCGTGTATCTGCGCGGCTGCCCGTCGGCATCAAAATACACAATTGTCAACTCGACTTTCGCCTCAAACACACTCGATGCGCCGAGCGGTCTGCCGGTAGTCACACGCAAATTCGGCGGGGCCGCCATCTGCACCGATTTTGAAAGCGATGTACGCCTCAACATGGCACATCTTACAGTCACGGGCAATACGGCGACTTTCGCCGGCAGCAACAAATCGAACTTTAACGGCGCCGCAATCAATTTCTTCGGCCTCGGACGTCTTAATCTCGTAAACAGCATCGTGGCCGCTAACAGCAGCGACATAGCACATTCCGACATATGGTTGGGCGAAGAGGCTTTGGCCGAAAAATCGCGCTTCAATATTTACTCGTGCCCGGCATCAGTAAGCTTCGCATGCGACGCCACCGATTTTACTGCCAACGACGCATCGACGGCCGTCACAGAAATTGCCGCCCTTCTCGACGGCAAAATCGGGCAAAACGGTCTGTTTGAACCCAATGCGGCAATCCACGATGAAAATATTACACCCATAGTTGCTCCTATAGGAACCGTTTTCGCCGGACAGGCCGTGAATGTGCTCACAAACTATCAGCGCATGCTCGAGAACCAATTCGGACACGATATCGACGGCAACGGCACCATAGGCGGCGTCCTCGCCATAGACCAATGCGGCAATAAACGCCTCGACAGCTCTATGCCCGGCGCAGCCGAGTATATCGAATATTCGGGGGTAGAAGACATTGCCATAGACTCCGATGCTTCCATAAGCATAAGGCCGCTTTCGACATATGTCTATGCCGTCAACGGTCTTTCGGAACCGGCCATCCTCTCCAACACTTCGGGCATAGCAATTGAAATATTGTCGCCCGATGCCGAAGGCTCGGCCACAATCGACCTCAGCTCGCGTGCAAGCGGCGTGTATATACTTGCCACCGACGGCAAATCGTTCAAAATATTAAAGAAATAACCAAGCGCTACAGTTTCTCAATGGACAGACTACAATTCATCAAAATAATGGGCATGTCGGTAATCGGCGCGACCATTGCCCCGAAAATTTTGGCCGGAACGGGCGTCAGGCCCGACAAACTCGACCAGTTAGACCTCGGCAACCGCAATCTCGAAGCCGACACGCCAAAGCAGGTTAAGATCGTGGTGCTCGGCGCCGGGCAACGGGGCGAGGCATACGCAAGCTACGCCGCCATGTACCCCGAAGCCATGAAAATAGTCGGTGTGGCCGACATAAATCCCGTAAGGCTCAAAAAGATGGCCGACGAACACGGTGTAGACGAGAAATACCGTTTCGGCGACTGGTCGGAGGCCCTCGCCGCCGGTAAAATAGCCGATGCCGTCATAATAAGCCTGCCCGACGATGTCCATTACGAGCCGTGCATGAAAGCCCTCGAGTTGGGCTACCACATACTCCTTGAGAAACCCGTAGCACCCACACGTCGCGAGTGCGAAGACATACGCGACCTCGCAAACCGCAAAGGCACCATCGTGGCCGTATGCCATGTACTGCGCTACGCGCCCTATTTCGTGGCTCTGAAAAAGGTGGTCGATTCGGGCATGATTGGCAAACTTATGTCAATACAGCATCTTGAGCCTATCCGCTATGAACACATGGCACACTCATATGTGCGTGGCAACTGGCACAACTCCAAAAAGACAACACCCATCATCCTCGCAAAATCGTGCCACGACCTCGACATCATAAGATGGCTTGTAGGCTCGCCCTGCCGCTCGATTTCGGCCTACGGCAGCCTCAGCTTCTTCACACACGAAAATCGGCCCGAAGGCGCACCGGCACGGTGCACCGACAATTGTCCGCACGAAGCCACATGCCCCTATTCGGCCATCGACATCTACACGCGCAAGCACAAGCACACCTATGTGTTCGACAATCTGCCGCCGAAAGGCCCCGAACAAGACCGCGCGATTATGGAGCAGCTGAAAGTGACCGACTACGGCCGATGCGTCTTCGACATGGACAACGACCAGTGCGACCACTATGTGGCGTCGATGGAGTTCGACAACGGCGTCACGGCGGCGTTCTCGATGGAAGCGTTCACACTTAAAGGCGGTCGACGGACTCGCATCATGGGCACGCTCGGCATGATTGAGGGCGACATGGAGCAATTCACCGTCAGCGATTTCCGCACAGGCAAAGCGCAGCAGTGGAGCGCTAAAGACATCGTAGAAGTAGCCGCATATGCGGGCCACGGACACGGCGGCGGCGACCTCTGCCTGGCGCGCGACTTCGTCAATGCCGTCGGTAACAACGACCCCGAACGCCTTACAAGCTCTATCGACGTTTCGACCGAAAGCCACGTCATGGGCTTCTGCGCCGAAGAAAGCCGTCTCGGCAACAAGAAAGTGAAAGTGTCATAAAGTAATACCCCCCCGACCATGAACCGCTTATTATTAGCGGCGCTTTTAGGCGTCGCCTCATCTGCCGCATGCGCACAGGACGCATGGAAAATCACGGCAAACGACATAGAACCATCAGATTACTACGGCATTACGGTAGCCAACGGCCAACTCGGGCTATTGTCCTCGCCCGACCCGTTGCGCACCAAAAGAGCCATCCTCGGCGGCCTCTACGACATCTACGGCCGCGGCCGTGTCAACAACTTCGTCCATGCCGTAAAGATGCTCGACATCGACATAAAAATCGACGGAACGCGCATAAAACGCGACAACATATCCGACTACACGCAGACCCTCGACATGGCGTCGGCATCGTTTACCGGCTCTTTCGCCTACTCTGACTGCGCCGAAATCAAATATGAATACATGGCTCTGCGCCATTTGCCGTTCAACTGCATGATGACGGTCACGGTGCAGGCCGAAAAAGACATCAGTCTCCAGGTCGAAAACATCCTCAGCGCCGACGAATCGCTCGTCGATGCACGCGAATATTTCACCACCGTAAAAAATCCGCCCTACACATATTTCATAGCCACGACCACGGCCTACACGCCGACGCGGCATCTCGAAACAGGTTCGTCGGCGGTGATAATACCCGACCGCAGCCACCCGGCCCCCGAAATACGCCACCTGAGCAACCGTGGCACAGGCGAACACAGCCAGGAGTTTTCTATAGACCTCAAAAAGGGGCAGAGTTACACCTTCTCGGTTATCGGCACGTGCATCTCCGAAAACACACACGACGACGTGCGCAACGACGCCGAACGCCTCTCGTTATTTGCCGCTGTCGAAGGTCCCCGACGCCTCAAAGAAAGGCACCTTCAGGAGTGGGCACGCCTTTGGGAAAGCGACATCGAAATCGAAGGCGACCCACAGGCTCAACAGGACGTGCGCAGTATGCTCTACCACGTATATTCGTTCGTCCGCGAAGGCTCGGGGCTGTCGCTGTCGCCTATGGGTCTGTCGGGCTTCGGTTACAACGGACATGTGTTTTGGGACACCGAAACATGGGTCTACCCTGCTCTGCTGCTTCTGCACCCCGAAATGGCGCGCTCGCTGCTCGACTACCGCTTCGACCGCCTCGATGCGGCACGCCGCAATGCCTACCAGCATGGCTATAGAGGCGCCATGTTCCCGTGGGAAAGCGCCGCTACAGGCAGCGAGGAAACTCCGGCGCATAACCTATACAGCCATTTCGAAGTACACATCAATGCCGACATAGCATTGGCGGCATGGCAATATTACAACGTGACAGGCGATGCCGAATGGCTCAGGCAAAAAGGATGGCCGCTAATCAGCGCAACCGCCGACTTCTGGGTAAGCCGTGTCGAGCCACGGCGCGACGGCAGCGACGGCTATGAACTCGTAAACGTAATCGGCGCCGACGAATGGGGCGTAAACCCAGGCGGCGGAAAGAATGTCGACAACAACGCCTACACCACAGCCTCGGCAATCAACAACCTCGACATTGCCGCTAAAGCAGCAAAAGCCCTTGGCATAAAGCCCGACCCTAAATGGAAGCTCGTAAAAGACGGCCTCAGGCTTACCCGCGACGACAACGGCATCATACGCCTGCACGACACATATTCCGGCGAAAAGACCAAACAGGCCGACGTCGCTCTGTTGGCATATCCGCTCGGTCTTCTCACCGACCGCGACGACATCAAGCGCAACATGGAGTATTACATCGCCACTGTTCCGCGCAAAGCCACACCGGCAATGTCGAAATCGGTCTACTCAATCATCTATTCGATGCTCGACGAGCCTGACAAGGCACTCCACTACTTCCGCGACTCCTATCTGCCGAACCTCAACCCACCCTTCCGCGTAGTGGCAGAGTTCGACGGCGGCACGAACCCCTACTTCATCACAGGCGCAGGAGGCACACTGCAATCCGTTCTGATGGGCTTCGGAGGCCTGCGCATAAGCGACGACGGCATCAAAGCCACAAGCGCAAAAGTGCCTGCCGAATGGTCGGGACTGACATTCAAAGGCATCGGGCCAGACAAGAAAACCTATAAAATGAAATGACTATGAAAAAGTTACTGCTTGGCGCCATTCTTGCCGCAGCATATATCACTGCGGCAGATGCAGCAACGCGCGCCGACTCGATAAGAGCGAAGTTCCTCGACCCCGACAACAGCGAAATCCTCGTGGCGGTGCACCGTGGCGACTGGCGCAACTACACCGAAAACTCGCTCGAAGGCATAGAAAGCGCCGTCAGGATGGGCGCCGACATCGTCGAAGTGGACCTTAGGCGTACCGCCGACGGCGAACTGATACTGATGCACGACCCCAAAGTCGACCGCACGACCACGGGCAAAGGCAAGGTCGAAGACCTGACCCTGGCGCAGATACGCGAACTGCGCCAACGAAACGGCGTGATGGGCCGCACACCCTACCGCGTGCCCACGCTCCGCGAGCTGCTTGTGGCGCAGAAAGGCCGCGTGCTCATCAACCTCGACAAGGCTTTCGACTATTTCGACCAAGTGATGGAACTGCTCGACGAAACGGGCACGGCCTCGCAAATCATAATGAAAGGCGAAGCGCCTGCGGCAGAAGTCGTGGCTCGCTACGGCAAGCACCTCGACAAAGTGATTTACATGCCCATCGTACGGCTCGATAAACCCGACGCCGTCGACAAGGTGCGCAAACATCTCGAAGTGCTCAGACCGGCAGCCATCGAACTGACTTTCGCCGACTCATGCAACAATGTGGGCGTCGAAATAAAACGCATATGCAATGGCCGCACACGCCTATGGTACAACTCGCTATGGAGCTCTCTCGCCGGAGGCCACGACGATTTCGCATCGCTGCAAGACCCCGAGAAAGGCTTCGGTTTCCTCATCGACAGCCTCGGATGCTCGGTAATACAGACCGACCAGCCGCGTTTCCTTATGGACTGGCTCGGAGACCGAGGCCTTAAACCTTGGCGTCCCGACCCCGTGGCGCTCGAACGCTACACACGCTTCATTCTTCAAGAAAAGAAACCATGAAAAGCCTTCTGAAATACTTTGCGGTGTCAGAGCCCGTCGAAGCCGACCTCACGCCCGAACAGACCGCCGCACGCTACCGCCGCCTGCGGTGGCAGATATTCCTGTCGGCGACGCTCGGCTATGGCCTCTTCTACGTATGCCGCCTCAGCCTCAACGTGATAAAGAAACCTCTCGTCGACGCCGGAGTGCTATCCGAAACCGAACTGGGCATCATCGGCTCGGGGCTGTTCATCACATATGCCGTCGGCAAATTCACAAACGGCTTCCTTGCCGACCGCAGCAACATAAGGCGCTTTCTCGCCGTGGGACTGCTTGTTTCGGCACTCATAAACCTTGCCTTGGGCTTCGTGACATCGTTCGGCGTGTTCATGGTGCTGTGGGCCGTAAACGGATGGGCGCAATCGATGGGCGCAGCCCCGTGCGTGGTGGCGCTCTCGCGCTGGTTCAGCGACAAAGACCGAGGCTCGTTCTACGGCTTTTGGTCGTCGAGCCACAACATCGGCGAAGCCATCACATTCATCGTCACCGCAATGGTGGTCTCGGCTCTCGGCTGGCAATGGGGCTTCCGAGGCGCGGCGCTTATGGGGCTGCTCGGCTTCGCCATTGTGGCGATATTCATGCGCGACACGCCCGAATCGTGCGGACTGCCGCCCGTCGGCGTCTACAGCGGCGAGGAAAGCGCCGCCAAAGAGCGCGAGGCCGATGCCGTTCCCGTAAGCGAATATCAGAAACAGGTGTTGCGCAACCCGGCCATATGGATGCTCGCCCTCGGCAGCGCATTCATGTATATTTCGCGCTATGCCGTCAACAGCTGGGGTATATTCTTCCTCGAAGCCGGAAAAGGCTACAGCAACCTCGAGGCAAGCTCGGTGGTGTCGGTCAGCTCGGTATGCGGCATCATAGGCACCGTGATGTGCGGATGGGTCTCCGACCGCTTTTTCGGCGGACGACGTAATCTGCCGGCCTTGCTCTTCGGACTGATGAACGTCGCGGCGCTGAGCCTCTTTCTCTTTGGCCCGGCAGGCAAACCGTGGCTCGACATAACGGCCATGGTAATCTTCGGCCTCGCCATCGGCGCTCTCATATGCTACCTCGGAGGCCTTATGGCCGTAGACATAGCATCGAAAAAGGCATCGGGCGCAGCCTTGGGCGTCGTAGGCATCGCCAGCTACATAGGCGCCGCGCTCCAGGACCTTGTCAGCGGCATCGTCATCGGCGGCGGCAAGACTGCCGGAGCCGGATACGACTTCACCGCCGTTAGCTGCTTTTGGGTAGGTTCGGCAATCCTCTCGGTGCTCTGCGTCCTCACGGTGTGGAACGCACGGGCGAAAGACTGATTTTTTCAGGGGTATCATTTTAGGTTTTTCCACGGCGCATATGCAATTTTTTTCGCATATGCGCCGTGGGTTTTCTTTTTTCACTCGTCTTTATTATAGGATTAATTCGAAAAAAACCATGAAAGACCAAGATCTGTTATCAATCGCCACAAAATTCCGCATAGACGGCTCAGTTGAGTCCATCCGGCCTTTAGGCGAAGGCTTCATCAACGACACCTATATAGTACGGACAAATGGCGACGCGCCCGATTATATACTACAGCGCAAAAACCGCGACATCTTCCCCGACATCGACGGTATGATGGGCAACATCGCCGCCGTAACCGGCCACATACGCAGGAAAGTGCTCGCTGCCGGCGGAGACCCCATGCGCGAAGTGATGACCGTCGTGCCTACGGCCGACGGTGCACTCTACCACACCGACGCCGACGGTCAGAACTGGGCTATGACGGTCTTCATCGCCGACACCGTAGCGTATACCCGTGCCGACAGCCTCGAGCTGGCATATATGGGCGGCCTCGGCATAGGCAAATTCCAGGCTCAGCTAGCCGACTTCACCATGCCCCTTGCCGAAACAATCAAAGGCTTCCACAACATCCGCCACCGCTTCGCACAATGGGACGCGACCGTCGCCGAAGACCGCGCAGGGCGCGTCAAAGACCTTGCCCAAGAAATCGCATGGGTCGACAGCCGCCGAAGCGAAATGCTCGACTACTGGAGCATGGTCGAAAACGGCACCATACCAACACGCGTAACGCACAACGACACCAAAATAAGCAACATCCTCTTCGACCGCGAAGGCCGCGTGCTGTGCGTGATAGACCTCGACACCGTAATGGCCGCACCCGTGCACAACGACTTCGGCGACGCCATTCGCACCTACGCCAACACCGGCGACGAAGACGATCGCGACCTCAGCTGCGTAGGCCTCTCAATGCCCATGTTCAAGGCATATACCGACGGATACCTCTCTCAGCAGGCCGCCACTCTCACAAAAAGCGAAATCGACTATCTCGCATTTTCGGCACGCTACATAACCTTCGAGCAAGTGCTCCGCTTCCTGATGGACTATATCGACGGCGACACATACTACAAAATTAAGTACCCCGACCACAACCTCGTGCGCACGCATGCGCAGTACAAACTTCTGCAAAGCATCGAGGCCAACTACGCCCGTATGAAAGAAACCGTCGACAAAATCTACGCCAAATACCGCTGACATGCACATACCCTACCTCAAAAGCTCCGACGCCGCTTTCGACAGCCTGCCCGAACACCCCGTCGCCTGCTGCAACTGGCCCGAAGCCTTTCCGGCCAAGCCTAAAGCCTCGTTCCGCATCTTCCACGACGGCGAAAACCTGCACATCCGCTACCGTGTGGACGAGCCGGGCACCGCAGCCGCCACGACAGCCGACAACGGCCCGGTATGGCTTGACTCCTGCGTAGAGTTCTTCATCGCCCCCGACGATGCCGGATACTACAACTTCGAGCTGAACTGCATCGGCGCACTCCTCATAGGCTACCGCGACACCGGCGGCAAGGTAACGCATGCCCCTGTCGACGGCCTGACAACGGTGCTGCGGCACATGTCACTGCCACGTCTGCCGTTCAAAGAACGCCGCACCGGCCCGTGGACGGGCACGCTCGTCATACCGGCCACGGCGCTGTTCCGCCACCGGCTCAAAAGTTGGAACGGCCTGAGCGCTCGCGTCAACTTCTACAAATGCGGCGACAACCTCTCTGTGCCGCACTACCTCTCGTGGGCGCCGATAGACTGGCCGACCCCCAATTTCCATCTCCCACAATTCTTCGCCGACGCCGACTTCGAATAAGCAACGAGAACTACGCGTAACGGTAACCGATTGTAGGGACGTGCCTTTGGCACGTATCATCGCACATTACCGTCAATCAACAACATGCCAAAGGCATGTCCCTACAATCCGACCGAATGGCTCACGCTCCATTCGGTCTCTTTTTTTTACCATTTCAACATTTTCCGAAATATTTTTTCACATTTTTCCGTGGGTCGGCGCCGCACGTTTGTCTTTGATGTAAAATGTCATAAAACCGACATTATCATCAAACCTAAATCGCATGGAAAAACAAAGACAAACACCCGTGGGCCTGTCACCACGCAAGTGGCTTCTTCTGTTGTTCGTGGCGCTATGCACTCTCGCAGCACCGGCTCAAGATGTCAAAGTGAGCATCGATGCCGACCGCCAGCCATTGGCCAAGGTGCTCAATATGCTCGAACAGCAATCCGGCTACAACTTCTTTTACAGCAACGATTTGATAGCCGACGCCACGCCCGTCACCATCAAGGTGTCGAACGAGGCTTTGGCCGACGTGCTCAAACGCATCCTGCCCCAGCGCAACCTGTCGTACACCGTCGACAAACGCCAGATTATCCTGGCGCGTGCCGATGCCCCGGCATCGCAAGGCCCGGCGAAAAAGAAAGGCGGAGCCACCGTCACCGTCCGCGGACGCGTCACCGACAAGACCGGCGAGCCGCTTATCGGCGTGTCGGTCAAGTCGGGCGCGCAGGGCGTCACCACCGACATCGACGGCAACTACACCATCCAGGTGCCGCAGGGAAGCTCTCTTGAATTTTCATACGTAGGCTGCGCGCCCACGAGCAAAAAAGCCGTCGAAGGCAAACCTCTCGACGTTGTCATGCTCGAAGACTCCGAAATCCTCAACGAAGTCGTCGTTATCGGCTACGGCACAATGGACAAGAAAGAACTCACCTCGGCCATCAGCCACGTGGGCGAGAAAGACTTCCTCACCATCAGCGCAGCCGACCCGGCAGCGCTCATCAAAGGCAAGGTGTCGGGCGTGTCGGTCGACAACACCGGCGCCGCCGACCCCAACTCCGCGTCGGGTATACAGATTCGCGGCGCTACGTCGCGTCAGGCTGGTACCAGCCCTCTCATCGTCATCGACGGCGTGGCAGGCGGTAGCCTCCAAAACGTCAACCCGGCCGACATCGCGTCGTTCGACGTGCTGAAAGACGGCGCCGCATCGGCAATCTACGGCACGCGCGGCGCCAACGGCGTCATACTGGTAACCACGAAGAAAGGCACCAAGGATGGTGCTGTACACACCACATTCGGCGCCACCCTGTCGTGGGACAAGATGAAGCGCGAACTCGAAATGATGGATGCGCAGACCTTCCGCGAATATCGCAGCGCCTGGGGCGACGACATCACCGGCGGCCTCGGCGGCAACTATGACTGGCTCGACGGCGTGAGCCGCACCGGCTTCTCGCAAAAATATACGCTCAGCCTTTCGGGCGGAAATGAAAGGACAAATTATCGCGTCAGCGTCGACTACCGCGACGCCAACGGCATCGACCTCCGCTCAGAACGCGAGGAATACGGTGGCCGCGCATCAATCAACCACACCACCAAAGGCGGGCTGCTGACTTTCGCCGTAAATCTGGCTCCGCGAATCGTCTATTCCGACCAGTCCGACTGGCTTGTGTTCAAGGAAGCTCTCGAAGCAAACCCCACCACTCCACTTATGGATCCCACAGACCCGTCAAAGTACTACAACTTCATAGGACAGATTGCAGGGTCAAACCCCGTTGAACGTCAGAAGCTGCATAAAGACAGGAGGGACTCAAAATACCTCGACTGGGACGCAACCGTCAAGCTCAACCTTCTGCCACTGCTGTCAACGAGCGAAAACTGTCCGATAAACCTCAACACTCAGCTGATGTTTGCCGACAGGCAGTACACCCACAACGCACGAAACTTCATTCCTTCGACAAGCACGGAGGCCATCAACAACGGCTACAAAGGTTTCGCCAGCCAGTCGTACGACTCCGACCGACAGTACACGCTTGAGTGGCTGGGAAACTTCTCGGCGAAATTCGGACGCAACAACGTCAAGGCCATGGTGGGTTACAGCTACACTTACTCACAGGGCCGCGGTTTCAACGGCTACAACCGCGACTTTGCTAACGACGGTCTCGGAGCCGATAATCTCGGTTCTGGCGAATACGCCGGCACCGAAGGGGCCACGACGATAGGCAGCTGGTTTTCGGACAGCAAGCTGATTTCGTTCTTCGGCCGTGTAAGCTATGACTGGGACGGCCGCTATTTCGTCACCGCTTCGCTGCGACACGAAGGCTCGTCAAAGTTCGGCAACACCCACAAATGGGGTAACTTTCCCGCCGTATCGGCCGGCTGGCGCATCAGCCAGGAAACTTTCATGGAAGGCACACGCAGCTGGCTGAGCGAGCTGAAAATCCGTGGCGACTACGGCGTGACGGGCAACCAGGACTTCGCCAGCTACCAGTCAATCCCTACCATGAAAGGCTTCGGATATTACCTCATAAACGGCAAATACATGCAGGTGTGGGGCACCGAGACCAACGTAAACCCCGACCTGCACTGGGAGAAGAGCAAAAACTGGAACATAGGCCTCGACTTCTCGATGTTCAAAGACCGCTTCAGGGGCTCTTTCAACTACTTCAACCGCCACAGCGAAGACCTCCTCGGCAGCTATGCCGTACCTATTCCGCCATATCTTCATGCCAATACGGTGGTCAACGTTGGCTCTATGTCGAACACCGGATTTGAGTTTGACCTTCAGGTGACGGCCGTCAATCTGAAGGATTTCAGCTACGACATCAGCCTCACAGGCTCTACGATGAAGAACCGCTTCGAGAGTTTTTCTAACTCGGAATTTGTCGGGCAGGACTACTACGACGAGTGCGGCACCGAAAACCCTTTTCCGCGAAACTATCTGCAGCGCATTCAGGCAGGCGAATCAATCGGCAATTTCTTCATGTATCGCTACGCCGGCATCAACGATAAAGGCGAATGGCTGGTCTATGACAAAGACGGCGACATCATCGACCTATGGATGGCCGACGAGAACGACAAGCAGATAGTGGGCAACGGCCTGCCAAAGTTCACAATGTCGATGACGCACACGTTCCGCTACCGCAACTTCGACCTTTCGCTCTTCTTCCGCGGCGCCTTCGGCTTCGATTTGTTCAACATCCATGAGTTCTACTACGGCACACGCAAGTTCAGCGGCAACATGATGCTGAAAGCCTATGGCAAAAACTTCGAAATCAGTCCGACATCGCCGCATGCGGTGACCGACTTCTTTCTGGAGCGCGGCGACTACTTCAAACTCGACCAGCTTACACTGGGATACACTCTCCGCACACCCAAGGCGCGCTTTCTCGACGGTGTCAGGGTGTACGGGGCCGTCAACAACGTCTTCACCCTCACCAAGTTTACGGGCGTCGACCCTTCGACTTATGGCGTAAACGGCCTGACACCCGGCGGACGCGGTAGCCGCGTATACTATCCCAGCACCCGCCAATTCATACTCGGTGTGCAATTAGACTTCTAACCTTCCGAAAGATAATCACGAATGAAACCGTTTAAACACATCATACTGGGCGTAGCATCGGCCATCGCGATGGCCGGGTGCACCGACCTGACAGAGTCGCCGCGCAGCTCTATTACCACCTCTAACTACTACAACACGGCCGACGACGTCTACCGTATCGCATACCGCGCATTCGAGCATGGATTCTGGACTGTCGCACACCGCTTCACCATACAGGAACTCACCGCCGACCAGATTATAACCCCGAAACGCGGCACATGGTATGACAACGGCGGCACATACCGCCAGCTGCACCAGCACCAATATGGCCCCGACATCGACTTCTCGGCAAAAGTAAACTACTGTTGGAGCGGCTGCTTCCAGGGCATAGGCGAATGCAACTACGTCATCGACGAGCTCAACAGCCTCAACCCCGACAACTTCGGCATTCCGGCCGTAGAGTTCGACAACCTCAAAGCGCAAAACCGCGCCATGAGGGCATGGTTCTATCTTCAGGCGCTCGACGTTTTCCGCAACGTGCCCATGGTAGTGTCGTTCTACGACCAGTCGCAGAACACCCTCTCGCAAGTGCCTCCGAAGCAGACATTCGAGTTCATCGAGAAAGAGCTGATTGCATGCCTCGGTCTTATCGAGAAGAAAGAGAGCCTCGGTTCACAGGCTCGCATCGAAGGCCGCTGGACAAGCGCCTCGGTGGCAGCGCTGCTGGTGCGCCTCTACCTCAATGCCGAAGTGTATATCGGCGAAGACCGCTTTGCCGACTGCGCCAAATATGCACGTGCGATTATCGACGGCGAATACGGCCCTTACGAAATTGCTGACCGCTGGGATGCCATCTTCGACTGGGACAACGACACCTGCGACGAGATGATTTTCGGCTTCCCGGCGACCCTCGGCTACACCCATTGGCATTTTGGCGGCCCCTCGGGAGAAGGCTCCGAAGACACCTACTGGAACACCGTGCCATATAACTCAAACCTGTACTTCGGCGACATCAAGAGCCGGCGAGGCATCCACTCATGCAAATTCTCGGCCGCGCCGAGCTACGACCTCTATGGCAATCTCTACACCCATAAACTCGGAATGCCAATCGAGAAATTCCGCAGATACCCATCAGACTACCGCCTCAAACTTTACCGCAACCTCGGCAACAGCACTCGCGAGGGTATGTTTATTTACGGCAGCCTCGAATATACAGAAAACGGCGAAACCAAATATCTCACCGCCCCCGAGCAGGGCTACAAGCTCTACATCCGCGATGCCGTGGGACAATTCAACGGCCTCACGCCAGACAGCTGGCCTTCCGACAAGAGAAGCAACATAGAAAACGGCGACTTCAACTCCGGATGGCACTTCGCCAAATACCCGCTATATGGCGACAATGACCCTCACCAGCTCGAAAGCGACTTTGTCGAAATAAGACTTCCTGAAGTCATCTACTCTTTGGCCGAATGCGAACTCCGTGCAGGCCACACCGAGACTGCCGCAAAACTGCTTAACGATGTGCGTCGCCGCAACTATCCGGCAGAAGACTGGCCTGATGTGCTATACGCCCCCGAAGGAAAAGCAAAGCTCGACATGGACGAGATGCTCGACGAATGGGGACGCGAGTTCTTCGCCGAGTGCCGCCGCAGAATAGACCTGATACGCTTCGGCAAGTTTTCGTCCGGCGTGTGGTGGGACAAGACCGCAGACCCCGACAATCACTACGAAATCATGCCTATCCCGGTAGATGTAATCAACCTGAACCACCAACTTGTGCAGAATCCTCACTACTAAATCTAACTGTCATCTGAAAAATGCTTAAATACAGACATATAATCCTCACTCTGGCCGCCTGCATGATTTTGAGCCTGACAGGATGCGATGAAAAGAAAGAACTGCATGTTGTCGGCAACGACCGTCCGTTCAAAGTGAAAACTTGCTTCCTGATTGGCAATGTCACACCAAAAAACAAGGACTATGACATCGACCGGCCCGACCTTCTCGAACAGGATGAAAAAGACCCGTATATCTGGCGTTATCACGGCGTGCTCAACGAAGGCACGTTCAAACTATGCTTCAAGTCCGGCACATGGGCGCAGGCTTTCATACACCCCATTACCGAAGAAGGTGAACGCTACGACTACATCGACAAACAGCCCATTACCGCAAAAAAGATGGGGATGCCCCGTCAGGGTGGAAACGACGAGCTGTGGTGGGTGAAGGCTCCCGGCACTTACTTGCTGGAATTCAACCTGAGAGACTGGACGTTCTCTTCGACTTTCGAGAAAGAGTTTGTTTACGACGCTGACGAACTATTCATTTTGGGTTCCGTTACGCCCGACAACCCCAATTGGGACGTCAACAAAGCGACACCGCTCGTTCGCTCGGAGGATGACCCCAACGTATGGGTTTACGACGGAGAACTAAACCCCGGTACGTTCAAAATCTCCATTATGAATGGTACGTGGGACCAGCCATATATCCATCCCATGACCGACGGCGAGGAAATCGGCCGCGAGGAAATCACCGACCGGCCCATGCAGAGCCTCCGCAAGGGAGAGCCCGACGAACTGTGGAAAGTTGTTGAAAGCGGCCTCTACACGCTGACGTTCAACATTGCCAAAAACACCTACTCCAGCCGCTACAACGGGCCTGTGCCGACTGTGCCGACGGAATACAACGAGTTCTATTTCTTGGGCGACTGCACGGCTGCCAACCCGACGATGGACCCGGCATTTGCCGAACCGCTCACACGCTCGGCTTCAGACCCCGATATATGGACTTTTGCCTCACGCCTCACAAAAGGCCAGTTCAAAATAATGACAAAACGCGACACATGGAGCTGTCCACAAATCCATCCCGTCACAGGGTGGGAGCGATATATGCAGATTGGCGCCGAGCCGGCATCGGGCACAATGACCTCGCCAGACATGCCCGACCCCGAGGACAAACTGTGGCAGGTAATGGTCGAAGGCGACTACACCCTCACCTTCAATATGCGCGAACACACATGGAGCAGCGAGTTCGGCGGCTCAAGCGAAGTGACCGTAACGCCCATCGAGACCGAAAACGTGTACCTCCTCGGGCCGGGCAGCCCGACAGGCGACTGGGATTTGGATAACTCGGAAGCCATGCAGCGGTCGGCGTCCGACAAATACATCTTCACATGGAGCGGCGAACTATCACCCGGCGTGCTCCGCTTCGCCGTAGCACGCGACTGGACGTGGATGATACGCCCCGTGCGGGATAACGAACCGATAGGCACCGCCGACATTACGGCTCAGCGCTTCGAATACCTCGCCGGTGGCATCGACTACAACTGGCTGGTAACGGCTCCTGGCAAATACACCATAACACTCGACCTGAGAAAATGGACTATAACGACCAAATACGACGGGCCGTCCGAGGCCAAACCCGTAGAGGCCGACATGGTGTATATGTTCGGCGAAGCCTTAGGTGACGGCTGGGATATGGCGAAAGCCTTCGCCATGACGCCCTCGTCGTCCGACAAGTACGTATTCACATGGCAGGGGCAGATGTCCAAAGGCCAGTTCCTCTTCACACTCGGCACCACCGACTGGACGAAAATGATACGCCCGATTAACGCCTATGTCACAATAGAGACCGGCGGAGAGAACAGTTTCGATTTCTGGTACCCTAACTCGAACAACTATTGCTGGATAATCCCGCAGGCCGGCGAATACTCCTTTGAGGTCGATTTGCGCAGCTATAAAATCAACGCCAAATTCATAAAATGAAACAGACAATGAAACAAATACCATATATCACCATCGCCCTACTCTCGGGGCTGCTCGCCGTGCAGCTTACTTCGTGCAAAGACGATGACGCCGGCACTATGCGCCCTCCGTCGGAGTCGCCCTACAAAGAACTGCCGGCCGGGCTGCCCGATCTCGGCAACATACACACATATAAGGCTCCGCTATATTGGTCTACCTATGGCTACAACAAGCTTAGCAACAAGCCCGGAGACCAGTGCCTGATGACGCTCGACCAGTTTATCGAGGTCTTCGACTGGATGCACGATAATCTTCTGCCCTATGGCTACGACCTTATCTGCACCGACGGATGGGGCTCCTACGAATGCGAAGGCGAAAGCGTATACTGCACCAGCCGAGGCGCCGGGCCTACGAAAGTCGCTATCAAAGACCTCGTCGAAGAAGCGCACAAGCGTGGCCTTAGGGTGGGCATCTACGATTCCCCCTTATGGATTAACTGCGACGACCAAAAACTCGTTCCCGGAACAGAATATACCGTGGCGTCGCTACGCTTTAATCCCGAAAGCGACTATCACCAGCACGACCCCTCAAAAGTATATGCAAGCTACGACTGGATTTCTCCGAACAGGCCCGGCTTCAAGGAATGGGTCGACGGCTTCTTCAAGCACTATCACGACCTCGGCGTGGAGATGATACGCATGGACTTCCTCAATTGCTATGAAGACGGCTGGAGTCGTATCGACTACTCATACTGCGGCGCCGGTCTCGGCCGCGACGCCTACGCCCTCGCCTTGGCGTATGCCGGCGAAGCGGCAAAAAAATACGGCATATTCCTGTCGTTTGTAATGCCCAACCTCTACCGCGACGCAGAAGTCGAAAGCATGTACGGCCACATGGCACGAATCACAGGCGACGCCTGGACGGGAACATGGTCTATCGTTTCCGACAACCACCGCGGACAGTCGTGGGTGAACTTCCCCAACTGCCGCAACCAGTTCGACGGGTTCACTTACTGGAACCACAAAATGGGAGGCAAAGGGCGGCTCATACCCGACGGCGACCCCACAATGCTCCACACCTACGCCGACCAGAACGAACGCGAGTTCGCCGTTTCGCTGCAGCTTATCGCCGGAGGCCCCGTCGTTATCGGCGACACCCCTTGGACAATCGGCGACAACCTCAAATACTTCACCAACAAAGAAATGCTCGCCCTCAACGCCGACCAATTCTGCGCACATCCCCTCGATGACACCGTCAACAGCGAAGGCAGCAACATATGGCACGGAGCAATGAGCAACGGCGACCACATAGTGGCGTTCTTCAACCGCGAGGACAAGCCCCAGAGTTTTACCCTGAAATTGTCGGACATTGGTCTGCAGGGCAGATATAAAGTGCGCGACCTTTGGCGCCATACCGACGAGCCCGAAACCGATGTCCTCGGCACGACACTCCCCAAACACGCCTGCAAAATAGTGAAACTTAGTAAACTAACCTATTAAAATCATATTTGGTATGAAAAAACTCTTACAGATTATCGCGTTTTTCGGTGTTGCCGTTATCGCGGAGGCTCAAACAACAAACCCTGAAAAGGTTTACGTCTATGGCGATGCCACAGTAAACGAAAGCACATGCACATGGAGCGCCCCGGGCATCTTCGATGTCGTTGACAATGAAGTCACCCTCGTGTTCAACAATATCGAACCTGGAGCATTCCTCAACGTGAGTACTTGTCCGACCGAAGATGCCGCGAATTTCAATAACAGCAAAATCGCACCGGCCGATATGAAACAATTCAACACAGAACAAGGAGTTAAAACGGGAGACTTTATCATTCCGTCAGATATGTTCGACTACAACACCGACTGGACGGTGAAGTTCGTCTTTGGCGAGTCTCCCAAGGCCTATGTTTCAATATTGGCAAAAAAACTCTATATCGGTGGCTGGCAGGTGTCGATTGACGGCAAAGTACCGAATGTCAGTGAAAATATCTGTGAACCTGTCGACGGCTACTTCAACATAGATATGGAGTACGGAAAAGGCTGTATGGAAATCTATCCGACCATAACTGCTGAAAGTTATTCGCAATATATGATTAATCCTGCAGAATATTCTACCGAAAGCCCTAATCTCACGGCCTATGAAAATTTGAGTAAGGAGTTGCCGGTGAAATTCGGTTCCCTGCAATTATATGGCCCGTATCTCGGCAGTTTCACATACCGTATCAAAGAAGACCTGACAACTATCGAGTTGAAAGTCAACGAACCACGTAAAGTTTATATTCAAGTCTTGGAAAATGGCTATTACGGAACTGAAATCGAACGCGACGACATGGAAACCGTCGATGGCAAAACCTATACCTATACATTTACCGAACAAAATGCCCTCAAACAAGACGATTGCATATCGATAATCAATGACTATGCCGCAAATGAAACTTTAGGCACTACGGCAAGCACCACGACATGGCGTGCTGACGGCGACATATCATATGGCGAAAGTGCCATGTGGCTTACCGCCGCCGGAGACACACACTCACGAATCACAGAACCTTTTATCGGGACTGTTACCGTGGAGCTTCCGACTATGGTGACTTTCGATAATGGCTGGGCCAATAAATATTGGTCTGACAAGCCTAATGCCAAAGTTACCTTCACAAAAAGCGTACAAACCGGTATTACTGATATTGACGTTGCCGAAGAAAACGCCCCCGTTGAATACTTCAACCTACAGGGCGTGCGTATAGCCAACCCCGAAAACGGTATGTTCATCCGCCGTCAGGGCTCAAAAGTCAGCAAAGTTGTCCTCTAAGAAATAACACCAACATATGCAGGGACGCATCTCCGGTGCGTCCTATCCCCGAAGACGCGTCCCTGCATAAAAATAACGTAAAAAACCTGCCGCAAATAAGAACAATGCCACGAATTTTCATTGCATCCGTCCTCGCGCTTGCAGGCGCAGCGACGCTCCAAGCCGCTACGCCCGTCGAAGAGCTTGCCGGACGCATCTGCGGAGAAGCCGCCGCCGACATCTCGTTTGAGTTAGTCCCCGACAGCATAGAGTATTACCGAGTCACCACTCCCGTGCCCGGAAAGGTGCACATCGAAGGTTCCACGCTCTCGGCTCAGGCAGTGGGCCTCAACAATTATCTACGCCATGCCTGCAACACGGATGTGTCGTGGTATGCCGACGATGCGGTTGAGATGCCGCCGGTATTGCCGGTTCTCGGCTTCCCTCTCGAAGGAAAGGCCGAAGTGCCCATGCGTTTCTTCCTCAACTACTGCACCTTCGGCTACTCGATGGTCTATTGGGACTGGAGCGACTGGGAACGTCTCATCGACTGGATGGCCCTTAACGGCGTCAACATGCCGCTCGCACAGACCGGCAACGAAGCCATATGGCAGCGCGTATGGCGCTCATTCGGCCTCGACGACGAAACGATACGTGCATATTTCGCCGGCCCGGCACACTTGCCGTGGCACCGAATGCTGAACCTCGACCGTTTCGACGGCCCCCTGCCGCAGCACTACATCGACTCGCAGGAACAGCTGCAGAAGAAAATCGTCGCACGTGAGCGCTCGCTGGGCATGAAGACCGTGCTGCCCGGTTTCGCCGGACATGTGCCGCCCGAATTGGGCAAGGTCTACAGCGATGCCGTCATACACCCCGTGGGCCGGTGGGGCGGCCTCAACCCCGACAAATACCGCTCATACTTCATCGAGCCTACAACGGCGCTGTTCGACACAATACAGGCACGTTTCATCGCAGAACAGACACGCGCCTATGGCACAGACCACATATACGGCCTCGACCCCTTCAACGAAGTGCCGCCGCCATACTGGGACGAGAAATTCCTGCACAACGTGTCGGGGCGTATAATGAAATCCCTTCAGACTGCCGACGACAAGGCAAGGTGGTTTCAGATGACCTGGGTATTCTACTACATGAATAAGGAGTGGACGCCGTCGCGTATCGAATCCTATCTCACCGGCGTCGACCCCGACCGCCTCATACTCCTCGACTACTACTGCGACCACACTCCGCTGTGGGAGCGGACGAACAACTTCCACGGGCGGCCCTACATATGGTGCTATCTCGGCAATTTCGGCGGCAACAGCGTGCTCTCCGGCGACATGGACAGCGTGTACATACGCACCAAGCGCGTGCTCGACCGGCGTCCCGGGCGCTTCGAAGGCATAGGCGGAACCCTCGAGGGCTTTGACATCAATCCGAACATGCACACCTACGCACTGTCACGAGCCTGGAGCAGCAACGCCGTGGCCGACAATCCGCAGGCATGGACGCGTTCATGGGCCATGGCGAGAGGTGGCGACGAAGACCGTGCCGTGTGCGAAGCTTGGGACAGGCTCTTCCGCGACATCTATGTGTTCCCCAACTCAAACTACGGCACGATGGTGCGCAACCGTCCGCGCATGACAGGGCACTTCGGCATCACAACGCGCTACCAATTCCCCTACAGCAACGACTCGCTGTTTGTCGCATGGGGACTGCTGGCAAACGCCAAGACCGACAACAAGGCGCACATGTTCGACGTGGTCAACGTCGGGCGTCAGTGGCTCGGAAATCATTTTGCAGTCCTGCGCGACGGTTTTGCCAAGGCATACGAGGCAAAAGACACCAAGGCAATGCGCCGCAAAGCCCGTGACATGCAGGAGCTTATGGCCGACCTCGACCGTCTGTTGGCGACCAACCACTGGTTCAGCCTCGGCAAATGGCTCGGCGACGCACGCGGCTACGGAGATACCGACACACTCAAAAACTACTACGAGACAAACGCACGCCACATCATCACCACATGGAGTGAGGAGGGCGATGACCTCAACGAATACGCAAACCGCGACTATGCCGGTCTCGTAAGGAACTACTATGCGCCACGTTGGCAAATGTTCACCGATGCCGCCATCGCAGCCGTAGAAGCAGGCAAAGACTTCGATGCCGACAAATTCGAGCGCGAGGTGGCACATTGGGAATGGGAATGGACAAAAGGACACGAACCGTATCCTATGGTATCTGGCGAAGACCCGAAAGCCGTGTCAAAAGCGCTATACAAAAAATACAAATCAAAACTCAGATAAATCTATGAAACCGTCACATCTCATTCTTGCCGCAACCATTGTCGGCATGGCCTCGTGCACTACACGAGAAGTCGTAGAGGCCGACTACAATGTCGTGCCGCTACCGATGAACGTAGAAAAAGCGGCAGAGGGAGCTTTCCGCTTCTCGCCCTCGACATGCCTCGTGGCCGCCGACAGCGCACAGCGCGCCAACGCCCGGCTGTTTGCCGATTATGTCGAAACACTCACCGGCTTCCGCCCCACCGTCTGCGACAAAGCTCCGCGCAAAGACTATATCCGCCTCACAGCATCCAATAAGGATACCAAGGCCGACGGCTACGCCATAACTGTGGCTACCGACAGCATAGTTATCGACGGAGCCGACGCCGCAGGCACCTTCTACGGCCTGCAGACCCTTCGCAAGGCAATCCGCGGCGGCAAAGGCGACGATGTGCTCTACCCGGCAGCCACTATAGGCGACGCTCCGCGCTTCGCCTACCGTGGCGGAGAGCTCGACTGTGCAAGGCATTTCTTCCCCGTCGATTCGGTGAAGACATTCATCGACATGCTCGCAATGCACAACATCAACAAATTCCACTGGCATCTGACCGACGACCAGGGCTGGCGCATCGAAATCAAGAGCCGTCCGCGGCTCACCGAAGTAGGGTCGCAGCGAGGCCAAACGGTAATCAAAGAAACAATGTTTACCGATTCGCTCAAGTACGACGGCATTCCCCACGGCGGCTACTACACACAGGAGCAAGTGCGCGACGTGGTAGACTATGCCGCAAAACGCCACATATCCGTCATACCCGAAATAGACCTGCCCGGCCACATGGTGGCCGCTTTGGCGAGCTATCCCGAACTCGGTTGTACCGGCGGCCCCTACGAAGTCCGTAAAAAGTGGGGTGTCAGCGAAGACCTTCTCTGCGTCGGCAACGACAGCGTCTACGCCTTCCTCGATGACGTGCTCGACGAGGTAGCCGGCATATTCCCCTCTGAATACGTCCACATCGGCGGTGACGAAGCGCCGCATGTGAGGTGGAAGAAATGCCCCAAGTGTCAGGCAAAAGCGCATGCCCTCGGCCTGCGCGACGATGCCAAGGGTACGGTCGAACAGAAACTCCAGAACCACATAATGAAGTATGCCGCCGACCGCCTCGCAGCCAAAGGCCGGCGCGTCATCGGTTGGGACGAACTGATTGACAACGGCTTTGACACCACGGCAGTCATCATGTCGTGGCGCGGCCCTCAGGATGGCGGTCAGGACGGCACGAAAACGGGCTATAAGGTCGTCAAAGTTCCCAATACGCACCTATATTTCGACTACTCCTACGCAGAGGGAGACAGCATCGGCGCCCCGTATTGGCGCAAGATACCCCTCGACGTGGTCTACGGCTACGAACCCGTACCCGCCGACTACACCCCCGAACAGGCCGCCAACGTGCTCGGCGTGCAGGGCAACGTGTGGACGGAGTTCATCACGACCTTCCGCGACGTGCAGTACATGTCGCTGCCGCGAATGGCCGCCCTCTCCGAACTGCAATGGAGCGCCGCGCCCAAAGACTACGACGGCTTCATCGTGCGCCTCAAAGACCTTCTTCCCCTCTACGAGGCCGAAGGCTACAACTACCGTCCGCTCGACTGACCGGCCCGGCAACGGCATAAAAATGTAGGGACATGCCTTTGGCATGTAGAAATGCACCCATCCGTCAAACAACGTGCCAAAGGCACGTCCCTACAAACATCACCAATATAAAACGCTGCCGCCCCAATGGCACAAATATTCCAATAGATGAAATATATCGCTTCCATAGTCACTCTCTGTGCCGCCCTGACGGCCTCGGGCGCCGGACACCGCTTCTACGCCGTCGAGGCCGGGGGTGACAGCATCGCCGAAGGCATCGAATACACAATCGCCATAGACAGCGCCGACAGGGTCGAGACCGTCACCCTGAGCCTGCGCAACACCCGTCACACCCCGTTCCAGCCCGTCAAAGCCGGACTGAAACTCGGCATAGACACCTACATGGACACCTACCCCGAGTGGTACGGCAAATACTTCCCCACACTCGCCATGTGCGAGCCAAGCCATTTCTACGGCTACATGCAGTCGCCCGGCGGCAAGGTCAAGGCCGTCATCTCGGCAGACCCCATAGCATCGTGGAGCCTCGACTACAACCTGGCATACGAATGGCCCAAAGGGCACTGGTTCTACGGCCACCGAATAGAGTGCCTCAACCTCGACATGCTCTGCCAAGGGCCACTGCCCGCACACCATCCGCACATATGGAAGCTCGAACCGGGCGAAGAACACTCGTGGACGGTCAAAATCATCGACCTCGACAACCCCGATGACTTCGAGCGGACGGTGCACCGCCACACCGGCGCGCCCGTCCTGGCGATGGAGCGCACGTCGTGCGCCCCGGGCGACACCCTCACAATCGACATATGGGCCACCGCGCCCGAAATGGCAATAGACGGCAAAAAGATAGGTTTGCAGAAGGTCGGTGCCGACCTGTGGCGCGGAACATACCGCGCCGCAGAGCCGGGCATCAAGACCGTAGAAGTGGCCGACGGCGGCCGAAAGGCACACGGCACCGTCGCCGTGCGCCATCCGTGGCGCTCGACAATCGGGCTGGCACGCCGCGCCGCCGACCGCTACAAGCAGAAGCCCACCTCGCACGTCGAAAGCTGGTACGGCTTCCACACCGCATTCGACGCCGCACGCATCATGCCCGAACCGACCCTCGACATCGCCATGAACCGACGCTTCGACCTCATCATCGACAAGATATTCGACCGCAGCACAGGCCGCCCCTACAAATACGACTACCGCATCCAGAACGTCTCATCGACCATAGGCATCCTCGCCGACCGCTACCACGCATTCGGCGACCAGGCCGACCTCGACCTGGCCGAGCGCATGGCAGGCTATCTCATGAGCTGCCAACGCGCCGACGGGGCATATATGAACGGCAACACCGACTACACCTCGGTCATCTACCCGGCAAAGAGCATGCTCGAACTCGCCGACGCCGAGCGTGCCGCCGGACGCAAAAAGCAGGCTGCACGCCTCGAAACATCGGCAGGTCACGCCATCGACCGCCTCGCAGCAGTCGACGGCGACTTCGAGACCGAGGGCCAGATGACCTACGAAGACGGCATGGTGAGCTGCTCGGCCCTGCAGCTCGGCGAACTCGCCCTGCGCAGTAAGAGCGACAAAGACCGCCGCCGCTACACCGAAGCCATGCTCAAACTGCTCGACGGCCACGACTGCCTCGCGCAGCTGCGCGTGCCCGACGGCCGACGCCGCGGCGGCACAATGCGCTTCTGGGAAGCGCAGTACGACGTCTTCATGCTGCCCAACATGCTCTCGTCGCCCCACGGCTGGAGCGCATGGCGCGCCTACGCCACATACTACGCCTATCTGCTGACGGGCGACGAGCGTTGGCTCCGCGAGACCTTCGATGCTGCATCGGCATTCGCCGCCCTGCTCGACCACAGCACCGGCGACCTCAGCTGGGCATTCGTGGTCGACCCCTACGTACGCGCCATCCAGACGTGCGAACCCGACACCGCCTACACTGCCGACGACGACACCTACGGCAATCCGCACCCACAATGCTACCCCAACCGCGAAATCATCGTCGGCGAGCAGTACGTGCCCATGATTTCCGACTGGCAGACCATCGTCTCGAGCGACAACGACGTCTTCGAGTGCTTCAAATTCATCGCCGAGGCCGTGCTCTGCAACGCCTTCGTTGTCGAACGCCCCGACGGCACCATAGCCGCCTACAACTGCCGCGCCGAGCGCCGCGGCGACACCCTGCACGTCACCGCCGACGAACCGCAGATCACCACCCTCTACACAAACCTGCACTCGCCCCTCAAAGTCGAATTCGACGGCGATGTGAAAAAAGTACACAAGCTCTGATATGCTGAAAACACTCTTGCTCACGGCCGCAGGCCTGGCGGCCTTCTCCATGAATGCTGCCGACAACGGCTACTCCGAACCTGTCGATACGTCCACGGTCGATGCCGCCGGATGGCAGAAGCCCGCAAAGGCGCTCACGCTGTCGTGGGTGTCGAAAGACAAGCACTATCGCCAATTCGCCGCTCCGCCCACGGCCACATGCGCCGACACCGCCGTCACGGCATGGCGCGGCGAACGGCTCGGCCTCGAAGCCCTCATCACGAGCCGCAGAGACACCGGGCCGCTCACGGCCGAACTGTCGGAGTTCAAGGCAAAGAACGGCAAGAAAGCCGCCATGCCCGGCTCCGAAGCCGCACTGATGCGCTATGTGCTGACAAACGACGTGCGCGCCTGCGGCTATTTCGACCCCGACACCATCCCGGCATACACCGTCGCCGACATCATCGATCTGCCCGGCACAAGTGCCGAAATGCCGGCCAACAGCGTGCGGCCCGTATGGTGCACCGTCGAAGTGCCGCGCGACATCGCCCCGGGCAGATACTCGGCCACCCTGTCGGTAAAAGACGCCGCCAAGGACAAGACCCTTGCAAAAATCAAACTCACGGTAGAAGTCCTCGACCGCACCCTGCCCGACCCGAAGGACTACACATTCTTCCTCGACCTGTGGCAGCAGCCATACGCCGTGTCGCGCTACTACGGCGTCGAGCCGTGGAGCGACGAGCACCTCGAACTCCTAAAGCCATACGCCCGGCAGATGGCACGCGCCGGACAGAAAGCCGTGACAACCATCCTGTTCTACGAACCCTGGGGAGAGCAGAGCAACGACAAATTCGAGCCTATGGTAGAGACCGTCCGCGAACCCGACGGCAAATGGAGCTTCGACTACACCGTCTTCGACCGATATGTCGAATTCATGGCCTCGCAGGGCATCGACAAGGCAATCGAATGCTTCACTATGGTGCCATGGGAACTCAAATTCCGCTATATCGACCACACAACCGGCGAATACGCGTTCCTCGATGCGCCCACATCTTCTCCGCAGTACAAAGAGCTGTGGAAGTCGGCGCTCCAGTCGCTCGAAAAGCACCTCAAAGAAAAAGGCTGGTTCGAAAAGTCTTATATCTTTATGGACGAGCGCGGCCTCGACCAGATGCTCGACGCCCTTGCTGTGCTCCGCGAAGCCGCTCCCGACTTTAAAACGGGGCTTGCAGGCGTATACCATTCCGAGCTTGTCAATAGTCTTGACATCTATAGTCTCGGCCGCGACAGTTATTTCACCGAAGAGGAACTACAGCGCCGCCGCAAAAAAGGCATGGTCAGCCTGAAATATACATGCTGCGCCGACCCGACCCCGAGCCAATTCAGCAACAACGACCCTGCCGACGGAGCCTATCTCCCGCTCTACAGCACAGCAACGGGCTACGACGGCTATCTGCATTGGTCTTTTCAGAATTGGAACAACACGCCGCTCACCGATACCCGATGGCGCATGTTCGGACCAGGCGACACCTACTTCATCTACCCCGACGGTCGCTCGTCGGTGCGCTACGAGCGCTTCGTAGAGGGCGTGCAGCTCAGCGAGAAAATACGTATATTGCGTGCATATTTCAGTGCGACGGGCGACCATGAACGCCTCGAACGCCTCGAAAACGCACTCGCGCCCATCCGCAACATCGGTATGAGCGCCACTGTACCGTCGGCTGACATAATCAACGAACTTTCAGAGAGCATAACATTGCTTTCACGCTAAAAAATCGTAACTTTACCCCAACCAATAATACCACCGATGAAAAAAGTAATTCTTCCGCTCCTTCTCTCGGCAATGTGCCTGTCGGCAACGGCACGAGACTACACCCTCGCCTCGCCCGACGGCGCCGTCACGGCAACCGTAAGCGACAAACTCGACTACACTGTATCGTTCAACGGCAAGGCCCTCTTCACAGGCTCTGCCGCCATCGAGCTTGAAAACGGCAAGACCGTCAGCACGGCAAAAGCGCCCAAAACCAAAAGCGTCGATGCCACTGTCATGTCGCCCCTCTACCGCGCGACATCCATTGCCGACCGCTACAACCAACTCACATTGACCGCCGACAAGGACTGGAAAATCGAATTCCGCGCCTACAACGACGGCTTGGCATACCGTTGGGAATACACAGGCAAAAAGCCCGTGAACGTAGTCGATGAAAAAGTGGCCTATACTTTCGTCGATGATGCAAAAACCACCGTCGGATATATCCGGCCCGACCGCTGCACAAGCATCGAAACACAGTTTTTCAGCTCCTTCGAGAACAAATACGAGCAAACAGCTCTTTCAAAACTCGACCCCAAGCGGATGGCATTCCTGCCCGTAGCCATCGAGCCTGCCGACGATGTCAAAATACTCCTCACCGAGAGCGACCAAAGCCGCTACCCGGGCCTCTATCTGCTCGGCGGTGACGGAACCACACTCAAAGGCGTGCTGCCGCGCTACCCCAAGAAAGAGAGCATAGGCGGATACATCAACATACAGAAAATAGTCGAAGAACGCGAAGACTACATCGCCCGGCTCGACGGCGCGCGCACCCTGCCCTGGCGCATAGCCATCATCGGCGACGAGGACAAAGACCTCGCACAGAGCCAACTCACATATCAGCTCGGCGCGCCCTCACAAATCGACGACATTTCATGGATTAAACCCGGCAAAGTGGCTTGGGACTGGTGGAACAACTGGAACCTCATCGGTGTAGACTTCGAAGCCGGCGTAAACAACGACACATACAAATACTACATCGACTTCGCCGCCAAAAACGGCATCGAATACATCATCATGGACGACGGCTGGAGCGTGCCCGGTTGCGGCGAACTCTTCAGCGTCGTGCCGCAGATAGACATGCCCGGCCTTGTCAGATACGCCGCCGACCGAGGCGTAGGCATCATCCTCTGGGCCGGCTATGTGCCCTTTGAGAAAGACCTCGAAGCCGTATGCAAGCACTACGCCGACATGGGTGTCAAGGGCTTCAAAGTCGATTTCTTCGACCGCAACGACCAGGCCGTCGAAGAGTTCGTCGACCGCGCCGCCAAAGTCGCCGCCGACCATCACCTTGTGCTCGATCTCCACGGCTACCACATCCCGGCAGGCATCAACCGCCGCTGGCCCAACGTGCTCAACACCGAAGGCGTAAACGGCCTCGAACAGCTCAAATGGGCCGACATAAACCTCGACCAGGTAGGTTACGATACTTATGCGCCCTTCATCCGTCAGGCCGGAGGCCCGATGGACTACACCCAAGGCGCAATGCGCAACGGCACACGCGACAGCTACCACGGAAGTGTAACACAACCCATGAGCCAAGGCACACGCTGCCATCAGCTCGGCCTATACGCCGTCTTCGACTCTCCTCTGAACATGCTCTGCGACGCCCCCACAAACTACGAGCGCGAACAGGAATGCACCGACTACATCGCCGCAATACCCACCGTCTGGGACGAGACCATAGTCCTCGACGGCCAAATGGGCGAATACTGCGTCACCGCGCGCCGCAAAGGCAACGACTGGTGGCTCGGAGGCATCACAAACTGGACGCCGCGCGACATCACCGTCGACCTCTCCTTCCTGCCCGAAGGCACATACCAAGCCGACTGGTACCTCGACGGCGTCAACGCCCACCGCGACGCCAACGACTACCGCCGCGTCAAAGAAACCGCCGGCACGACAAAGACCATACACCTCGCCCCCGGCGGTGGCTTCGCCGCACGTTTCACCGCAAAATAAAGAGCTATTATACAGCAACCAAAATGCGCAACGAAAGCACAAAACTCGACAACGCCCTGTTGTTGGACGGTCTCCGCCAAGGCGACCGTCGTGCTTTCGACTGCATTTTCCGAAAGTACTATGTCGATGTGGTGATGTTCTGCAGCCAGTTCCTCGGACGGCGCGAAGACTGCGAAGACGTGGCCCAGTCTGTCTTCTTGAACATATGGGAGCAGCGCGACGGCCTGCCAGACATCTCAAACCTCAAATCCTACCTTATCAGAAGCGCACAGAACGCCTGCCTCAACGAGCTCCACCACCGCTCCATAGCGCAGCGCTACAGCTCGGAATATCTTACAATGCTGCCATATACGCTCGACGACGATGCCACGCGGCCCTTGCTGTACAGCGACCTCGCCAGACTCCTCGCATCGGCAGAGGCCACTTTGGGCAAAAACGAATTCGAGGCATGGTTCATGAGCCGCCATAAAGGCATGAAATATGCCGAAATAGCAATTGCCCTCGGCATCTCCGTGCGCACGGTCGAAGACCGCATAGCACGCGCAAAATCGCATTTTCGCAGAATTCTCAACCGTTATTGGTCGATTATCTTAATATTCCTACTCTCAAACTGACATGGACACCGAAACATACAATAACGAGTTATCGCCCGAACTCGACAACATAATCGAGAAAGTGCTCAGAGGTGCGGCCGACGCTCACGAGACATCCTTGCTCGAAGAATGGGTCGCTGCCGACTCGGAGAACCGTCGTATATTCGAGCAGAAGCGAGCCCTGTTCGAAGTCCTTGAGCCTGCGTTCAACCCGGCATCGGTCAATGTAGAGCTGGCTCTCAAACGGATTCACCGCAAAATGCGGCACAGCTTCGACCTCCGACTGTTTGCGCTGCGTTTCGCCGCTGCCATGGTATTACCGCTGTGCGTCGCCATCGGCTGGCTGCTGCTGCGCACTCCGGCCGAAGCCGAAACTCCGATGCTAAGCATTTCAGCGCCTTTCGGCGGACTGTTGCAGACAAAACTGCCCGACGGCTCGCACGTATGGCTCAACTCCAACAGCACGCTCGAATACCCGGTCATGTTCGACGGCGACCAAAGGCTCGTAGCGCTCACCGGCGAAGCATATTTTGAGGTAAACGCCGACAAGCGCCATCCTTTCATAGTCCGCACCGGCGACATCGATGTTACGGCCACAGGCACGGCATTCAACGTCAACGCCTACACAGGCTCTCCCGTCGATGTCACACTGGTCGACGGGCATGTAGGTGTCAACGTCGGCGACCGCCGACATTTCGAGCTATCGCCCGGCGAACGCCTCTGCATCAACGAGAACACAGCCGAGATAACACATAGCACAGGACTCGAAAAATGGTGCTCATGGAAAGACGGCAAACTGATGTTCGACAACGACCGCCTCGACGCCGTACTCGCACGTATCTCGCAAATCTATCCCGTCGATTTCGTGATAGAGGATTCCGCCCTCGCAAACAAACGCTTACACGCCACACTATGCGGCGAAAGCATACACGACATCCTGCATCTGCTCGAAATAGGCGTACCCATGAGCTGTGTGCCGGCGCAGAAAACAGACTCGGCACAACGCACCGTAGTCTACGTCAGTGCACCGCCGGCACAATAGCATGCCCACATGTTCATTCGGGGGATGCCCCCAACAATGAAAGGACAATAATTTGCCAATCGGCGAAATATGATTAAATTTGCACCGAACCAATCAACACCGCAGACACATGAATCATATAACCGAATGGCTCAAACGCATAATATCAAGCATACTCATTGCGGTGCTTGTATTCTGTTGCCCGTTAGAATCAGTAGCCCAGACAACATCCGACCGGAGCAAATTGTTAGAAAGCACCACACAATTAATGCTTCGCGTCAACGAGACATTCAAGACCAATGACAAAGCCGACACCGGAATCATTCCGGCGACGGTAGAGACAGATGTCTATTCGGCCGATGGTTCACACGTGCTGATAAAAGCAGGAACCCCGGCCTTCATTGAATTTTCAATAGACCCCAACGGCTCCTGGGGCAAAGCCGGAAAAATATGCCTTACACATGCAACCACCAAAACCATCGACAACAAACGGGTGTCGCTACGGCTCAGCAGCTGCAAAAGCGGTGGCAGCAGACTCGGGGGAGTGATAGCCCTTTCCGTCATCTTTTTCCCTCTTGGAATAATTAGCGGATGCATGAAAGGAAGCATGCCTAAAATCCAACAAGGCACCACCTTCAATGCCTATACCATGCAAGATATCATGGTAGACTAAAAGGATATATTCGTATCTGACACAGCCTTTTTGTAGCTTTGCCTGATTAGGGCAAAACTTGTCCATGATAAACCGATAAAACAACAGTACTGCAATGAAAAAAGAGTTTTCACTCATAATGCTGCTTACAGCAATGCTCACACTCATTTCCTGCAAAGATGATGCCCCCTTGCCTACAACATATACGATGTATCAAGGAGAGACTCAGTATATTGAGTCTCTGACTGACGATGATTTAATGTGGAACTCAGAAAATGAGTTTGTCGCAACTATCAAGAGCAATGTGATTACAGGTCAATATGTCGGTAAAACCATTGTGAAATCAACGACTACAAATCAAATGTTTTACGTTGAAGTTAAGCCCAGATACAATATTTATGAAGAACCTTGTTTAGAATGGGGTGCTTCAAAAGCTACTATAAAAGCAAAATATGGAACACCCCAGTTTGAGGACTCCAACAACCTTATGTATCAAACCCATTCCTACAACGCGCCGGTAAAACTTTTTGTATTCGAAAATGGAGAACTATCTACAAGCGTAGTTGTATGTAGCATCTATACGGCCGACCAACTTGGCGACTTTCTTATGGAGAGGTATATTCCTATAAAAGTGGATGAAGAAGAATACTCTGCAATCCTTCTACATTGCTATGGAGAAATTAGCAATCCCCAGATAGACTACGGTGTGGCTATGCAATATAATCCATCGATTGATGCTATACTCGTTGCATATACTCCGGTTATCAGCTCAAAGTCACTGCCCTCGGACGATATAAATTTCAACGTCGCATTTAAGTCTATAGAAAAAGTGTTGGGCAAAAATAATTAGATATGGCAGTACATCCGCCACCCAAAGCAAAAACACACCCACGAAAAGATACAAAGCCTTCGCCCATCACCGCAGCATCAACGACGAGGACAGGAAATAATTGATCAGCCTTATTGACTCCATGGATACATCATATCAGTTTCGGAAGAATCAAATTATAATGAAATACTGCAACAGCCTGTTGCAGTTATTGAGGCGGTGAGAAATAAAGTTGCCCGCTCGATTGTCGGCACATCCAACGAAATGCACTGGGAGGTCGGCAAAATCAGGCCGCATATGCTAATGAAGTATTTAAGGACCCTACTGCATGGGATTTCTCGGTGTGACCGAACCACTTCTTGAATTGGAACTTGAACGGCGGTTGGTCGAGAAAATCAAACAATTCCTTTTGGAACTCGGACAGGGATTCACATACATCGGCAATCAACACGTGCTATCCTATAATGGCAAGGACTACAAGGTTGATATGCTCTTCTTTCATCGAGGACTGCGGTCGCTCGTCGCCATTGACCTGAAAATTTCTGAATTCCAGCCGGAATATGTGGGCAAGATGAATGTCTATCTCTCATTGCTTGACAGATTAGAAAGAGGCAAAGACGAGAACCCATCCATCGGAATAATCCTATGCGCCATATACAGCCGTGTGGCGCCTGGTCGCCCTTTAACTACCCAACAAAAAAATAGCTGAAAATCTTTCGATTAGCAGCTATTTGTGGTGCCCAGAACAGGCACTAAACCGTATTTGTATAGGAAATCATCAGAAATTAAGTGTAGTATAAATCAGGGTATTACACAAACTCCGTTTTCCTTTAGCTATAAAAATAAGCCCTTATTTTGTTGTTTTTGGCTACCCTTTGGCTACCCGATTCAAATATTTTTCGTAACTTTGTAATCAAAGGAAAATAAGAGAAATAACTATG
>CAJTXL010000001.1 GCA_910583525.1 uncultured Muribaculaceae bacterium | reverse complement strand
TCACGCCGACACGCTTTGCGAAGTTCTCTATGAACGTGCTGAAATATCCCATCAGCGTTTCCTGTCCGAATGCCATACCCTGTATCTGGCACTTCACATCATCGGCGGTCACGCCCATGCGGACAGCCGACAGTTCTTGATAGACGGAAAGTGCGCTTGCCCTGATTTCGTCAAGCTGGCGGTTGATTTCCCTTGACGCGGCACTTTTACCCGTTGCACGACCGAGCATCCACGCCTTAGGCGATGCCGAGAGCTTCGCGCTGAAAGCCGCCTCGGAGTATCTGCCGACATTTATGCGCCCCATCACCGGGCACAGACCGTCTTCCGACATTTCGCTCTTTTTAAGGTAGAACGAAACCTTTAATCCGCTCTTTTTCATAACTCTATTCGTTGTTGCAAAATTAACTGATATAGAGTCATTTGAAGGTATGCAAAACGTAGCGGAACCACGAATAGGAATCACAGATGCCATCCCGGAGCCTATATTTCTTCGCAATGCTAGAGAAAATCGCTAAATTTGCAGTAGCAAAGATGCCTGACAAGCGGGTTCAATGACATAAAACAGGGATAATCATCCATCGGCAAAACCGTCTTCAAGACCGGATTCCGGATAGGAAAAAGGCAACGGATAGGTAGCGATTCTATCTCCTAACCCTTCCAAAAACCGAATTTTCCGCCGAAAGCACCCTTCGGACGAACAACGCCGATCTCTCCTAACTCTCAACACATTACTTTATTCCCAATTTATTGCCATAGTCTCGCGAATTCTTCGTATCTTTGTATCTCAAACGAAAAAATACCATGGGGTTCAGCTACGCAACATATCTTGAAAATAAATTTGCCGATACGCGCGTTAAGGCAGAAATTGAAAACCGTGCGGTATGGGCGGCCGACAATGTCGCGGATGCCGACAGTGTGCTTTTGCTTGAAATCGGCAAGTATGCTATGTGCTGTTGCCGGAGCGTGATAGACCGTGCGGTGACGCCTCCACGTGTATGTGTCGACAAGGTAGTGGAGAACGTAGCTCATGGCCTTGCTTCGGTATTTACCCGAGAAACGGTAGGGCGCTATGAGGCGGAATGGAACAAACTATATACAACCGGCGAGGACGGTCAGGTAATCTACGACAATTTCAACGACCGGTATATAGAGCCTGAAGGCCTGAACGCATCTGTCGATGCCGCATTGGCCGGGTTCGACACCTTGGGCTGCGCCGTTGCGGTTGTGTTCGGAGTGTATTCGACGTTGCGACCGTTGTTGTATGCGCTGCAACGACGTGTCGGAGCTGTAAGGCAGCTTGACGAGCGTGCCGCATCGGCAGTCAACACTAATAAACGGATTTCGTTCCCGGTTGAAATAGGCAAGATAGCATTCGGACTGAACCGCGAAGGCGTTACTGCTGAGACTATCATAACAGGAAAATGCGACCCGATAGTAGTGCCGGTAGATGAAATAACCCTCGGTTCTACATTTTGTAGCGATAAGAAGTGGGGTGACATCTTGCCCAACCGCGATGCCGATGCCGATTTCGGCGGCATTCCGGCAAAGATTGTAACATTGGGCGTTGTGATAGATGTTTTCCGCAATATCTTTCTCAATGTGTTCACAACGGGTCGCCCGTCGTTGCGGATAGTGCCGTTGTCGTTGCCGTTCGGCGGTATTGAACGTGTAAACAGGAATGTAAACGCTCCAAAACCACGCCCGACGTCTCCACAAAAAACGTCGCCTGTACGGCACAAAGCACAGGCAAAAATCGACGACGGCCGACAGCACGAAGAAGACCCTCAGAGCAATTTTACGGGCACATTCGCATTTGAAGAAGTTGAGTTTCCCGTAAATGACATACGACGGAATATTTCAACCATGAAGCGTGGCGAGGCACAATCGTGGCTCGATAAAATCCGTGTGGTTTTCGACAGGCTCATGTCGGGCGAAATATTTCTTTGTGACACCAACTTTTGGGTGCAGGAAAATCCCCGGCACAAAGGCGAGATGTACTACGGATGGATGATAAAAGACCTTGTAGGCAAGTTCAAGAAACTTGAACACAGGCCTTATTTTGAAATCACCAACGATGTGTGGGACGAAATCGAGCGCCATGCCGGCAACAAGGTTGCTGCGGCCGATGCCGCAAAAACATTCATCACCGACTATGTGGCAGGAATGAAAGCCGTTGTGACACCCGACATACGTCCCGAGATGAAGCGTTCGGCCTATGCCGACCCGACATTGATGAACCGTATACGCGAGCTTTATGGCGAAGGACGTCGAATAACCGTAATAACAAACGACCGCGGAGCCATATACCGATGGATACAAGATGTCGAAAACAATCTTACACCGGGCTTGCCGGTGCCAGCATATATCCGCAACATAAATCTCGAAAGGCTTTATCGTTTGCGGCGCGATTTGATGAAACGTATTGAAGAACTCAAAGAACACGCAAAATGACAGACCTCAAAGATATGATGAAGTCGATGTCTCTGCATGACATCGACGCAGAGATAAAGGGGCAGATACAGAGCGTGCCGCTCGGCTCGGACGATGTCAAGGCGGCAATCATGCTCGGCACTCTTGCCGAAGAGAGCATGACGCGTCTCGATGCCATCGATGCCTCGGCATTCCCGACAAAGCTTAAAGCGCAGCTCGACGAAATCCGAGCCAAGCATCGTGCACGTCAGGAGCTTATCCATTCACATTGTACGGAGAACAAGCGTCTGATGCTACAGATAGAAGGCTCGCCCGAGATAGCGACTCTCGACCGCGAAATTTCTGACTTGCTGACGCGCTACGATGCCCTGTTGGCCGATGCCGTCGTGGAGAGCGACCCCAAACCCGTGTCAGGCTTATGAACGGCGCCATGCTGAGTCTGTTCGATGTGATGCGAAAGGGCACGCGCGCGCTTGGTCCCGGGCTTCGTTATGCAATATGGACCCAGGGATGCCCCTTTGCATGCCCCGGCTGCGTCACGCCCGAAAGCAGGGCGGTTGACGGCGGCATGGTGGTTGATGTCGAAGACCTCGCTGCTGACATAATGGCAGCGGACGGGATAGACGGCATAACAATCAGCGGCGGCGAGCCTTTTGTGCAGGCCGCATCGTTGGCGGCTTTGTTGAGCCGTGTAAAGGGCATGCGTCCCCAGCTCAATGTGATAGTCTTTACGGGCTTCGCCATAGAGCGGCTTGCCGAAGTCGAGAATGCGGCGGAGCTGTTGCCGTATATCGACCTGCTGATTGACGGACCTTATGTCGAGACTTTGAATGACGGTCTCGGTCTGCGCGGTTCGTCGAACCAAAGGTTGCATTTTCTCACAAGTGCGCTTCTCCCTTATAGAGAACAGCTCGAAAACGGCAAGCGGCAAGTGGAACTCACTTTCCGCAGAGGGGCTTCAGCCGTTGTCGGCATACCATTAAAAATCTACTAACCAAAAACATATATTCTTATGAGCCTCGCTATAAAAATTTCCAATATCCGTCAGGCAGAACTTGCCGTAAACCGGCTGAGCGACAGAATGAACGCCTCGGAACGGGTTGTAAACAGAAAAATCGACGAAGCCATTGCCAAGGCACGCGGCGTAGCCGAACGTGCCGCCCGAGAAGAGGCTGAAAGGGCACGGCGCGAGTTTGACCGCAAGCTTGAACGCGGCCTCGAAGGCGTTTACGGCAATATGCAGATTCTCGACCGCAACCAACGGGAGCGGCTTGCCCGTGTCGCCGCCGACATACGCAGTGAGATAAGCAAAGAGAGCAATGCGCTTCGTGGCGAAATAAGCCAGGTAAACCACAAGATTGAGGTGCTTGAGCGCAATGTCGACCGGCGTCTTGCAGGCCAGCAGGCACAGATAGACACCATTACGGATGCCGTCACAGGAATTCTCGAAGGCATAGCCGACCGGCAGAAACGCCGCAAAGAGGCTATCGACCTTGCACGCGGAGCTTACCGCTCGGCATTCGACGCCGTTGAGATAGACCGTTTCTGCCCGAAGGAAGCCGATGAAATACGCCGCCGTCTTGAGGCGCTGGCCGCCAACCCCGACGACGAGGCCACGGTTTCGCGTTCGGCCGAGGCTATTTTTCAGATACAGTCGGCGGCAGAAGAGGCCACTCGCCGCAAAGTCATTTACGACGCTCTGCGTGGGCAGGCCATAGAGAATGTGCTCGCCGTGCTTGGCGAAGTGAGCGACAACAGGGTAGTGAAGGTGGCGAACCCCGAAGACCCCTCAGATGTCGCCGAAATCGAGACGGACTTTTGGAGCCGGGGCGAGTATTCGTCTATCGAAAACCGATTGTCGGCATTGAAAAAAGAACTCGACAGCGAGCCGTCGACCGAACGGGTCAAGGAAATATTGGCTGAAACAGAATGCCTGCAAAAACGCGCCGAAGACCTGATGCGCGATGCCGCAAGGCAGGCCATATTGAGCGAGAATCGTGTCACCGTGACCGAAGACATCGTTACCGCGCTCATAAACCAAGGCTGGCAGCTCGAGCGCCGAGCCGACGGAAGCGATGCCGTCGACTATATAGGCGGCGAGACCGACAGCGATTGGCGCGAAGGTGTGTTCGCCATCATTAACAGCGTACATGGCGACCGCATATCGATAGTCGTCGAACCCGATGAAAGCGGTCTCGAGAACCGGCTTATATTCCACCGCAACGACCAACGTAAGCTTTCGGAAGCCGAATATATGGAAACCGTGCGCCGCATATGCAAACAGATTTCGCAAAGCGGCCATAAGATAGATGCACCGCATGCTCCGGCCGACGGCGGCGACGTGCGGATACCTGAATTGTCGAACGCCGACGGGCTATCCCGTAGTGGGACATCCGACGCAATAAAACGGAGAACACGATGACTGTCACGCGCATATCTAACTTCGACATAGAGTCGAGGTTGATGTTCTCGGGCATCTACGGGCCGGGAATGGACGACGTGTTCCTCGGCTCCGATTTGCACTATCACGACGTGTACGAAATGCTCTACCGTTCACTACGCGGCGAGGGCTATTTCGTGGTGTTCTATTCACAGGATGTTCACCATCATTTCTACAGCTATCGGAAGGCCGACCTTGCCGAGGTCTATGGGCTGTCGGCATCGACCAATAATGCCGCAACGGCGTCGGGCGGACGGTATATTGCAAAAATCGCCAGTCCGTTCGGCAAGCGGCGTACGTCGCAGGCTCCACGAGCAGGCAATCATGCGCCGGAACCGGGACCTGATTATGCACAGATACAAAAGGTGGAAGATGGCGCACATACATATTACCGCATATCCGACTCCATCGACCCGTTCAGTGTCATAGACACATATATCAAGCGGCGTCCGCATGTGCGGACAGCATTTGTGTTTGCCACGGCATCGTCGGACCGCTATGAGAATGGCGACCAGTATGAATCCACATTTGAGCTATGGGCAAATAAATTCAACACACAAGGCTATGGCACGCGTATTGTGCTGTTATATTCAGTTGCCCAGGTCAAAGGTCTTTTCAACAACACGTCATTTTTCCGCCGTGAAAAGTTTCGCGAAATGCTGAAAGGCACTGATGAAGAATCGGGGGGCGTGCCCACACAGCTTTATTATCTTAGCGGCCCCTCTTTCGACGAATACCGCAATCTTTTGAACCGACGCAGGCTGTGCGAGGGTATGACAGAAGTTCTTGAAGGTATCGGCATCGAGAAACTCTCATCACGAATGGCACAAATAACCACTCCCGCAAAAAAGGGTAAAACGGCATTGCCCGGTGACGAAGAGAAGCTGAAACATTACCGCGCTATGGAAAAGGGGCAATTTTTGAAGATGATTGATAAATTTACGACAGGGAGTGCCATGGAGCGTCTGCGTGCACTTTGTGGCATGGAGGGTGTGGTGACTCAGATAGAAAATTATCTCGAAAACTTTGAATATGCCAGGGCGAATCCCGACGGACCGCGTTTCCGTCCACACCTCGTCTTTGTGGGCAATCCGGGCACGGGCAAAACTACGGTAGCCCGTCTCCTTGCCGAAATTTTGCAGGAGAGAGGCTTGCTCTCGCGTGGCCATCTCATTGAGGCTACTGTCGGAGACCTTGAAGGTCAATATGTAGGGGAGACCCGAATAAAGACCCAGGCCATCTGTGACAGAGCTGCCGGGGGCGTCCTTTTTATCGACGAGGCATACGGGCTTATGAGCGATGCGTCGGGACATGGAACAAATGTTGATTATGGCAAGCAGGCCATTGAGGTGCTGATTCAATTTATGGAAAGCCGCACCGACTCGCTTGTCATTCTTGCCGGTTACCCGGGGCAGATGGAAAACTTGCTGCTAAACGGCAACGAAGGTCTTGCCGGGCGCTTCAACGGCGAGGACTCCTTTATAAGAATGGCCGACTATCCGCCCGAAGTTTTGTATAAGATTTTCCGCAAGAATTTGGGCAAAACTGCCATTACGGAGCAGTTCGATAGTGATATCCATCAGGTAATAACGAACATGTATATGCGTCGCGACGGTTCTTGGCGCAACGCCGCCACCATGGAAGTGCTTGCTGGCGCAGTGCTTGCTCAACACCGCCGCAGGCGTGCTGTCGGCCCTGTTGATATCGAGGACATCCCCGAACGCTATATGAAAACCATTGCCCGTGAAGTCCCTGTCGATGAAATACTCGCCGACATAAACAAGCTTATCGGACTGCCCGAAGTCAAGGCCAAGCTAAGGCAGCTTGTCATAACCACAACGGAGAAACGATGTCTGAATAAGGAGGTGGAACTGGTCGATACCGAAAAGAAGAATATGTACTACGCATTTACCGGCAATCCGGGAACAGGCAAGACCACCGTAGCCCTTATGATGGCGAAAATATTGTATAATATTGGTCTCATAAGCCAACCCGAAACCGTTATATTAACAATAGATAAATTAGGAACTTCGGACGCAATACAGAAAATAGTACGTGACAATTGCGGAAAGGTATTGTTTATCGACGAGGCATATAGGCTTAACGGAACCGAGGCTATAAATGAATTATGCGATTGTTTTGACAAAACATTGGGCAAACAGGCTCTCATAATAGCAGGATATACCAGAGAATTGAGTATGTTCATAGGACAAAATATCGGATTGTCAAGCCGATTTACTGACAAAAACATTTTTCATTTCGAAGATTACAGCCCCGATATATTATGGAACATCGTCGTAGATACCATTGAAAAGAAAAAGATAAATTTTGCAGAGCCGGAAGCTGCGAAAAAGCTTGGCGAAGCATATTTTGTAGAACGGCGACGGGTCCGAGGGGAGCACTTCGGCAATGTGCGCGATGCGCGCGCTTTCGCAAATGTGTTGATAGACAGCCTTCTGTTGCGCCGCAACGCCAACGGGAGCAGCAGTAAAACCATCGAACTTGTCGATTTTCCGAATTATCGGCCAACGGTACAGAACCCTGCGTCGCAGGAAAAGGCTGCCCCAAAGCCCCGAAAGCTTGAAGATGCCATCCCCGGCGTAGTGTCGCTCTCGTTGCCGTTGCCGTCGCATAGCCGGGCGGTAGGCGACGTAGAGCATTTCGACGATGCCGTAGGCTTGGTCGAGACCCCCGACGGCGTCGGCACGGGGTGTTTCATTTCGGTCGACGGGGGGCTCATACTCACGGCAGCGCACGTTGTCGCCGGACACGACAAATTCCGTTTCCTGCGCCATCGCCGGCAAAGTGCGGTGGGGGCTACGTTGCTGTGGATAGACCATGTTACCGATTTGGCTATCCTCAAGGCAGAAACCGTTCCTGCCGACGCACGGCATTTCAGCATTGATACCGCCGTGGATGTCGAGCCGCGCAAAACAGAGCCTATACGCCTGTGCGGATATATGAAAGGGATGAAAATTACTGACGATTTTCATATCACATCGGGCGAAGTGTCGAGCTACGACCCTGCACACAGGGTGAATGAGACAAACGTGTTCGATGCCATATTCTCCGATATCAGCGCTATAGAAGGGTGCTCGGGCGGCCCGTTGTTGCGCATTTCCGACCATACCATAATCGGAACGTTGTTCGGAGGCTCGACGGAAGCACCTTTGCGAATTTTCTCCGATATCCACCAGCTGTTCAAGCTTCCTTCATTAAAAATATCTCTAACCCCGGAAATATCACAGAACTGATGGCAAAGAACTATAATATCATATGCCCGGTATGCGGACAGGAATTCACCGGCTCAATCTGCGAAAGATGCGGATGGGTGCATATCAATATGCCCGAGAAAGTCGATGTGCGCGTCGAGGATTTTCAGCGCCGACGGCTTGAGGCGCATAAAAAAGCGTATACGGCCTCGCTTAAGCAGCTCTCGGCTCTCGAGAATAAAGCTACCGATATGGCCAAAGATGCTGCGTCACAGGCTCTTGAAGCCAATAATCTGCACGGCGAGTTGAAGAAGGCTGAAGGCAAGAATCGTCGGCTTGAAAACGATTTAGCCGAAGCTCGACAAATGCTTGAAGACTACAAGCGTAAGATGTTGGAAGTCAAAAATGCAGCTCCGGAGCATCAGCTTAAAGGCATCGCTCTGATAACAGGCGAAGAGAGCCGCACGCGTATGTTTTTGCCTGTGTATGACGGCATGAACACCTACGGCAGCGCCGAGAGCGACGGCAAGAAGCATTTTAAAATAACGATGCTTTTCCGTGGTCTCAAATTCAAGCCGCAGCATTTCGCCATAGAGACTTATGGCGAACGTCTCGTTTTCCACGATTTGTCGAATTCGATTACGGAATCTGCTTCGCCTATTCCTACGAAAGGAATGAAGACTACTCCGGCAATGAAATTCCGCCTCAACGAAAACTATTACATTATAATATCAGAAATCTGAACTTATGGCAAACTACAATCTCGGCTGGAGCACCGGCCATCCCGGCCTTCTTATATATCTTGTAGACCTTTCTGGCTCTATGCGCTGGGATGAAAAAATCAACCGTGTGAGCAAGACCATCTCCGATGCCTTGTTCGCCACTGTTGCGCCTTCGCAACTGAAAGACGGCTCTTTCCTCAACAATTTCGAGGTACGGGTGATTGGCTATAACCAAAAGACCTACGATATATTCTCGGGCAATGTAGAGCAGATTGCCGACCGCCTTAACGATGTCGGCGATTTTTTCTTCGAATTCGGAGAAAACAGTCCTTACAAGCCCCAGGGGCTTACGCACATGGCAATGGCGTTCGAGAAAGTCGGTGATGTGGTGTCTCAATGGATAAGCAGACAGAATGCCGCCGGACGTCCGACGCCGGCTCCGATGGTGCTCCATATAACCGACGGCTTCCCCGAAGAAAAAGATACGCCCGACGCTTTGGCCGAAGAGCATGCCCGGAAGGCTGCTGCACGCCTGCTTGACATGGTCGTGCCCGACGGCAAACTGCTGCTGTTCAACATGCACATCGACGGCAAGCCCGGCGCGACCGAGCCTATGTACTTTCCGACATCGGCACCTTCGGACAAACGCAGAAAGCTGTTGTTCGACATTTCAAGCCCCATGGAAGAAATCTTCGTGCAACGCGGCGGCGAACTGCGCAACGCCAAGCCTCAGAAGGGCAGCCGCTTCATGGTGTCGAACGTAAGCAACAACAATATTCTTGCCGAACTCATACGATTCGGTTCGTCTGTATCGTCGCGAGGTGCCGGGCCGCGCGAAACACCGATTGATATCTGATGGTACGGCATAAATCTTTCCTCCTGTCGAAACACGACGATGTAAACTTGACGCAGGATTGGCTCGAAGCCGAGCATGAAGCTGGGCGGTATGCCGTGGCCGACGGTGTGTCGAACTCATATCATCCCGAGTATGTCGCCAAAGCGCTTTGTGAGCTTTTCACAGCTTTGCCCGGCAGACCATTTGACGATTGGGCCGAGACATGCCGTCGTGACATTTTTCCTCGCATGGAAGAGCAGTGGTGTGCTTCTGTCGAAGAATTCGTGGCATCGCTAACGCCGTTTAACCGTCGCCTTGAAGCCGCCCGTGCGGAACGGTGGCGCGACGGCGCCTCGACATTCTGCGCCATTGCCGTAGATGAGGACAGCGGCAATGCCGATTTTGCCGTAATAGGCGACAGCACGCTTTTCGTTGTGGGGGATGACGGATTCTATGCCTCGTTCTGCACCTCGCCCTCGGAAGAAGATGAAAACGGACGTCTGTATATCAACTATTCGACCAATACGAATGCTGTGGTAAGCGACGGTACGACGGTTGGCGAATGGCGCACCGGGGCGTTCCCGTTAAGGGCCGGCTTCATTGTGCTGTTGACCGATGCCATGGCGAAATGGTTTCAGCAGTCACATTACGCCGGACTGCACCCCGAGCGCATGCTTTGGGAACTTGAGACGCAGGACGAGTTTGCCTTGTTTGCCAAACATTGGCGCGAGCGCGGCGAGATGGACGATGACCTTGCCGTAATCATTCTGCAAATAGAGGATGGTGAACCTCGACAACGTATGCTCCCGTCATTGAGGATGGAGCAGTTGCTGCCTGCTTTTCTTATGCCCAAGTCTCAGCCTGAAAAGCCGCAGACTCGTGAGAGCCGATTTTGGCTCTTGCGTAAAATAGCGGATTTCTTTAACAGATAATACAAACACATGCCTGAGTTTCTTGAAGTTAAAAAAAGTATGGCGTTGCCGTCGAACATTCTCGACGACGATGTCCGTAATACTTACGAATGCGTAGTGTCGGGTAAAGGCCGTTTTGCCTTGCCGGCATCTCCGCCGCCGGGTGGTTTCTGTGTCGCTTTCGAGATGCGTCGCCGTACAGGTGCAGGCGAACTATGCTACAGGGTATGGCATAAGCCTATCTCGTCGGCCTCGGAGCGTTACCGTATAATATCGGAGCACATTCGGCAGGTGCATCTGCCTTATTTTGTAAACTACCGTTTCATTCCTCAGGCATTGCGCATTTCCGGCACGGGAGAGATAATCCCGGGCATTGCAATGGACTGGGTTCGGGGCGATACGCTCAATGATTTCCTTAAAAAAGGGCGTTGGAAGGCTATGACAGAACGCGCGAAGATGGATTTCATACGTGAGTTCATAGTCATGTGCCATCGGCTCCGCGATATGGGCATAGCGCACGGCGACCTTTCGTGTGCCAACATCATGGTAGAAAGCAACAACAGGATAAGACTTATCGACTATGATTCGCTCTTTGTGGCACCTATGAAAGGGAACTTTTACCAATCGACGGTCGGCTTGGCCGGTTTTCAACACCCCGAAAGGCTTCTGCGCACTGACCTGCGCACGAGCATCGACGATGACAATTTTTCGCAGCTTGTGATTGTGGCGTCACTTTTTACGGCGCTTTACGATGCTTCTGTAATTGATATGTTCTCGGACAAAAATCTGCTGTTTTATGCCCCAGACCTCGACGGTACCAACGGCGCCGCACGGCTGTCGGCCATGCAACGGTCGTCGGGGTGGGCGAAATTGAAAGCGGTGAGCGCCGCGCACCCGTATATGCGCAAATTCATGACGGCTCTTGAAAGCATCAAGGGGCCTCTGTCGGCAGTTCCGTCGATATGCTCGCTCGTGCCGCTGTCCGACCTCGAAAAAGCGCCGTTCGTCTACACGCCTACGACGGTCGACAAGACGTATGTTGTAAGGTACTGCACGGCCTGCGGCAAGGATATAGACACTACAGGACAGATGCAATTCTGCCCGAATTGCGGCCACCGACGCCACAAATATACAGTAAAAGTTACACAATAAATATAGATATGGCAAAGACATGCCCCAAATGCAAGTTTCAGAATAATCCCGACGACGCCCACTTCTGCGGAAGCTGTGGGGCGTCGCTATATTCATCGATTTACCGTTGGACTGTTGTCGATATGTACGGTTATTCGCGTGTTTCCACTTCCGAGCTACAGCGTCTCCGTGATATAGAAAAGAAATACAACTCCTCGCCATGGAAGCGCATGGCTGATTGGGTCAAGAAAATCGATATCGATTGGGAATGGGTTCAGATTATTTGCGCTTTAACCTTAGGCATCGGTTTTATTGTGTTCTGTTTATTCTTCATGCTGAAAGGCTGTTCTGAAAACGAACCGGCAGCGTTGCGGCGCGTCCATATCGACGGGAAGTATGGCGTAGGCTACGACAAAGAGCATATGCTGCTCAATGCCGAATATGCCGATATATCCGGCACTGCCATCGGCGACCAATGGGTTACGACAGACGCGCAGGGAAAGAAAGGCGTGGCATATGTGAGCGACAGCATAGTCAATAGAATTTCGCCTGCATTCAGCGATGTTGACCGTTATGGCAACAGTGCGGCAGTCGTGGTTTCTGATACCGGCAAGCGCCTGGTATATAAAGGGCAGTTCGTCGATGATAAGACGTATAAAGACATCAGTTCTCCCGGAGACCTCGGTCTAACGTTCGTGTTGCAAATCGATGGAAAATCTGAGCTTGTTAATATGTCTAATTGGACCAAGACCGACCAAAAATATTGGTGGTGGCAATGGGCCGACGGAGCCTTGCGCATGAGACGTCAGGATGCGACCGACTTATATACATACGACGGGCGGCCGTTGTTGCCGGGAATTTATCAGACGTCGGAGATTGCCGACAGCATGATTTGGGCCTATCCCACCAAACAGGATTGGACACAAAACAAACCGACACTATACAATACAAAAGGCAAAATGGTAAAATCTTTCCCCAAAGGTACACATAACCGAAATTTCGGCAACGGCATAGGCTGGATTCAAGATGCGACGAACAAATCGAAATGGATTGCCATCGACCGCAATGCCAATGAGCTGTTTACATTCTACGGCGAAAATGTAAAACCGTATACCAAGGGGCTTGCACCTGTCTTTAAAAATATGTCGGGTAAAGTGAAAATGGGCATGATTGATACTAAAGGCGCTATCGTAATTCCCTGTAAATATACTAAAAGCAGTTACGGCAAAATAACTTTTGACCGCGACAGCACCATGGAAGTAACTCTTGACGGCGTCAAGGGGCGTCTGCACCATAACGGTACATTCAAGCCGCTTTGAAAATAATTTTGGCAAAAACTTTCGTAGGTACGGCTTGTTTGTTTAATTTTGTGCGATTTTATGGAAAAGACAATAGAAATAGACGGCGTCACGATGCGCTACGATGTCGACGGTTGCGGTGACAGGCCGGTCATCGTTATGCACGGCTGGGGCTGCAAGGCATCGACGGTGGCCGTTCTTGCGAATGCGGCGTCGGATGCATCGACTACGGTGTATAATCTCGACTTGCCCGGTTTCGGGGCTTCTTCGGAGCCGACCTCTGTCTGGGGCGTCGATGATTATACGCGTTTTATCGAGGAGTTTGCCAAACGTGAGTGGATAGTCAACCCGGTACTTGTGGGACATTCGTTCGGTGGCCGTATCGCTATAATGTATGCCTCGCGCAATCGGGTCGATAAACTGATACTTGTCGATGCCGCAGGCATCAAACCAAGGCGCTCGCTCAAATATTATCTTAAAGTATACTCGTTCAAGGCTGCAAAACATATATTGCCCTTTGTGGCAGGCCGAAAGCAAGCAGACAAGCTTATAGACCGTATGCGCGGAAAAGCGGGGTCATCGGACTATGCGCAGGCGTCGCCACGCATGCGTGCCGTGATGAGCCGTGTTGTAAACGAAGACCTTACGCCATTGCTGCCGTCGATAAAAGCTCCGTCCTTGTTGATATGGGGCGAAAAAGACACGGCCACGCCCCTGCGCGATGCAAAAAAGATGGAACGCATGATACCCGATGCCGGTCTGGTGAGCTACCCCGAAGCCGGACATTACTCTTTTCTTGACCGTCCGGGGCAGACGGCTGCCGTTATAGCAAGTTTTTTGAATTTTAAAAGATGAATATCATGGTTTTGGTAATATATATACTTGTAATACTCGCTGTATTGTTCAATTTGGGCGTCGAACTGCGTCGGTGTCTTATGATGTTCCAGCAGAATTCATATCGGGCCGAGCGTTACCGCCGTTGGCTTGCCGGTTCGGGCGATACTACATCGGGATGGCGCCTGTGTGGCTTGATAGTCTTTTTCATTGGCCTTATACCTGCGGCGCCTGCAGTGCTGACAGCAGTATTAATCGGAATATTCGGGCTTTTCAGCGGCGTTTCGCTTGTGCGCAGAAAATACAAGAAGCCACTTGTCATGACTATGCGTGCACGACGCATTTATATCACCGCCTTGTTCCTTGCCGCCCTTGTGTCGGCTGTGTCCATGCTGTTGTTCCCGAACAATGTACTGTTTGTGCTTGCCGAGACCTTGTTGGCCTGCTATTGTGGGTCGCATATACTGATTTTAGCGGCTAATTTCTTGCTCAAACCTGTCGAGAATAAAATCACGCGCGGCTACTATGACGATGCGGCACGGATACTTGCCGGCATGCCCGACCTAAAGATTGTCGGCGTTACCGGCAGCTATGGCAAGACCACGACAAAGCACTATCTTTACCGCATATTGTCGGAACAATACGAGACGCTTATGACTCCCGGCAGCTATAACACAACCATGGGGGTGGTGCGCACGGTGCGTGAGATGCTGAAACCATACCATGAAGTGTTTATCGTTGAGATGGGCGCCAAACAGCTTGGCGATATCAAAGAAATATGCGACCTTGTGCATCCGTGGGGCGGCATAGTCACTGCTGTCGGGCCGCAGCATCTTGAGTCGTTCAAAACCATAGAGAATGTGCAGGCCACCAAATTCGAACTTATCGATTCGCTGCCGCCGTCGGGCCTTGCCGTGGTGAACAACGATTTCGAGAAAATCGCCGACCGCGAGGTTGAAAATGTGCGTTGCATCCGTTATGCAGTGAAGAATACCGAAGGAGCCGACTATATAGCCACGGATATTGAATATGCTCCGACCGGAACGCATTTTACAGTAGTCCGCGTTGCCGACGGTGTCCGTCTTGAGCTGTTTACGCATCTTGTCGGAGAATGCAACATCTCAAACCTTCTCGCAGCCGTAGCTATGGCACAGGCGCTCGGAGTGCCGGACGAACGCATTGCATATGCGGTCGAGAAGATAGAGCAGGTTGAGCACCGTCTCAGCATAAAACGTGTGCCCGGCGGACTGACGATAATAGACGATGCCTTCAACAGCAATCCCGTAGGTTCTGCCATGGCTCTCGACGTGCTTGCCGCCATGACGTCGGGACGGCGTTTTCTTATAACTCCCGGAATGATAGAACTTGGCGACGAGCAGTATGAACTTAACCGTGCGCTCGGTCAAAAAGCGGCTTCTTGCTGCGATATAGCCATAGTTGTGGGGCAATATAACCGCGACGCTATTCTCGCCGGACTTGCCGAAGGTGGCATGGCGGCGGAAGCTATCCGCCCTGTCGAAAGTTTTGCCCAGGCTCAGGCTCTCCTTACATCTATGGCGTCAGCCGGCGATACGGTGCTTTACGAGAATGATTTGCCCGACACATTCAAATAACGCGTTTGCACATATAGGCATATTTTGTTAATTTTGCGGCGTGAAAAAGGACCTGCATAAGGTATTGGCTGCGCTGCTCATTGGCGTGTTTGTGAACTTTGTGTTTGCGAACACCGTTTTTGTGCACACGCATACGGGCATCGATGGCGGAGTTGTAACACACTCCCATCCTTATATGCCTTCGGGTTCGCACAGCCACTCATCGTCTTCATTAAGCCTTGTCGCCAATTTCAATGATGCGGCGACAGCTTTTGAGGGTGAGGTATGTGCTTCATTGCAGACTCCGGCAGAGCTTTTTGAGAGCCTTTATGTAGGCATAAGGCATGATTGTGCGGCACTAAAGGCTACCGTAAGAGCCTTACGCGGTCCTCCGATGTTGGGATAATGATTTTTGACAGGCTGTATCCGATATGGTGGTACGGCTGTCGGCAATATATTTTCCAACATTAGAATTTTCACTGCATGATAAAAAGTTTTTTTGCGGTGGCCTTGGCAGTAGTGCCGGGCTGCCTCGGTATAAATGTGTCGGCACAAGTATCCGATGCAAACATCACCGGCCATGTCATAGATTCGGAGACCGGCGAGCACATACCATATTACTTAATTAAAATCGACGGTACAAAGTATGCTACCTTGACAGATGCCTCGGGCCACTATGTGTTCCGCGACCTCAAGCCCGGCACCTATGTGTTAGAAGCATCATACACCGGCTATAAGACAGAACGTAAAGAGGCCACTGTCGCTGCCGGGCAGTCGGTTGAGGTGAATTTCTCGGTCGAGCCTGACGCTTTTATGCTCGACCAGGTCGTGGTGACATCCTCAAAAAGCGAGATAAAGCGCCGCGAAAGTCCGGCTTTGGTGAATGTGCTTCCCGGCAAGATATTTGAGAGCGCCGGGGCTTGCTCTCTTGCCGACGGACTTGATTTCCAGCCCGGCGTGAGAGTAGAGAACGATTGCCAGAACTGCGGTTTCACTCAGGTGCGAATAAACGGACTCGACGGTCACTATTCTCAGATACTTATGAACTCGCGGCCTGTCTTTTCGGCTTTGGCAGGGGTGTATGGGCTTGAGCACATACCGGCAAATATGATAGACAGGGTAGAGGTGATGCGCGGAGGCGGCTCGGCACTGTTCGGCTCGTCGGCGGTCGGCGGCACAATCAACATAATAACAAAAGACCCTATGGTGAACTCGGCGCATGTTGCGCACACCTTGACGTCGTTGGGCATCAGCGGCGCCCTCGACAATAATACGACGGTCGATGCCTCAGTAGTGACCGACAATAACAAAGCCGGTATTTTTATCTATGGACAAAACCGCAGCCGTGACGGTTACGACTACGACGGAGACGGATTTGCCGAAATCGCCGAACTCAAATCTCAGACTTTGGGAGCACGTACATTCCTTCGTCCGAACGACATGTCAAGGCTCTCGGTCGAGTACCATGCCACGCACGAATACCGTAGAGGCGGCGACAAACTTGACCTTCCGCCGCATGCAGCCATGATTGCTGAGCAGGCCGAACATAACATTCATGCCGGCGAAGTCACTTATGACATATGGCCTCGGGAGCACCGCGACCATGTGTCGGTCTTTGCTGCCACACAGAGCACGAAACGCAAGAGCTATTACGGCTCCGATATGGACCCCAATGCCTACGGCCGCACCTCTGACATTGTAGTGACCGGCGGTGCACAGTGGACGCATGCCATCAACCGTTTCCTGTTTATGCCTGCCGAGCTTGTGGCCGGAGCAGAGTATTCGTTCAATCGGCTGCATGACGTGACTTTGGGCTATGACCATGATATGACGCAGCGCGTACACATTTACAGCGCCTATCTGCAGAACGAATGGCGAAACGAGCGATGGGGATTTCTTGTCGGGGCGCGTGCCGACAAGCATTCGCTGATAAACAAGCCGATAATATCGCCGCGAGTGAACATACGATACAATCCTGCCAAGGAATACAATTTCAGGCTGTCGTATTCGACCGGCTTCCGTGCTCCGCAGACTTACGACGAAGACCTGCATGTAGCGATAGTCGGGGGCGACAGGGTAGTCACCGTGCTCGTGCCCGGGCTTAAACAGGAGAGCTCGAACAGCATAAGTGCATCGGCTGACCTCTATCACCGTTTCGGTAACGTTCAGACCAATCTGCTTGTCGAAGGCTTTTTTACAGACCTGCGCGATGTTTTTGCACTGCGTCAGCTTGAGGGAACCGACGCCTCAGGTAATGCCGTAATGGAGCGCTACAACGGTTCGGGCGCACGCGTTATGGGTCTTAACATCGAAGCCAAAGCTTTCTTCTCGGAGCATTTCGATGTGCAGGCCGGTGTCACGCTCCAGCGTAGCCGCTATAAAAAGCCCGAGGTATGGAGTGAAGACCCCGACGTGCCTGCCGAAAAGCGCATGTTCCGCACTCCCGATGTCTATGGTTACCTTACCGCCAATTGGGAAATCACCCACAAACTGCGTGCCGTGCTGACGGGAACTTATACAGGTCCGATGACGGTCCAGCATTTCGTCGGTTCTGGCACTCCTGTCGATGAAGCCGTGCGTACGCCGTCGTTTTTCGATGCTTCATTGCGGTTTACATATTCCTTCAGGCTTTTCAACCGCGTGGTTTTGGATGTTAACGCAGGAGTCTCCAACATCTTCAATTCCTATCAGGAAGACTTCGACAAAGGCCCGACCCGAGATTCGGGATACATCTACGGGCCTTCGCAACCACGCTGCATAACGGCCGGCATAAGATTGGGAATATGAACGCCTCGTTATAGTCGGTGCGACAATCCTGTTGCCGCTATCGCGCTACTCTGTAGCTTTTGGGTGTTGAGATGATTAAACCCGGACTGTGCGCATCTGACGGAGCGCTTGTCCGGGTCTGTTTCTGTTTGAGGGTGTGTCAAAATTGACGAATTACGAAAAAACATCGTTATTGTAGGGACATGCCTTTGGCATGTATACTTGTACATGGCTGACAATCAGCCTACATGCCAAAGGCATGTCCCTACACATCTATGATTTATTACTTATCAGTTACGATTTCTATTCCGTCAGGAGCATCGATTGTCGAAGCGACGCTTCCGTCGGGTCGTTTCTCGTGTCGTACGCTTATCACGCCGAGTGGTGTGGGGAATGAACCTTCGGCCCACTCCAAGGAACCGAGATGCGGTTTGACGGCAACTTTTCTGAAGCCCGGTTCGAGAGGCTCGATGCCGAGCACGTGGCGCGACAGCCATGGTGCCGGCCCCGAAGCCCATCCGTGGCACAGGCTATGACGCAAACCTTTGTAGCAGAAGTCGCCGCTTTCGGCATGTATGTCGAATTTCCCGGCGGGGACGGGTCGGTCTATGCGTGCGGCTTTTTTTGCGAGGCTGTAGTCGAAATCTTCCCAAAAGCTTGTTGCGCCGAGGTCGAGCATGCCGCCCCAATAGTCTGATATGATTTTGAGGGCATCGTCGTACAGACCGGCTTTAGCCAAAGCTTCAAGCATATAGTAGCCGTAGAATGTCGAGAAACCGTCGGCGCCGCCTTTGGCTATGACGTCTTTGCCGACATCGTCAGGCTTTATCATTCCGGCCAATGCCAGGAGCGAGGCCGCCTGTTTGTTGCCGATGTGGGGCGGAACATGTTTTTCGAGTCTTTTCAGCATGGCGTCGGCTTTCTTGCGCATGGGCTTGTTGCCGAGCCATGCGCCAATCTGCTGCGCGGCCTTACATGACATCACCATAAGAGCCTGGTAGCCGGCATGCACCGCTTCGGGCATCCGTGAGGTGGGCCAATCGAGCAGACGTATGTCGCCGTCGAGGTTTTCGCTGTTTCCCTCGATTTTGCCTGCCAAAAGGTCGAGTAGCCCGAGCATGTACTCTTGTTGCGCAGCCAGCGTGGCGATGTCGCCGGTGTAGAGATACAGGTCGCGGTGAATAAGTATCCACCACATCGAGTATGCGGCGATGCCGTTCATCCATCCGGGCAGAGGAGTGGTGTCGCGACCCAAATCGAGGCTTTTGCCGAGTACTTCGTTGTTTCCGAACACGCTCAGTATTGTCATGGCCTCGGGGTGCATGTCGCCAAGCCATACGAGTCGGTCACGTTTTATTCCGTCCCACAGATAGTCCTGCATGTTTAGGTGCACGGTGTAGGCCGCCGTTGCCCAAATGCTGTCGAGCCTTGCATCGCTGCAGCGGAATGAACCGAGATAGGGTATGTCGCGATATTTCAGTACGGCGCGAACAGCGCGTAAATCGAGTTCCGCATTTTCTCCCAAGAGGTCTATTCTTGCAAAGCGAAAACCGCTGTTGCCTGTCTCGATGGTGCCGAGCCAAGGCACTTCCACTTCGAAGTCGCGCATGGCATGGTCGTTTGTTGCGCTTGACATGGGAGTACTGCCGCCGGTGTCGCTCATGGCCTCGCTTACCGATTCTCCGAGTCGGATGCGGACACGGGCATTTTTTGAGTGCCTCATTCCCGTGGCGATTTCCAGGCTGCCATGCAGTTCGCGACCGAAGTCGAGCAAGACCGAAGCCCTGTTGCCGTTGAGCGTTGAAAGTGTGCAATCGGCTTCTCCGGCAATGGTGAGCTGTCCGCGGAACGGGGCAAGCAGTGTGGCGGCATTTGAAATCCCGTTGCAGAGAGAGTCGGGCATTGCCACAATGTGCTGCGGCATGATGTACCTGCGCGCTATGGGGCTGACTTCACCGAGGTATGAGAACCCTTTTTCAAGTATGTTTTCTGCGAAATGCGGCAGTGTAGCGGCAAAGACCGCAAACACTGCCGTCAGAAAGCGTTTCATAGGCTATTTGGGCAAGTTGAAAGAAGTGCTTATTTCGCGCATCTGTTCAGGGGTCATTCCGTCGGGAACGAAGCCCATCGAACGTGCGCACATATAGATGTTGGCGCTTTTGTTGAGCACGTCCACCTGGTCGAAAGCCGCCATTATGTCGGTGTCTACGGCGAATACACCATGCTTCTCCCACATTACCACGTCGTAGTTGTCATCGATGGCCTTGATGGTTTCGTCGGCCAGCTGTTTCGACGATGGCATCATGTAGGGCACTATGCCGAGGCCGCGCGGAGCGAAAGCCTTGGTTTCGGGTATCATGCTCCACAGTAGGTCGGTGAGCTCATCCTTTTTCAGGAAGTCACGGTTATGGCTCATTGCCACAAGCTCGATGGGATGCGTGTGCAGCGATGCGCGATATGGCGAGCCTTTGCCGAGCAGGTAGTTGTGTACGGCAAGGTGCGAAGGCAGTTCGGATGTCGGGGCTACGGGGTTGTCGGCCACGATTTCGTAGTGTGCGCAGTCGTCGGTTATGCGTATGATTGAACCGTTCGCCATAGGGTCGCGCGCAAGGTCGCGCATGCGGCACTGAGTGCCTTTGCAGTAGAACCAGCACCCTTTCAGGTGAGGTAGAGTGTCGCCGATTGGTCGGGCCTCTGTTATAGCATCCATGGCGCGCATGCCATCGTCGACGTGCTCGGTGATGTTGATTGTTATGTTTCCGCCGTTACGTTCGGCCCAGCCTTTTTGCCAGAGATAGCCGGCCGCTTCGGCCACTTGTGCCACTGCTTCGGCGAGCAGCGGACGATTGTCGAGTATGCTCATATGAGTTGAGGTAGGAATGATGATATTATTAGCACCGCCAAGCCGGCTACGAGCACGGCGATGGTGCTTTTAGAGCATCCTTTCCACTCTTTGAGGATGATGCCCCATACATTGGAGAACACCACGTTGAGTGCCATAAGGATGCAGAATGCGAATGTGTAGAGTGTCGGAGAACCGAGCAAAAAGCCTTTGCCGAGGGCGAGGCCGAAGAACTGGCTATACCACAATGCGCCGGCAAGCAGACAGAATAGCAGATTGTTTAGCCATACCGACCCTTTGGCGTAGTCGCCCCAAGTACTGTTTTTGGAGTTTTGGTAGAAGCAGTAACAGGCATTGGTCACGAAGCCGCCCAAGGTAACAAGCAAGGTTGCCGGAAGGGTAGCGTACATGGGGTTGACGCCGTCGAATTGTATTTCGGCGCCTTGATAGAGACCGATGTTGAAGCAGGCGCTCATGAAACCTGCGAGAAGGGCTACGGTAATGCCTTTTGCAAAGTTGAACTCCTTGACGGTGCCGCCGCCGGTGCTCTTCGCTTTCATGGAGCCGGCGATGCCTATGATGGCTATGCCGACCAAGGTCACCACTACGCCTACTATTACAGAGGACGTGATGTCGCCGGCATGTCCTGTGAAGACGGGCGCGAGGATTGTTCCGAGTCCGGCGCAAGTGCCCAGGGCGATAGATTGTCCGAGGGCTACGCCGAGGTAGCGCATCGACAGCCCGAAAGTGAGGCCACCTATGCCCCACAGCGCACCATAGAACATTGTCATCCATGTGGCGTGAGGGTCTTTGGCGAAAAGTTCGCCGAGGCTATGCCCTTCGGGCACCGCAAGCAGAGCGCCGAGCAGAGGCAGCAAAAGCCATGCGAAGACGCCCTGCACAATCCAGTAGCTCTCCCAACTCCAGGCTTTGACCTTGTTGATGGGTACGTAGCTGCTCGATTGGCAGAAAGCGCCGAACGCGATGATAAGCAAACCTAAAATAATCATCTTTTAATTGTAACCTCTGTTTCGTATTTTTCTACGGCCTTGATATACGTTTCGCCGAACGGAACATCGTTGCGGCGGCAGAACTCGTCGTATACTGCGTTCCATGGCAGGACTTTGCACTCTTCAAGCAGGGCGAGGCGCTGGAATGTGCGTCCTGTAAGCTCGTATTCGCGGAGCGTGGCCGTCGGTTCGAGCAATGCACGGAGCATACACTTCTGAGCGGCACGGGTGCCTATGACATATGCTCCGATGCGGTTGAGGGTGCCGTCGAAGTAGTCAAGACCGTAGTGCACGCGGTTCAGTGCGCCTGCGCGGACAATCTCGCTGAACAGGTCGAGAGTCGGGTCGTCCATCAGGGTCACGTGGTCGGAGTCCCAACGCACCGGGCGGCTGACATGCAGCATAAGCTCGGGCACGAACAGCAGCATGGCGCTTACTTTGTCGGCCACGCTCTCGGTGGGGTGGAAGTGACCCGTGTCGAGGGTTATCATCATGTCGCGCTTGGCGGCGTACGCCGTGTAGAAGTCGTTCGAGCCTACGGTATAGCTTTCGAGACCTATGCCGAACACTTTCGATTCGACGCAGTCTTTCATCATGTCGTAGCGCTGCTCGAATATCTGGTCGAGAGAGTCCTTTAGCAGTTCGCGGTACATGTAGCGGTTTACCGTGATGTCTTTCGAGCCGTCGTGCACCCAAGTGTTCATTATGCAGGGGTCGTGCTGCGCTTCGCCTATGGCCTGCGATATGGCACGGCAGCGCTTGCTGTGCTCAATCCAGAACTCGCGTATGCCCTTGTCGGGGTTCGCAAGGGTGAGGTCGCCGCTCTTGGGGTGCGAGAACGATGTCGAGTTGAAGTCGAGTTTTACGCCGTTGGCCTTGCCCCAATCGAGCCAGCCTTTGAAGTGGTCGATTGTGACTTCGTTGCGGTCGACATATTTGTTGCCGAACTCGCCGTAGATTTCGTGCAGGTTTAGGCGGTGCTTGCCGGGAATAAGGCTCATTGCATAGAGGATGTCGGCACGCAGCTCGTCGATGTTGCGCGCTTTGCCCGGATAGTTGCCGTTGACTTGTATGCCGCCCGTGAGGCCGCCTTCGCGGGGTTCGAAGCCCTGTACGTCGTCGGCTTGCCAGCAGTGCATGCTCAGGTGGAAGTTCTGCATGCTGTCAAGTACTTTTTCCGTATCGACGCCAATGGCGGCGTAGCGCTCGCGCGCAAGCTCGTAGGCTTGTTGTATTTTTTGTTCGGTCATGGTAGGTATGTTGTTGTTTCTGTTGATTTTATAGCTATCTGTCGTAGGTCGCAACCCTTGTAGGCGCTTTTGAGCTGCACCAGTACGTTGCCGAGTGCTGTGCTTTCGGCCGGCCCGGCGATCACGGGCAGGCCTGTTGCCTTTGCAAGCATCTGCATAAGGCGGGCGTTGTGCGAGCCACCGCCTATCACATGCAGGCGCTCTATGCTGTCGGGCGATATTTCGCGCAGAAGTCCGAGAACTTCGGCGACACGGGCTGCAAGGCTGCGGAATATCACGCGGATGTATTCGGCGAGCGTTTCAGGTGCTCTGAGACCTTTGGCGGCGCAGTATTGGCCTATGGCTTCGGTCATCGACGGCGGATTGGCGAAAGCTGCGTCGTCTGGGTTGATTATGGTGTCGATGTCGCTGTCGTCGCACATGGCGGCGAGGACGGCGACATCGGTGTCGTCGTGGCCTAATTCGTGGCGTACGCGTTCGAAGAGCCACATGCCGCATATGTTTTTCAGCAGGCGTGTGGTGCCGTCGATGCCGCCCTCGTTGGTGAAGTTGTATTCAAAAGCCTTGTCGCCGGCGTTGGGCACGGGCGACTCCACACCGAGGAGCGCCCATGTGCCGCAGCTCAGATAGGCGTAATGTGTGTCGGGGGTGGGGATGCCTATTACGGCCGATGCGGTGTCGTGCCCGGCCACGGCGATTACAGGGATGCCCTGGTAGCGGCCTACGGTTTCGCCGGGTTGTATCATGCGTCCGAACCGGCTACGTTCAAGACCCAATATTTCAAGCAGGCGCTCGTCGAAGTCGCCAGTGCTCAGATTTAACATCTGCGAGGTCGAGGCTACGGTGAACTCCGTGACGGCTTCGCCGGTAAGCATATAGGCAATGGCATCAGGCATGAAAAGAATGCGGTCGGCTTTGGGACGGATGGTGTCGAGCTGGAAGAGCGTGTTGAAATCCATGAACTGGATGCCGGTGCGACCGTAAAGCTCTTTCAGCGGCATTTTTTCTGCAAAACGCCCCACGGCGCCTTCGGTATGGGTGTCGCGGTAGCAGTAGGGCAGACCGGCAAGGGTGCCGTCGGTATTGAAGTAGGCTACATCGCAGCCCCAGGTGTCTATGCCTATGCTCGACAGTGTGTGCTGAGTTGACGAAAGCCGGGCTATGGCGCTGTCGATGGCTGCCTTTACTTCTTGGTAAATCTGAGGCAGGTTCCAGAACAGATGTCCGACGATGGGCAACATTGGGTAGCGGAAGCGCGATATTTCTTCCATCGTCACTTTTCTGCCGTCGAAGCTTGCCAATATCACTCGTCCGCTTGTGGCGCCGAGGTCGGCTGCTATGTGGTATGAGACTCCCATTGAGATTGGTCTATGATTGGATTATGTGGTAAAATTAGATACAAAAAACAACATCAAATTCAGCTTTTCGGTGCGAATATTCTGTTATTTGAGTCTACATGATTTTAAGGTTATTTTATTGCATCAGCTCTCGTATTATCTAAGCCAAGATTAATTCATAAAAAAGAAAACCAATGTCTTATACCCACGGGCTATGAGCAAAAAAAGTAAAGGCGCATATTTCTGGCAGAGTGGCGCGAACGTAAGCCCAAAGTGGACTGAATATTGCCATAGTTGATACATGGAATGGGCGGATGCACCGGGCAAGTGGTCGCTTGCCGGGGCATCCGCCCTATGATGGCTTGGATTTATTCTATGGGTTCAAGTTTGAGATTTTTGATTTTTAGAGTGAAGTCTTCTGCAGCGGCTCCGGCAGGAAGGTCAAAACCTAAACGGATGCTTTCATTCTTTTTGCCGTTCAAATTCCAGTTGACTGAAGCGATTGCTTTGCTTAAATCGAAAGAAATTTCTTTCCATTCGTTTGCTGCGGCCTGTGTGTCGCGATACCATATGAACGGAGTTCCGGGCCATGCGCAGCCGGGCTCTTCCGCCGAAGTCACAAGGCCGCTGCCTGCGTCGTACCACCCCATGGTGCTGTTGAACAGGACGCATTTGGCTTCGCCAATGGCAACAGTGCTGCAATATGAGAATGTAAGTTTGTAGTTTGCGTCGGGTATGCCGTTTTCAAGTCCCTCTGTCCATATTACACGTTCGGGTGCGTTTGCCGGGATTGTCATAGTGTAGATGCCTTCGTTATCAGGCCCTGACACTTGGATGCCATACCCTTGGTTCTGTCCATCTTTGTAGGCGAGAGTGAATGTCGGGTTGGCGCTGTTGTCGAATGTTACCTGGCTGATGTCATCGACTTTATACTGAACGTTTGAGCCGTCTTTAAGCTCGATTTGCATTTTGTAGGGAGCCTGTGCGAAAGCGACGGCCGACGAGAGCATTATGATTGCTGAGGGTAAAAGATTTTTCATGTTGTTTGAGGTTAAGTGGTTTAGCGGATGAATTTGTAGACTTTATCGTTGACTTTGAGAATGTATGCACCTTTGGACAATGAATTTGTGTCGAGAGTTATCGTGCCGTTGCCTTTGATTGCGGTTGCGGTCTGCCCCTGAAGGCTATACACGAAAACGTTGAAGGATTTGTCGTTTTGTGCCGTTATTGTTATGTTGCCATTGGCGATTGTTACGGCAATATCGTCGGCGATGTTCGCATCGGAGATGATGCCCGTTGAAGTTTTTTCGTCGAAAGACAGCTGCAAGCCGTCGAGACTCACTTCATGAGTGCCCTCGGAGTGCGTTATAACCATCTTTTCGCCTTCGAAATGGACTTTTTGGATTTGGGCGAGTTCAACTTTTTTCGGAGTGCCGTCACTACCGGTGACAGTCAGCAAATCCGCAGCCGAACTCGGCATAGCCGTTGCGATGAACAGCGCGGCGGCTACCGTTTTCAGAAAAGCTTTTTTCATGTTGATTAAATTTAAGTTAATGATATGCCGAAGCATTGTTTACAGATGCGAAGTTAGGGTGTGCCGTGATATAAACATTCAGCTTTTTGCAAGCAATCATTGCTGTTTTTTACTATTCGTTTACTTGGTGCATGATTTCGCTCCATTGCGACACGCCAATTACAGGCAGATATTGGTCGAGAACTTCGCTTTCGTGCTCGGTGCCGAACGCTTGGAATACGTACCAAGCCGGTTTGCGTCCCCACGGACGGTCAGGGTCGTCGTGCCGGTAGTGCAGGCCGAGGTTGAGACTGCCCTCAACAGCGTTGTCGGCGTTGGCATGCCATATCAGGGTCTGGATGCCATCTAATGCTTTAATCTTTTTGAGTGCGTAGGCGGCGCATGCAGCCTGTTCGGTAAGTTCTTTTTCGGAGTATGTCGGTGTGCCTGAGCCGTTCTCGGTGAGCCATATGTCGCGCCTTTTCTGTTGCTTGTACATGTTTGCCGGAGTCTTTGCCCACTTGTCGAGCACTTCGAGGTTGCGGAATGTGACGAGTTCGGTGTCCATCGACCAGGTGGCGAGGTGGTCTTCCCAGGTGCGGCTTTGGAATTTATAAGGGTAGGAGTGGTAGCCCATTCCCCAATAGTAGTCTCCTTCGACACGGCTGAAGTCGTTCATAAGACCGAAAAGGTCTTTGACGGCGAAGAGCATGTCGTGTTCGGGTCGGATGGTCTTGAATGTCCACTGCTGGGTTACGGGTACGAGTATCTGCGCGAAAGTGTTGTATTGGCGTATGATGTTGTGCGCCATGCGTGTCGATTTGACGAACTGGTCCATGTAGACAGTCTGAGGTTTCCAACCGGCATCGTTCCAGTTGTTGGGGTCATCGATTTCGTTGTGCATCACGTAGCGGTGTATGCGTCCGTGCGAGCCGTCGGAGTATCGCGAGGCGAGGAAGTCGAGAGCTGCGGCGTAGAAGTTCACGCTTCCGGGCTGCGTGAGGTTCACCATTGCGAAATTTCCTTGGCCGGAGTAGTCGGGATGCTGCATGAGCATGCCGAGCTCGTGGTCGTAGTTCTTGTATGCGTTGGGGTCTCGGAAAGTTTCGGGCCGTATGGTGAATACGGTAAACACCGATATTCCGGCATTTTGGAGTTCGAGCAGATGCTTGTCGAGGTTTTCGAAATATCCTTTGCTGAAATAGTAGGGCTTTCCGAGATAGTTGTGCTGTATTACGGCATCTCCCACGGCAGCGGCTTTCTGAGCCGAACTCCACATCACGGCAGTTACGGGAATGCCGACCAAAGTGGCTCTCATGCCCATCTCGATAGCGTCGTATACACGTCCGGGGTCGGCTTCACCGCCTTTTTTGATGTTTGCCGGCACGTCTTGGCAGTTCTTGGCGTTGCTTTGGTCGATATGGTCGGCATCGACATATCGGCATGCCGACACCATCTTCTCAGTGCCGCCGTCGGTGCTGACTACGACCCATTTTGATAGCAGTCGGTCGTATTTCACCCCGTCATATTCCACCACACGCGGCAGACTGACGTTGAATGCTCCGTGGATGCCGTTTTTACATTTGCGGAACGATTTCAGTAACAGGGCGTCTTCATAAGGCGTCACTTCGGCCAAAGCGTAAGAGCCGCCCGATGGAGCCGTGCCGGTGACATTGACTTTGTCAGCACCTACTTCGACAAGGCTTATTTCAGCATTGAAACTGCGGTTAAGGTATGTCTTTAGGCTGTTGTCGAGGTTTACGAGCGCCGTCCGATGCTCTTCTTCTGCCCGAATGGCATCTTTTTCGGCTTTGTTGAGTCCACGTATACGCAAGTTGCGGATGTCGATGCTTGCCGCCATACCGCTGCCGAAGTCGAGGCGGAGACAGTCGCCGGCATTTCCCCATGAGAATTTTTCGATAGCTTTGTCTATTGCCGTGGAATAGCTCTTCCATTCGTCGGGCGATGCTTCAAGGTCGCCCAACTGCCAAAAGCGGTCGCCCGATAGCGGAGGGCAGAAATACGCCTGTAGTCCGGACACGGTTTGTGATGTCCTGTAGTCGAAACTGAGTAAGAACGCGTTTTCGGAAAGTTTGTGCTTCAGTTCCTTTGTGAAGAGCCACGGGTCTATGCCGCCGTCAGTCACTATCGTGTAGACGTCGCCGTCTTGGGTCGCGGAGAGCTGGCAGACATTCGATATGTCGAGTTGCAGCCTCATGGCACAATCTTCGCCATCGTCTTCGGCTTTCGTAGAGCCTATAAGTTCAGCCGGTTCAAGGCGAAGGTCTTTGATTTTCAAAGTGAAGTTTTCAGAAACAGCACCTTCGGGAAAGTCGAAGTCAATGCGTAGAAACTCACACGTTTTTCCGTAGAGGTCCCATCCTGTGGTCGCGATGGCCTCGCTCAAATCGAGCGAGCATACTTTCCATCGGTCGGCAGGCGTCCCGGTGCCGTTAAACCATATGAAAGGCGTGCCGGGCCAAACGGTACCGGGACGGTCGGTAGACGATGCTATCGGAGTGTCGGGGTGGGAGTAGTACTGCCGGTTTTCGTTGAAAAGTACGACTTTGGCTTCACCGATGGGCACCGAACTGCAATAAGCGAAAGAGAGCTTGTAGTTGCAGTCTGGCAGGCTTTCACCCAAAGGTAGCGTCCATACCACACGTTCCGGCGCCGTGGCCGGTATCTCCAAAGTGTAAATGCCTGTATCCGAAGGCCCGGACACTTCGATGCCGTAGCCTCTGTTCTGAGAGTCGTTGTATAAAATACCGATACGGGACACTATGTCAAACTCCACACGGTCGATATCGTCGATGTGGTGGTAATGGCTTTTTCCGTCGGTAAGCTCGACTTTCATATACGACGGGTTCTCGGCCAAACTTGCCGAAACGGCGAGCGCAACAGTAAGCACTGCCAATATGCGTTTGTCTTTCAGGAGCATGTGGTCGGACGTTTATGTGGTTATTGATTCAGCGAGTTGCAGATTTCACGGTTTATTTCGCGTACTTTCTCCTCATCGACTTTGACGACTTTACGGTCGTAGGTCAGCAGGCCGTTGACCTCGCCCTCGACATCGGTGGTCTGTGTATATACAGCAGCCGAGAAGCCTTGTGGTATCATGTCGAGCAGCATTTTGGCGTATTCTTTGTATTTTGCAGTCACTTCGTCGATAGTCTTGAATTGTATATAGCCCCAGTTTTTGTCAGGAAACCACAGATGGCCGGGAAGAGCCAGCCCTATGCCGCCGTACTCGCCAAGGACTGTCGGACGCAAGGGGTCATAAAGATAAAGTTTCGGTTCGGGGTAGTTGTGCAGGTCGAGCATATCGCCGCACGGATAGTGGTTTCCGCCGCTTGCCGCATTTACGAGTCGCGAGGGGTCGTAGTTCTTAGTCCATTCGGCGATGTCTTCGGTCTTGAATTGACCCCATGCCTCGTTGAACGGCACCCAAATGCCGATACAAGGATATGGATACAGTGCATCGATGATTTCTTTCCATTCCTTTCGGTAGTTTGCTTCGGAAGTCGTCGAGCGTTTGGCTTCATTGCCGTCGAAATATTTTTGTCCGAGCCATTCAGGCGAAGGCCCACCGCTCGGCATGTCCTGCCACACGATAAGGCCGAGGCTGTCGCAGTGCGAATACCAACGCGCCGGTTCGACTTTGATGTGTTTGCGCACCATATTGAAGCCGAAGTCTTTTGTCTTCTTCAGGTCGTAGACGAGTGCTTCGTCTGACGGTGCTGTGTAGAGTCCGTCGGGCCACCAACCCTGGTCGAGCGGGCCGAATTGGAAGTAATCTTTGTTGTTGAGTTGCAGGCGTGTGATGCCTTTGTTGTCTTTACGGACTGAAAATTTGCGGAATGCCGTGTAGCTGTCGATGCGGTCGACGGCTTTGCCGTCTTTATAGACGGTTACGGTCAAGCCGTAGAGCGTCGGTTCTTCGGGCGACCATAGTTTTGCATCGACGGGCATCGGCATTTCCAAAGGAGTGTCGCCGAGGCTCGCAGCTTGACCGACTTCACGGTTGCCGTCGTATAGGATTACTTCTGTCCTGTCTGGTGAGCCGCCTGCAAACGACGGTTCGATGCGTAGAGTGCGCCTGTCGATGTCGGGTGTCGTTTTTATGGAGCTGAGATGCACTTCTGCCACGGGTTCGAGCCATACTGTCTGCCATATTCCCGATACGGGAGTATACCATATGGTATTAGGTTCAGCTATTTGCTTGCCTCGTGGCTGTTCGCCGTTTGATGTCGGGTCCCATACTTTTACAGTCAGTTCGTTTGTGCCTTTTTTCAACGCTTTGCTTATGTCGAAGCTGAAAGGCGTATATCCGCCCGTGTGTTGGCCGACATATATGCCGTTGACCCATACGTCGGCTTTCCAATCGACTGCTCCGAAGTTGAGCATGATGTGTTTGGCTTTCCATTCCGAAGGGATGTCGAAGCTTCGGTTGTACCAAAGTTCTTCGTTGTCGCCGAGTGTACGGCCCACGCCCGAAAGTGCTGACTCTACGGCGAACGGTACGAGGATTTCGCCGTCGTAGCTGTCAGGCATTGTTGTACCCATAGGTGTGATGGCATAGTTCCAAAGCCCATTTAAGTTTTTCCATTGGCCGCGCTTCATTATCGGACGCGGATATTCGGGCAGGACGTTGGCCGGGTCAAGCGACTCGCCCCATGGTGTCATGATTTTGTCTCCCGCAGGTTGCCACGCATTGGCGTTTAGCGCAGAGACGGCTACTATGAATGCTGATATGATTAGTTTTTTCATTGTGTCAGTCGTTGATTTCAATTTGTGCTGAGATGATAGGAGTGCGCGAGTCGCGGCATAATTCGATTTCATATTTTCCGGGATCGACTTTCCAGTCGGCGCGGCTGACGTCATAGAACGAGAACGCGTCGGCGCCGAGGTCGAAATCGACATCGACCGTCTGTCCGGCGGGAATGAATATCTTGCGGAAGAATTTCAGTTCGTGTCCGGGACGCTCTACCGACGGTGTAAGGGGACGGACATATACCTGAACAGTCTCGTAACCGTCGTGTTTGCCGCTGTTCGTGACCGATACTTTGCCGTGGACATGCGAAGCGCCATTCTTGTCGAGTTTGAGACCGCTGTAGTCGAAATCGGTATAGCTGAGCCCGTAGCCGAATGTGAACAAAGGCTCTGTGTCGGCGGTGTCGAAATAGCGGTATCCCACGTTCAGACGGTCAGTATAGAGCACGTTGAGGCCGTCCTGCCATCCTAATTTAAGGTTCGGGGCGTCTTCGAGCCTGGCAGGCCAAGTGAAAGGCATGCGGCCAGAAGGATTGGTGCGCCCGAACAGCACTTTCGCAATAGCCGTACCGCCTTCCATGCCCGGATACCATGCCTCCACAAGCGATGCCACGTCGGGCATCCATTCGCCGATTTCAAGCGGCGAGCCGTTGATGAGCACCACATTGGTGTTGCGGTTGTTTTTTACAAGGCGCTTTATAAGGCGCGTCTGAAGGTCGGAGAACGACATTGTCACGCGGTCGCGGCCCTCGGTATCGACACTATGGTCTATGCCTCCGACGAACACTACGGCATCGGCCTTGCGTGCGGCCCGGTCGATTTTCTTCCATTGCTTGTCGGCAAGCTCTGTCTCGGGACTTTGCCACTCGACGCGCAGCGCGGCATCGCCTGCCGAACGTTGGTAAATGATGCACAGACGCAGCATTTCGCCTTTGCGGAGGTCGAGGTCGGCTGTGGTTGTCGGTTCATTGCTCTTGCCTGCTATTGTCACAGGGGCACCGGCCCACTCGTTATTGTAGACATATGTGAGACCACCGCCCGAAATGAAACGGAAGCTGTATTTGCCGTCGACGGGAGGCATGAATTTCAGCTCGAAACGGGCTTCGCGGAACTCGTCGGCACGCATGGACGGGTCGGGCGACTTCATTTCCCACATGAAGTCGATTGTTTTTTCGTTGCGTGTTGCCACGGCGGTGTCTTTTCCTTTGGCGAAATACTCGGCATGGAAGCCTGTGCTGTCGGGCGACATCTCGGCCGACACGGGGCGGAAGCCGCCGAGCTCGTCGGACGATATGTAGGTGACGTGCTCTTTGCCGATGAGGTTTTCGATGCCTTTTAGCACGGTGACCTCGTAGGGCGACTCCATCCACGAGCTGCCGCCCATGCCGCCCATGCAGAAGCGTTTGTCGGCATTGGGGCCTATTACGAGCACGTTGCGCATTTTTTTCTCGTTGAGCGGAAGCGCGTTGTTGTCATTTTTAAGCAATACTATGCCTTGTTCGGCAATTTCGAGAGCCGTGCGGTGGTGCTCCGGCGTAGAGAACCCGGCGCCGGAGCTCTGGTCTTCATTGTCGAGGATGCCTATGAAGTCATAGACGCGGAGAATGCGCCTCACCTTGTCATCGATTACATCCATAGACACACGTCCGGCCCTGACGGCATCGAGGAGTGCTGTTCCGAAGCCGCAGTCGTCGCCGCCGGGCATCGACACGTCGAGACCGGCGAACGCGGCTTTCTCTGTAGAGCGCGTCTGAAGCCAGTCTGTCATTACAAAACCTTCGAAGCCCCATCGGTCTTTCAGTATGTCGGTGAGCATCTTGCGGCTGTCGCTGACGAACTCGTAGTTCATGCCGTTTGCCGATGTCATGACGGTCTGCACGTCTGCGTCCTGCACGGCGGCTTTGAATGCCGGGAGATAGATTTCGTGCATCGTTCGGTCGTCTATAATCGACATATAGTCGTTGCGGTTGTTTTCGCGGTTGTTGCAGGCATAGTGTTTGAGGCATGCGGCAACGCCTTGGCTCTGTATTCCCTTGACCTGGGCTACGGTGATGGCGCTGTTGAGGAACGGGTCTTCGGTATAGTACTCGAAGAAACGTCCGCCGAGAGGGTCGCGCAGTATGTTGCATGCCGGGCCGAGGAGTATGCTGCGTTTGAGTGCGCGGCTTTCTTCGCCCATTACCGTTCCGGCTTTTTCGACAATTTCGGGGTTCCATGTGGCGCCGAACAGTATGCCCGAGGGGAATGCGGTTCCTCCGGCCTGTCCGTTGGGGCCGCGTGGGCCGTCGCACCATCCCACCTCGGGAATGTTGAGCCTTGGTATGCCTTTGAAGTGCATGAAATTGCCCGAACACAGGCTCACTTTTTCTTCTACGGTCATTTTGCCGAGAATATCCTCGATTTTCTTTTCGTCGCTTTTGGCCGTTGCACATAGAGATGTGAGCAGCAGGCCGGCAACGAGATATTTTGCACGTATTTTCATAGGTCTGTTATTGGTTTTCGTAGTCTATTGTTTCTATGAGCACCGGGCCGAGCAGGCCTGAGCTTTGCAGTGGCGAAGACACATCGTAAGGATTGTTCGGCGACCAAGTGGGGCGTTCTTCTGTCGGTAGCGAGGCATCGCCGATAAGGCGGTTCACCCAAGTGTTGACGACTTCGGCCTCAAAAGTATTGACGCCGGGGCGTACTGCTTGCGATATGTCGAGGCGATAGGGCGCCGTCCATACGCCGCCGACGTCCTTGCCGTTGATTTTGATGCGTGCCATCACCATTACATCGCCGAGATTTACTAACAGGGGTGCGTCGGGCACGGTGTCGAGCTTGAACTCTGTGCGGTAGACCATCGGGCCTGAATAATGGCGTACGTTGTTGTCGGGCGAGGTGGCGAGGTCGAAGAGCGAATCGACGGCCAATGGCTCAGACGGGCCTCTGAAAGCCGGGTCGAAAGATATAGTCCAAGAGCCGTTCAAGGTGGTGGCTGTTTTGGGTGTCGGGAAGTTGACTGCTTCTGCACCGGCGCTGTCGCTTTTGCGACCGAATACGATGAATATGCTTTCAAGCGGTTCGAGGTCGAGCGTAAAGCATGTTGTACTATCAGTGGCGGTATAAGAAGGCAGGGCGCGAACGGTGCCACTCGTTGCATCCCACAATTCGGGTTGGCGTCCAGAAGTGCGGAATGTGGCCGGGAAAGATATCTTGTTCTCCGATTGGTTGGCGACAAAGTATATATCGACGTCTCCGGCGCTTCGGTGCGAGTACACCACCGGGACGTCTGCCGGAGTGTCGAAATCGGGCGCGCAGTCTGCAAGTTTGAGCGCTTCGGCCATATCCATGCCGGTCAGCACCATGCCTTTGCCGACTTTGGTGACAGGCTTTCCGCTCCATAGACGCGAAGCCGCATCGGCCACGCGCTTGTCGGCATCGGGATAACCCTGATAACTCGGAGAGCGTTCGGGTGCCGGGCCGAGAAGTATTCCGCCGTCGGCAACGAGCTTTTCGAGTTTTTCGAGCAGTTCGGGCGTCATGGTCTTCTGGGGCGGAAGCACCATTATGCGGTATGAGGTGCCGTGGGGGAGCGTCCAACGTCCGTCTTTCACAGCCATGTCGCGCAAGATGACTTCGGCGTTTATGTAGTCGAACTGATATCCGCTCGGCAAAGCAGGGTCACATATGCCTGTCATCTTCGGCGTGTCTTCGCCTATGAAGTAGCACACGTCGGCCACATCGAGGCCCTGCTGTAGCATGAAATTGCATCTCTTGAGATAAGCGATGAACGTATCGAGTTGCCTGAACCATGTATTGTTGCGGTTAAACTCGTTGCCGTACCATGTGTTCAGGCCGGGCTTGGCGAATTCGGGCTTCTGCGATATGTATACATGCAGAAGGCTGTTGTTGATGCCCTCGGCGAAGAAACGGTCGGCGCGTTGCTTCATAAGTTTCGGATAGCGGCTGTAGGCTGCGCCGGCGTATGTGAACGACTCCGACGACACTTTGGGCTTTCCGTATATATGTGCGCACGACGATGCCGCGCGGTTTTCGACATTGCCGAGGTCGCCTTCGCTCCAGAACTCGCCGGCCACTTCGTCAGCTTGGCCGCCATATTGCAGGAATTCCCCCATGAAGCCCCAATGCCCGTAGTTTTCGAGCCATGTGGTGAAGCCGTCGCTGTGGCAAAGCTCGGATAGCTTGCCAACGTGGTCGTAGGCAAGGCTTTCTGACACGAGTTTGCGCATGTCCCAAAGGAAGCGGTCGGAAGCGTCGGCACTTTCCACCACTACGCCGTCGTAGACTGGTAAAAATGGCACGGCGCTGTATCCGAAGCGCTTTTCGAACTTATCCAAAAAATCGTCGGTGAAATTCTGTCCGCCTACTTCGTAGCTGTCGGCCACGACTACACGCCAGGTGCGGCGGTCTTCGGCCGGTATGCGACGCAGTATCTCGCCGATGAAAGCATCGTAATGTGCCTGCAGGTGCTTGCCGCTCATCTTGTCGATTTCAAGGCCGAGGCCTTCGCCTGCAAGCGCCGGCGAGTTGGTAACATAGGTCGGCAGCATGCCTGTGCGCACAATATCCCATTTGCCTACCGGGGCATCCCATGTGAGGGTGTCGCCTTTGAGGCACTCGCTGAGGTCTATTATCTGAGATGCGTCTACGGCACTGGCTGTGGCTTTGACGCCGGCTGCCGGCCATTGGTATTCTTTCCAATAAGGCAGAGGCTCCTGATACATTTTTGCAAAAGTCTTTTCTTCGAAGCGGTCGACTACCGGCGCCGATGAAAGTGTGAGTTCGCTGAAGCCGTTATTGTCGTTTAGCCCCGATATTTCAAGGCGGAAGTCTTTGCCCTTGACCTCAGGTATGCCCACCGAAACAGCGGCATATGGCTCAAAGCCTACGTAAAGCAGAGGGTTGCGGCGGTCGATTGCAAAGTCGGTGACAGGTTCATATTTGCCGTCGCGGTTTACAAATAGTGTCGCATGCGCCATCATCGGTGCTTGTGTCGGAAGACAACGTAGACTTCGTAGCGTAAAGGCGCTGTCGGCGTGGAAGTCGATTTTTACAGAGCCGGCTTTTGGTTTCACGTCTGTCGAAGTGAGTGCGATAAGGTCTGTCGTGGCAGGATATGCGAGCACTTTTACGTCGCGGAAATCCGGCGAAGGCGCAGGCATTGCAAGTTTCACGGTCGAGCCTCCGGCAACACGGGCTTTTACAGATGAAATGCGTCGCATAGACTGTTGCGGCTCTACCCATGGGCCACCGGCCTGGCTCCATCCGGCTGAGTTGAATATGCCGATTTCTATGTCGAGTTCAGAGGCTTTTTTCAGTGCGGCATGCAATATGCGCCACCATTCTTCCGACATGAAATGCACCTCGCCTGTCGGTGCTTCATGTGGCTGTAGTCCTATATTGGCGATGAAGGCCCGGTCGATGCCCGCCTGTTTCATCGACTCCAGATCGGCTATTACGCCTTCTTCGGATATGTTGCCCGAAAGCCAATGCCAGTAGACGCTTGTCTGTATGCTGTCGGGCAGGGTAGTAAATCCTTCTCTTATTTTGTCGTAGTCGCTTTTGCCGCCGCATGCCGACGGCAGAAGCGCGCATGTCGGCAGGATGGCCGACAATAGCAGTTTTCTGTATATAGTTTTCATTCGTGCCATCATTCAAAGGTATAATTGCCTGAACCGAGTTTGATGAGCCAATCGGTGCCGAGGTCGCTTATTTCGGTAATGCCTTCGCGCTTTTCCGGCTTGGATATGTGAAACTGTTTGGGCAGATAGAGCGTTGCCTGGCAGTTTGCCGGAATTGTGACGTCCCATTTGAGCCTGGCGCCTTTACGCTCCCATCGGCTTTCGATGTCGCCTGATGCCGAACGGTATTTGGCATTCACGCGCCCCAGTCCGTCGGGGAAACACGGTTTCATTTCGATGTGTCTGAAACCTTCCGAATCGTCGGCATTGCGGATGCCGGCAAGGTTCTCGTAGTACCATATCAGTAGGTCGCCGAGCAGCATCACGTGGTTGCCCGAGTTCATGTCGGGCGCCGCCGTGTCGCCGTTCCACAGCTCCCATATTGTCGTCGCGCCCCGTCGCACCATATATCCCCAGCTCGGATAGGTGTCGTTGGTGGCAAGCTTGTAGGCAAGGTCTTTGCGCCCGTAGTTTGTGAGAGTGCGCATGAGATATTGCACGCCAACGACGCCCGTGCTGATGTGTCCGTTGCGCTCAACTTCGGTCTTTTCGACGATGTTGTCGAGCACGCGCTGCTCATAGCCTTCGGGAACAAGCCCGTAGTAGAGCGGAATGAGGTTGCCTGTCACGGCATTGTTGCCGTAGTATCCTTTTTCATAGTCGAAGAGATGGCGGTTCAGCCCTTGGTGCAGTCCTTCGGCTGTGGCTAAGTATGCGTCGGCATCCTGCGGCTGTCCGGCAATTTCGGCGAACTCAGCCATAAGGTGTAGGATATTGTAGAATTTGGCTGTACTGATAATGCGTCCGTCGGGCTTGCGCGTCGGGTCGTTGGAGTGTATCAGTTCAAGCGATTCCGGCGGAAGGCACCAATCGCCGAAAACGTCGCGTGTGAAAAGTCCGTCGTTGACGTATGCCCTGGTCATAAAGTCGACCCATCGTTTCATAGACGGATAATGCCTGATTATGCCCGAACGGTCGCCGAATTGGCGGCGAAGCATGTCGGCGACTGTTATATATGCGCCCGACCAGCTTACGTCGTCGGCGCGGTCAGTCCAGTATTGCGGCGCTATCACCATAATCCAGCCTTCGTCGCTCTGCGTCTTTTCTATATCGTCGAGCCATTTGTTGTAGAGGCTTGCGTTGTCGAACAGGAAACTTTCGCCGCGGCAGCCGGTGGTGCGGTCGCCGAGCCATCCGTGCCGCTCATCGCGCTGCGGACAGTCGGTGGGCATGTTGCGGTAGTTGCCTCGTATGCCCCAATAGGCGTTTTTCCAGACACTGTTGAGTATTTCGTTGTCCGACTCAAACGACCCTATCGTGTCCATCTCGTCGTATATTACTTCGGCTACGATGTCTTTAGCTTTGGGAGCCTTGTCGATACCGTCGATTTCGACATAGCGGAAGCCGTGGAAAGCAAAGGCCGGTGCCCACTCAAAGCGTCCGTCGGTAGCCGGAGTGTAGATGTCGGTGGCTTTTGCCGAACGTAGGTTCTCGACATATAGCGTGCTGTCGGGGTTGAGCAGTTCGGAGAAACGCATGGTCACCGGCTTGTCTTTGCGACAATGCAGTTTGACACGAAGACGGCCTACGAGGTTCTGCCCCATGTCGAGCAGGATTTTTCCCGACGGAAGCCGGGTTACGCCCACCGGGTGTACACGTTCCATGACTTTCATGGACGGGCACGGTTGTGCAAGCAGTTCTCCTTTGGGGGCTTCCATGACGTCGGCAGTATGCCATGATGTATCGTCATAGCCATAGCGGCTCCAATCGCCGAGGTCGCGCCGCATGTCCACTTCTTCACCGTCGTATTCGTTGTTGGCTACGATAGGGCCTTTAGAAGTCACTTTCCATGTGCCGTCCGACAACACGGTATTGGTGCTGCCGTCAGTATATTCGATAACAAGCTGCGACAGCATACGCGGAAGCCCGAAGCCTGCAATCGGCTTGCCTTGCGCCCTGAGCCAAAAATAGCGTCCGTTGCCCAGTACGACGCCAAGGGCATTGCCGCCTTCGTGGAGCAAGTCGGTGACATCGTAAGTGTTGTAGTACACTTTCTTGCCGTAGAACGTGAGCGCAGGCGCGAGGAAGTCGTCGCCTACACGTTTGCCGTTTACATATGCCTCATAAGCGCCAAGGCCGCTTATGTATAGCATTGCGCGTTTTACCTTGCGGTTGCCGTTGTCAAATTCTTTGCGCAGATAGCGTGCCGCAAGACGGGTGTGCAGGCTGTCTTGGTTTTCACCGGGGTTCGAGATGCTATCTTCGCCTATCCACGAAGCATACCAGTCATCGGGAGATAAAGCTGTTGAGAAGCGTTTGATGTTGCTCCATCGAGTCTCGCCGACGTTGGTGTAGGCTTTGACACGCCAGAAGTAATCATGGCCCGGTTCAAGCACTGTGCCGCCATATGAAACGTGCATGGCATCGGATGGCACTTTTCCGCTGTTCCACACGCATTTGTCATGGATGTTGAATGCGTCGGGTGTGGAGGCTACCTGTATTTCGTATGCTATCTGCACTACGCCGTGGCGCGACGAATTAAGATGCCAAGAGAATGTGGGCTTGTCTACGGCCACGCCCAAAGGTTCGTTTTGCCTTTCGCAACGAGCATTTTCTATTGAAACGGGAGCCGCACATGCGCCCGTTATTATTGCCATAAATATTCCGAAAAGAATAAACAGTCTGTTTTTCATAGTGTTTGCATTATTGCGGCAGTAATGTGAACATTCGTTTTTCGGTCTGTGCCGAGTTCGGACCGACCATTACTTCAAAATCGCCCGGCTCGCACACGTACTCCAATGCCGAATTGTAGAATTTGAGCATGTCGGCGTCGATTGTGAATTTGACGTCTTTGGCGTCTCCCTTTTTAAGATGGATGCGTTCGAAGCCTTTGAGCTGCTTGAGCGGACGCGATATGCTTCCTACGAGGTCGCGGATATATAATTGTACAATTTCGTCGCCGTCGCGTTCGCCTGTATTGCGGACATTGACGGTAAGGGTGATTTTGCCGTCTTCGGTCATGCGGTCGCTGCTGAGGCGCATGGGCGAATATTCAAATGTAGTGTAGGATAATCCGTAGCCAAAGGGGTAGAGCGGACTGTTCGGCCCATCGATATACGAGCTTGTGAATTTGGCGAATCGGTCGCCGTTGTTGTTGGGACGTCCTGTAGGAAGTTCGTCGTAGTGCAGCGGGATTTGCCCGACGTTGCGCGGAAACGATGTCGTAAGTTTGCCCGACGGATTTACGTCGCCGAAAATGATATCTGCGAGAGCGTCGCCGGCTTCGCTTCCCGGGAACCATGCGTTTAGTATGGCCGGGACATTCTCGCTTTCCCAGTCAAGGACTACGGGGCGCCCTATGAAATATACGAGCACTACGGGTTTGCCTGTAGCCAAAAGTCTTTTGAGAAGCTCGCGTTGAGCAGGCGCCATCGACAGCTCGGTGCGGCTGCTGCTTTCGCCGCTTTCCATTTCGTGTTCACCAAAAAATGCCACTACCACGTCGGCCTCCGATGCTATGCGGACGGCCTCGTCGGATTCGGCTTCGGTTCCGGGACGGAGTTTGAAGTCGGGGCCTTTGTCGTAGACGTAGTTTCTTTTTTGCCAGTCGTTGCCGCCGTCGGCAAAGCCGCAGCCGCGTGCGTAGAGTATTTCGGCCTTGTCGCCTGCGGCATTTTTGAAGGCATCGAGTATCGTGGTATACCGTTCGGGCTGTCCCGGAAAGCTCCATGTGCCCTGTATTTCTTTGGTGTCGGTCAAGATAGGCCCTACGAGGGCTATTTTGCCTTCTTTCTTGAGCGGAAGTATGTTGCCTTCGTTCTTCATAAGCACCATCGATTTTGCCGCAAGCGAGCGTGCGAAGTCACGGTGCTCTTTTGTGTAGATTTCTTTTGACGGACGGCTTGTATCGCAATATTTGTAGGGGTCTTTGAAAAGTCCGAGCTTGTACTTGGCTTCGAGAATACGTCGGCAGGCGTTGTCGATTTGTGTTACCGGGACAAGGCCTTCGGCAACAGATTTCTCCAAGGTTCCCATATAGCATTCCGAGCCCAAATCCATGTCAAGACCGGCATTGGCGGCGAGGACTGCCACATCCTGTCTGTCGCCCATTCCATGTGCGCTCATTTCGCTTATAGAACTTGCGTCGCTGACAACGAAGCCGTCGAAACCCCATTGGTCGCGGAGCAGGTCGGTGAGAAGCCATTTGTTGCCCGTCGCCGGAATGCCGTCGACGACGTTGAACGCACTCATTGCCGTCGCTGCGCCTGCGTCGACAGCGGCTTTATAAGGCGGCAGATATTCGTTGAACATGCGCAGACGGCTCATATCGACCGTGTTGTAGTCGCGACCGGCATCGGGCGCGCCGTAAAGCGCAAAATGTTTTACGCATGCAAGTATGTTGTCGCGGTTTTTGAACGGTTTTTCGCCCTGGTAGCCGCGAACCATTGCTTCGGCTATGCGTGAGCCGAGATAGATGTCTTCGCCCGAACCTTCCGACATGCGGCCCCAACGGGCATCGCGGCAGATATCCACCATCGGCGAGAATGTCCAGCAAATGCCGTCGGCGCTCGCCTCGATGGCCGCGATTCTTGCCGACTGCTCTATGGCAGGCATATCCCAGCTGCACGATATACCTAACGGTATCGGAAAGACCGTTACGTAGCCATGAATTACATCGAGGCCCACAAGCAGAGGAATGCCGAGGCGGCTGTCTTTGACGGCGATATCCTGTATTTTGCGGACGGCTTCAACATCTTTGAGGTTCAGAATGCCGCCAACTTCGCCTTTACGCAGACGCGATGCTATGTCGCTGCTGGCTATCGGGCCGGTATAGATGTCGCCGGCGCCGCAGAGGTTAAGCTGTCCTATTTTTTCGTGGAGTGTCATTTTCGACATCAGGCCGTCGATGAAGTCATCCATTTTTTCTTTATCGGTCGCAGCCCAAGAAAGGCCGCAGACAGATGCCGTCAAGGCTGTCGTTGCAAGTAGTCGTGTGATGGTTCGGAATTTCATTGTGATGGATTGGACGTATTTTGAAGGGAAAAAGAAAAAGGAATGTGTGTATGTCGGAGAGCGGCATTCCGCACATTCCTTTTTCAGGCTTATCTGACAATTGTTTTACGCGGTCTGCTATTTACCGGGGCGCAGCTGTATGTTTCTTATCTCGAACAGCGTGTGCGCCGTCTTGTCGATGGTGTTGCCGTTGGTGAAAATGAAACGTATCTGGCTGTTGGGATTGGTGCCCCACTTCAGTTTCTCTATGTCGTTGCTGATGCTGAACGAAACAGTACGCCATTCGTTCGACAGCGGCAACAGCCCTTTGTCTGAATAATAGTCTCCGATAGTAGCCCACTCGAAAGGATAGTAGAGCAATGTCAAATCGAAGTTGTCGGAGCAGCGGTATTGGAATGTCAGCACCATGTCGTTGCGCCGCAGGCTGCCGCCGAGAGGCTCTGATATGATGTAACGTTCAGCAGCCGAGGCATCGAGCGTAAGGGCGTAGTGGTCTGTCCCGACTACTTGGTAGGTAATGCCTACAGGCTCGAAGTCGAAGTTGACGGGTTCTGTGCGCGACGGGTCGAACCATATGCGGAACACGTCAGCCGGGTCGATTGCCGATGTAACTTTGAAAGTCTTGGCCGGAGTCTTTTGCTCGTCGGCCTTGTTTTCGGCATAGACCGTGAACGTTGTCTCGCCTATGGGCATGTCGAGCACCGCGAAGCTGCCGCTTTCCGTGGCATCGATGCGCTCTTCCATCAATACGCCCAATTCGTTGACATATGACATGTTGAGCCATACGCCTACGCCGGTCTCGTTGGTCCAGGTAAGGTCTGCGCCGAATTCGTTACCTTCGACATTGGCTGTCGAGAGAACGTATGCAGCCGCGCCCGAAATGTCCTGAGGGGCACACTTGACGGTGACCGAAGCTGACGTAGCCCCATCGTACCCGTAGGCTCTGAGGACGAATGTATACTCATTCGTATCATAGAATCCGCCTATGGTAGTTGTGGTGACACCGTTTCCGTCGGCATTGAAGCGACTTACTTTTCGGTTGACGGTGTTGCCGTCAGCATCGCGATATGAAACCAGGGTATAATAGTAGTTGTCGGCTACGGGATTTTTCCATGTCATTACCACCGACCCGATGAATGGCGTGCATCCGGCTTCGGTGACACTGTCAATAGACCCGGGCGCGTCTTTGTCATCATGGCAGGATGACAGGACTAACATAAGGCTTGTCAGAAATAATATGTATTTTTTCATGTCTGTTATTTTTTTGCTTACCATCCGGGGTTTTGCCAATCGGTACCGGTGAAACCTTCCATTTTGTCTACCTCGGACTGAACGATGGGATACATCAGATATTTGTCTGAGTTAGTGTTGCGCTGCATCATCTTTATACGTTTGTAGGTGTAGCCATTGCCTGATGCGTTACGGGTGATTTGCATGCCGGTGACTACGGCATCGGTCTCACTCAGTATTTTCCAACGGCGCACGTCGAAGAAACGGTGTTCCTCGAACGCCAACTCAATGCGGCGTTCGTTGCGGTAGCGGCGTCCGAACTCTTCTTTCGACATGCCGCGCGCAAGTTCGGGCATTCCGGCGCGAAGACGCACTGCATTGACAGCGCCGCGTGCCGACAGGGCCGAGCCGCCTACTTTCGAGGCCACGGTGATGTCGGGGTCTTTGGCCTGGTAGGCCGCCTCGGCAAAGTTCAGATAGAGTTCTGCGAGGCGGAACAGACGCATGAAGCCGTCGCCGTCGATTTCGATGCCTGAGCGGTAATTGTTGAATTTGCGCATGTAGTAGCCGGTTCGGGTGAAACGGGTGTCGGTGACATTGTCCGAGATGCCGCAGTTGCCGCCCACGAAAGTCTCTACGCGGTCGGCGCGGTCATCGAGATACCGGCGCGAGCCGTTGTAGTAGATGGATGCATAGAAACGCGGGTCGCGGTTTTCATACGGCTTGTCGGGATTGTAGAGCGTGTTTCGGGTGTTGTAGTTGGGAATGAGGTGGTCTTCATCCTTGTACGGCTGTTCGAGGTTAAGTACGGGCTGCCCGTCGATGGTTTCATAGGCATCGACAAGCTCTTGTGTAGGGCCTGCACCGGCCTTTTCCATGCCGGGAGTGATGGGTGTGCCTGCAAATTTCCATACGTTGGTGCGTACGGAGGTCGACTCGAAGATTGTCTCCTTGTCCCACGAGCGGCTTGGGTCGGAACGCGTGAAGAAGTAGTATTCGTAGGCATTCTGTGCCGCCGTAGCCGCCGGTTTGATGTCATATAGGCGGAAACGGTGCGTCAGGCATTGGTCGAGGGCTTCTTTGGTGATTTCCGTAGCTTTCTCCCATGTAAAGGAGCCGTCGCTCCAAAGAGGGCTTGCGGCATACAGCGCCGTCTGCGACATCACGGCGTATGCAAAGGCACGAGTGAGCTTGCCGCGTTCAGAATCGTTGATGTTCCACCTGAAACCGAAGTTTCCGTCAGGCTCCGGCGTCTTGAGAGCTTCGCGGCATTCGCTGATGATGAAATCGGCGCACTTGCCGAACGAGGCCCGTTCGTCGATGCTGTAGTCATAGTCGGTACCGTAAGGTCCTTTTACCAATGGAACACCTCCGTAGCGTTTGATGAGCTGTAGATAATAGAAAGCTCGTGCTACACGCACTTGGGCTATCCATCCGCTTTTTTCGTCGTCGCGGAATTCGTAAGTGGCGTATGCCGGGTCGTTGATATACTGAAGAAATGTATTGCAGTTGCGGATTGCCTGGAAATAGTAAGTCCAAGGGTCGCCTCCCCAACCGCTTGCGAGAGGATTGTAGCTCGTTGAGGTATAACCTTTGTACCATCTCGAGATGTTGCCGTCGGCATGGTCGCCGGCGTCCTGAGCTTCGTCGCAGTACGATGCCAAAGGAGTGTTGTCGTAGGTAAAGCCTACCTGAGGCACCGAGCCTATGCACTTGTTGAAATAATTGACCGTACGGCCGTAGTGGCTGAATATGTCTTCGTAGCTTATGCGACCGTCCGACTGGATATCTAAATCGGCGCAAGCACCCAAGCTCATGGCACAGATGGCGAAGACTGCTGTCTTAAATATTTTTTTCATCGTCGTTCTCCGTTAAAAGGTTAAATTCAGGCCGATGTTGTAGACCCTGTAGGGTTGGAAAACATTCATGGCTCCGGTTTCAGGGTCGATATGCTTCGATTTCATCTTGTCGAAGGTGAGCAGATTTTGTCCGCTGAGCGAAATCCTGATTTTTTCGGCGCGTATCTTTTTTGATATGTTGGCCGGGAGTGTGTAGGCGAGTTCTGCGTTTTTGAGGCGGAAATACGAAGCGTCCCAAATAAAGAAGCTGTTTGCTACGTGGTTGGTCGATTCGCCGAGCGACAGGGCCGGGTAGTCGATGCGCTCGCCGTTGTTCCAGCGCTCTGCCGTCCACGCATTCATGTGTATGTCGTTGAACACGCCCTGATAGCTGTTTTCGAATACGCCGATGCCGCTCATCGTCCGCGACACTTTTCCGACGCCCTGGAATAGAAGGTTCAGTTCGAGGCCTTTCCAGTTGAAACCTGCGCTAATGCTGTAGCCGTGTTGCGGAATGCCCGAATAGCCGATGGGAGCTTGGTCTTTTTCATCGATGACGCCGTCGTCGTTCAGGTCTTTGTATATGAAATCGCCCACACGCGGTGTGCCGAATCCGTATTTCAGGCCATAGGCTTCAAGTTCTTCCTTGAAGTTGAAAATGCCGTTGCCGTTGCTGTAGTCTATAAGATAGCCCCACGATTGGCCGAGCGGATAGCCTTCTGTGCGATAGCGGTAGGCGTATTCTTCTGAATATGGCGATTCGCCTATCGAAATCACTTTGTTCTTGTTAAAGCTGAATGCACCGCCGACATAGAAGGTCCAATCGCCTATGTTATGGGTGTAATTGGCCGAAATTTCATAGCCGTGGCTCTCCATCTTGCCGTCGTTGGTGCGCGGATAGTTGCCGAGATTCACGCCTTGATATATGGGCACGCGTCCGGCGCTGTTGACGAGCATGTTGTCGCATACCGATTTGTACCAATCGAAAGATATGTCGAGACCGTGCAGAACGGTGAGGTCGAAGCCGTAGTTCTGTTTCTTCATCTTCTCGGCAGTCAGCAGCGGATTGCCTTTCAGGCCTTCTGTGCCGTTTATGTCGATGTAGTCAAGATAGAGGAAACGCACGCCCCCGAGCTGGTCGTTGGCGGTTATGCCGTATGAGGCTCTTATCTTGAGCAGGTCGAGCCATGTGAGGTCGCGGAGAAAACTTTCGTCCGATGCTATCCAAGTGGCAGACACCGCTGGGGTGGCTATATATCGGCGGTCGGGATGAAACTGTTCCGAACCGGCATAGCCTATGTCGCCCTTTATGAAATAGCGGTCTTTGAAACCATAGGTGGCGGTCACGCCCATGCTCTGCTGCTTGTAGGCCATATTGCTTTTTTGCAGTTCCTGTTGCTGATAGTAGATGTAGGCCATTGCATCGACGCGGTGGTCGCCGAAGATTCTGTCGTAGCGTGCCTGGGCATAGAGATTGAGGTTGTAGTCCATCGTCGACAGCTTGCTGTAGACAAGCGGCGTGTTGAGGTTCGACCCTTTCTGTGTGAAGAACAGGTCGCCCATATCCTTTGTGCGCACCCAGCGAGAGAAATCCTGTGTGGTGGCGGTGTGGTTCAGTGTGCTGGTCTGGTAGGCCATGCTTCCGCTCAGCGACAGCCCCTTCGTGAGGAACCCAAGGTCGAGGTTCAGACCGGCCTGTGCCGTCACGTTGACGTAGAGGCTGCGTTTGTAGCCCGAGCGGTTGAGCATGCCGTAGACCGGGAACATCTCATCGTCGTGCGTTACGACCTGTCCGCCGTTTTCATAGCCTTCGCCGCTCGGAGTGAGAGGCCCGTACATTGTCGGGGGCAGATTGAAGATGTGGCTGTAAATGTCGGCGTTGGAGTAGCCCGTGGTCTTCTCACTTTTTACATTGCCTGCAAGCCGCAGAAAGCCGCTGAGATATTTGTTGAAATTGACATCGATGTTCGAGCGGAAGTTGAACCAGTCGTTCGACGGTTCGGGATTGTATTTTCCGCCGGGCGCTTCTTCGGTTTTGAAAGGCGAAGTCTGGTGCATGTAGTTGACATTGGCGAAATACATCACGCTGTTTTTGCCGCCACGTATGCTTACGCCTGCACGGGTCATGTATGTCACAGGGCGCATGAACATGTCATACCAGTTGTTGTTGGGGTACATTTCATTGCCGCCGTTGCGGAAATTTTCGGCATCCTGCTGTGAGAACTGCGAGTATGCTCCCAGCCCGTCGTTGACACCTGCCTGGTTACGCATGGCTACATAGTCGGCCGAGTTGATGAACATCGGTCGGCGTGTCATCTGCTGGAATGCCTGGTCGAGTGTCACCGTAACCTTGGGAGTGCCGGCTATGCCTCGCTTGGTCTTGATAGAGATTGCGCCTCCGGCACCCTGCATGCCGTAGATGGAGAGCGTGGCCGCGTCTTTCAGCAAGGTGACGGATTCAATTTCCTCCGGCGAAATATACACGTAGTTGGTGTTGGGGCAGGGGATGCCGTCGAGGATTATCATCGGCGTGGTGCCGTTGATTGTGGATGCGCCGCGAATCCACCACGACAGACCCATGTCTTCAGTTGAGAAGCCTCCGCGCGAAAGTTCGTTGTTGTGCTCCTGTGTGGTCAGCCCGTTGAGGCGTCCCGAAAATGTTTTTGGCAGGCTTGCGTCGGGAGTCCGTTCAAGCTCCGTGCCCGTGACTATCGACACCGAGCCGGTGACTGCTTTTCGCGGCATGCTTATATACCCCAGGTCGACGAGTTCTTCTTGCGCCGTTTTTGCCCGGGATAAGGTATCCGTTTTCTGCGGTTCTGCGGCCGCCGGCATTGCAAGGCCGGCGCACATTGCGCACACAGATATTTTATATTGAAGTTTGTTCATAAGTCGATAATTCAGATTAGACCATTATTACCATCCGGGATTTTGCCAAACGTCGCCTGTGATGGCTTCGAGGCGCGATACTTCGTCGACAGGGAGTGGAAGAAGTTTGTCGCGTGCTTCGGCGCCGCCGCGCGGCTTTGTCCAGATGTTGTAGCGCTCGTAGCGATAGCTGCCGTCGGTCTGCTTGACAGGTTTGAGGCCGGTGAGCCAGCGGCATGTGTCGTAGAGATTACCGTCGGGCGTCTGCCAGCGGCGGAGGTCGAAATAGCGGCATTCTTCCCATGCAAGCTCAACCTGGCGCTCGTTGCGTACGCGGAGTATCATCTCGTCTTTCGACAGTCCGCCCGGCAAGACCGGCATGTTGACACGGCGGCGCACTTCGTCGACGGCATTCTTCGCGTCGGTGAGATGGCCGGCTTCGGCCGCTGCCTCGGCGTAGTTGAGGAGCACTTCGGCCAGACGGAAATATTTCCATCCCGGTGTCTGCACTTCATATCCGACGCCTGCGCTGGCACCCGGCTGCACGAACTTGCAGTGGTAGTAGCCTGTACGTGTGTAGTCGTCGATGCTCGATGTGAGGTTGATGGCATTTTTGCCGCCTTCAAAAGTTTCGACGGTGCGTCGTGTGCCTTGATAGTATAGTGTTGACCCGTTGTGGAGAACAGTCTCGTCGAGACGTGGGTCACGGTTGGCATAAGGGTCTTGTTCGTCGTATTGGCTCTTGCTGTTGAAGTTGGGCCGTAGATGGTTTTCGTCGTCATACGGCTTGCTCAGGTCAAGCACGGGTTCGCCATCGAGTGTATTGAAAGCATCGACAAGCTCCTGTGTGGGGCTTATACCGGCAGAGTATGTGCCGTCGAAGCCGCTGCCTATGTAGCCTATGTGCCACACGAAGCAGGTCATGCCGTATTGTTGCCAGATGGTTTCCTTGTCGCGAGGACTGGCGCTATAGTCGGCCGATGTGTTGATGAGCTGACGCAGATTGGCCGCGTCGCCGGTTCCGAAAGTATTGGGGTCGGTGCATACGGTGAACAGTTCGTAACCGTTGGCTTTCAGCTCGCGTACGGCGGCACGGTTGCATTCGTATGCCTCTTCCCAATGGTCGGCGCCGTCGTTGAAAAGCGGACTGGCGGCAAATAGGAGCATTTTCGATTTTATTGTCCATGCTATGGCCTTGGTTACGCGTACGGCTTCCGAGGTCGATGTTATGCGCCAAGGCAGGCTTTCGGAGTAGATTGCCATGTCGCAGTCTTCTTCGATGAATTTAGCCACCTCGTAAACCGATTCGCGTTTCATTTTTGAGAAATCGGCGTTGAACTCTATCGATTTGCGGAGTATGGGCACTCTGCCGAACCATTTTACAAGCTCAGAGTAGAAATATGCGCGGAGGACATGCGCTTCGGCGCGCCAGCGGTCACGGTCGGTCTCGCTGTTCACAGCGGCATTGTCGATGCGTTCGAGAAAGAGGTTGCACAGGCGTATCTGTTCCCAATAGCGGCTCCAGTATTTGTTGGTGCGCCAATCGTCGTTGCCCGACCAGCCGTCGCGTAGCGAGTGGCTCGAAGCCGATACGTCGCCCGAATAGATTTTGCTGGATGAGGTGTTGTTTGTTCCGTCCCAGTTGCTCCAGCCTTCATCGCTCAAAGCAGTGGGTGCTGCTTCCCATCCCCAATAGAAATAGCTCTTGAGCGGCAGGTTGGCATAGCATGAATTGAGGAATGCCCCGACTTTGACCGGGTCCTGGAAGACTTCGTCCATCGTCAGTGTGCCGTCGGGGGCGACATCGAGCACATCAGAGCAAGAGGTGAGGCCGCCTAACGCCACGATAGATGATAGGATCCAATATTTTAGTTTCATAATAGAATTCTTTCAGTTCTTAAAATACTACATTTATGCCGAAATTTACCATTTTGGTAAGGGGGTAGTTGGCCTCCCAGTTCTGTTCGGGGTCGATGGAGTTTGTTTTTATTTTTTTCCAGGTGAAAAGGTTGTTTGCGGTCACATACACCCTGACTTTCTGCATCTGTATTTTGCGCAGAAGCGACTGCGGCAGGCTGTAGCCAAGCTCAAGGTTCTTCAGGCGCAGGAAGCTGCGGTCCATAATGAAGAAATCGTTGGCTACGTGGTTGGTGTTCATCTTGGCCGACAGTGCCGGGTAGGTTATTTCTTCGCCGTTGGCGTAGCGCTCGGGAGTCCAGGCATGAAGGTGATAGTCGGTGTAGACGCCCTCGTTGCTGTATTCTACGGCGCCCCAGCTGTTGTAGAGGCGTGAGGCCTTGCCTATGCCCGAGAAGTGGAACGATAGGTCGAAATCTCTGAAGAACACCGAGGCTCCGAAACCGTATGTTATGCGCGGAACGTTGGAGTAGAGTATCGGCGCCATATCTTTTTCGTCGATATATCCGTCTTCGTTGAGGTCCTGGTAGAGGAAATCGCCCATGCGCGGAATGCCTATCTTGTACATCTTCTTGGCTTTTTCAAGTTCTTCTGCCGTGTTGATGTATCCGTTGCCGTTGCTGCGGTCGATTTTATAGCCGAAGTCCTGGCCGATGCTGTAGCCCTCCTGGCGGTAGCGGTAGGCGTATTCGGCCGAGCGGACAGGCTCGTCCATGTTGCGTTGTATGTTTTTGTTGTAGGCGAAGTTGCCGTTGATTGAGAACGACCAGTCGGAGTTGAGCATCTTGTGGTATCGGGCTTCGATTTCAAAGCCTTCGTTGTCGATGACGCCCATGTTGACTTTCGGCAGGTTTCCGATGGGCACGCCTTGGAGTTCGGGAACAGTTCCGCGGTTGATGAGGATGTCCTCGCGGTGTTCGCGGAAGTAGTCGAACGAAAGGGTCAAATCGTAGAACAGGCTCAGGTCTATGCCGTAGTTCTGCTTGTAGGCCACTTCCCACGACAGGTTCTCATTGCCGAGTTTGCCCATGATGATTGACTCTCCACGGCCGAGCGACCCTATTGTGCCTCCACCGAGCGACACGTTGGTGATGTACAGGAAGCGTTGGCCGCCGAGTTTGTCGTTGCCGACTTTGCCGTACGATGCGCGTAGCTTCAGAAGGGTCAGCGTGTCGTTGCCGCGCAGGAATGCCTCGCGGCTTACCACCCAACCCAGCGATGCGGCCGGGAAGAAACCGAAACGGTGCTTTTTGGCGAATTGTTCCGAGCCGTTGTATCCAAGGTTGACCTCGGCAAGATAGCGGTCGTCGAAATTATAAGTCACACGTCCCGAAAGGCCGAGCATGTTGTAGGGCAGGTCGGCGGCGGCGTTCTGCCAATGGTCGCGCTGAAGCAGTACCATTGCGCCCACGTCGTTCTTGCCAAACTTACGCGCATAGTTGAACGACCACTGTAGATTGAGATAGTAGTTCGATGCGTTCGAGCGTGCCGGCGAGCCTATTACATTTTGCGTGTTTACCGAAACCGCCTTGTATGTCGACACTTCGCCCTCTTTACGTGCCGGGGCGGCCTGATAGATGTCGAACAGGCGCGATGCCGTCAGCGTTGTCGATGAAACGGCGTCGAAAGCCACCATGAATTTGGTGCTGAGTCCTTTTGTAAGAAAATCAAGACCCCAGTCAACGACAAACGAGGAGTTGAGGTTCATGTTGGTGCTCGATGCGTAGCCGCGCCGGTTGATGTCGCCGTATTTGTTGTTCTTGGGGTCGGAGCTGTAGGCCGACGACACTATTTCGCCGGCAGGCACTGTTGTGCCTTCGGGGGTGACATAGCCGCTTGCCGTGAGCGGACCGGGTGATGTCGGAGGCGTAGACCATGCGTGCACCAGCAGATCGGCTGTCATGCCGTTGATGTCTCCGCCGTAGAGGTCGGTGGCCTGTGGCGAATTGGTCTTCTGAAGGTACGACGCCAAGTTGAGCGACATTTTTAGGTTCGAGGCAAGTTTAAGGTCGAGGTTCGAACGGAAGTTGTAGCGGTTCATCTTGTAGCTCGGGTCGTAGCCGAGGTCTTTCTTCGATTCGGTCTTGAACTGGCCGCCTTGCCCTATGTAGCCCACGTTTATGAAGTAGTTGATTTTCTCGGTGCCGCCGTTCATGTTCACGTTTATGCGTGTCTGGGGAGCCCATGTCTTAAAGTACGACTTCATTACGTCGCGGTCAGGGAAGAATATCGGGTCAGAACCGTTACGGTACTGCTCAATCATCCAGTCGGTATAGGGCAGGGCATCTTCTGCCACGCCGTCGTTGCGCGACGCCTGGTTGCGCAGTGCCGCATAGTCCCACGAGTGCACTCTGTCGATTTTTGTTATGAACTGCTGAAGACTGTAGTCGGCCGAGATGCTAAGTTCGCGTTTGCCGGCCTCGCCTCGGCGTGTGGTTATAAGAATTACGCCGTTGGCGCCGCGCACACCGAATACTGCCGTCGCCGATGCGTCTTTGAGCACGGTGACCGACTCCACTTCGTTGGGGTCGAGTGTGGCGATGCCGCTACGCGGAACGCCGTCAATCAGTATCAGAGGGTCAACGCCGTTTGTCGTGCTGGCGCCGCGTAGATAGAGCGTGACATCGTCGGCGCCGGGGCGTCCTGAAGTCTGCATCGTTGTCAGACCAGGAAGTTTGCCCGAAAGAGCCGCACTCAGGTTAGGCTGCGAGCTTTGTTTGAGGTCATCGGTGCCTATTGAGGCCACAGAGCCTGTCACCGATACCTTTTTCTGCGAGCCATAGCCCACGACAACGACTTCATTGAGGAGCTTATTATCCTCTTTGAGCGTTATGTCGAGTTTTTTCTTGCCTTTTATGTCGATGTCCTGAGGTATGAAGCCCAGATAAGACACCGTTATGGTGGCGTCGGGGGCGAGCCGCAGGGCGAAATTGCCGTCGAGGTCGGTGGTCACGGCATTTTTCTTGTTGCTTTTTTCCATGACAACGGCTCCGATGACGGGTTCGCCGTTGGCATCGACTACACATCCGCTCACAAGAGGGTGCTTCTTGCTGCTTGATGTCTCTTCGGGTACGGCGCTTGTGGCCGGTTCCGGAAGTGCGCCTGCATAGCCTTGCCATGCCACTGTACACGACAGCAGCAGGATGCCGGCACGCAGGCCCGGTCGGAACAGATACAAAGATTTTTTCATTATTTCATGGTATTGGTTAATCGTTCACTTGATGCATGATGTCGTCCCAGCTTTTTACGCCGACTACGGGGAGATATTGGTCGAGGACTTCCCTTTCGCGAGCGGTCTCGAATGCTTGGAATACGTACCATGCCGGTTTGCGTCCCCACGGATTCTTGGGGTCGTTCTCGCGGTAGTGCAGCCCGAGGTTGAGGTTGCCTTCGACGTCGTTGTCGCTGCTGGCATGCCATATCAGAGTTTGGATTGCGCTTAGTTTCTCCACTTTTTTCAATGCGTATGCGGCGCAGGCGGCCTGCTCGCTTAGCTCTTTCTCAGAGTATGTGGGTGTGCTCGACCCGTTCTCGGTGAGCCATACGTCGCGCTGTATCTTGCCTTTGTACATATTTTCGGGAGTCTTGGCCCATTTGTCGAGCACTTCGAGGTTTTTGAACGTCACGAGTTCGGTGTTCATCGACCATGTAGCCAAATCATCTTCCCATGTGCGGTTCTGGAACTTGTAGGGGTAGGAGTGGTAGCCCATACCCCAATAGTAGTCGCCTTCTACACGGCTGAAGTCGTTCATCAGTCCGAAGAGGTCTTTTACGGCGAAAAGCATGTCGTGCGCCGGTTTGATTTTCTTGAACGTCCACTGTTGGGTTACGGGCACGAGAATCTGCGCGAACTTGTTGTATTGACGTATGATGTTGTGCGCCATGCGCGTCGATTTTACGAACTGGTCCATATATACGGTCTGAGGTTTCCATCCGGCGTCATTCCAGTTGTTGGGGTCGTCGATTTCGTTGTGCATCACGTAGCGGTGTATGCGTCCGTGCGAGCCGTCGGAGTATCGCGAGGCGAGGAAGTCGAGCGCTGCGGCGTAGTAGTTCACGCTTTCGGGCTGCGTGAGGTTCACCATCGCGAAATGTCCTTGTCCGGAGTAGTCAGGATGCTGCATGAGCATACCGAGGTCATGGTCGTAGTTCTTGTATGCGTTCGGGTCATGGAAAGTCTCGGGCCGTATGGTGAATACGGTAAATACTTTTATTCCGGCGTTTTGGAGCTCAAGCAGATATCTGTCGCAATCCTCAAAAAATGCCTTGGAGAAATAATATGTCTTGCCGAGATAACGGTGTTGTATGACTTGGTCTCCTACGGCAGCGGCTTTCTGAGCCGAACTCCACATTACGGCGGTTACGGGAATGCCGAAAAGGGTAGCTTTCATGCCCATTTCGATTGCGTCGTACACTTTGCCCTGCACGGCCTCTCCGCCTTTTTTGATGTTTGCGGGCACGTCTTCGCAGTTTATGGCTTTGCTTTGGTCGATATGGTCGGCATCGACGTAGCGGCAGGCCGACACCATCTTTTCTGTTTTTCCGTCGGTGCTGACTACCACCCACTTGGAGAGCAGACGGTCGTATTTCACTCCGTCATATTCGACCACGCGCGGCAGGCTCACGTTGAATGCGCCGCTGATGCCGTTTTTGCATTTTCGGAACGATTTCAGCAATAGGGCATCTTCATAGGGCGTCACTTCGGCGAGCGACAATTCGCCCGTGCCTTTGGCTGTGCCGCTGATGTTGACTTTGTCGGAAGTCACTTCCACGAGAGAAATTTCAGAGTCGAACTGTTTCTTGAAATAGCTTTTGAGGTTTTCTTCAAGGTCGAGCACCGCCTGGGCTTTATCTTCTTCTGCTTTGATGGCTTCTTTCTCGGCCTTGTTGAGTCCACGCAGGCGCAGATTGCGTATTACGATAAGCGCATCTACACCGCTGCCGAAGTCTATGCGGAGATAATCGCCGGCCTTGCCCCACGGGAACTCTTTGAAAGCTTCGTTCAGTACAAAAGAATACGTCTTCCAATTGCCGGGTGCGGCTTCAAGCGAACCTATCGACCATACACGTTCTCCTACAAGCGGCGGACACAGATATGCCTGCAACCCCGACACGGCTTTCGATGTCTTGTAGTCGAATGTCAGAACAAGCGCTTCGTCGGCACGTTTGCTCGGGAGCACTTTTGTGAAGAGCCAAGGGTCGTTGCCGCCGTCGGTCACGATGCGATATTCATCGTTGTTTTTTGACGCTGTAAGCTGGTTGGTCTGCGAGAGGTCGAACTCCATTGGCAATGCGTATGCTTCGCCGTCTTCATCGTCGTCGGGCGTTGGCGGGGTGGGCACGTCGGGTGTCACCGGCTCAGATACTTTGTCTTTGCTGCATGCACTTACAGAACCTATAAGAAGCAAGGCCACAGACAGAATGAAGAAATTGTGTAAGATTGATTTCATTTTAAGGTATATCGGTTTTGTGAAAAATCCTCGTAGAGGTGAACTATGTGAAAGCGGATGTCGCCGTAAGCTTTTACATTGACATCCGCTTTCGGAAGCTCGGTTATGGTTTAGCGGCGACGGATGCGGTTTTTCTCATTTGGGAAAACCTTGATGTCTTTGACCTTGATAGTCACAGCCTCTCCTGTTGCCGGAACGGGTATGAAGTTGATACGGATGCGTTCGCCGCTTTTGCCTATGTTCCAATTGACCTTGGCTATGTTGGCGCTGAGGTTTTGGGTCACGGTCTTCCACTCGCCGGCCGATGCGGCTTTCCAGTCGTCGAAGTGCACGAAGGGGTCGCCGTCGAACTGATAGAATGTCATGCCCTGGTCGAAGAGCATCATCGACATGTCGCCCATCTCGTGGCTGCACTGGTAGGAGAAGGTGATGGAGTAGTCGCTGTCGGCGATTGCGCTGTCGGGACCTCCGAGCCATAGCACGTGTTCGGGCGCTTCGGCTGTGTATTCGAGTGTGACGGTACCGTCGTCGGCTTTCGTGAATTTGGTGTCATATACAGCGTTGAGGTCATCGAGGAAGCCCGGTACGAACGGTTTGCGGTCGATGGTGACGGGCGGCAGGCTGCTCTTGGGCACAAGCTTTACGTCCTTGAGTTTAAGCGTGCAGTCTTCGCCCGGAAGGTTGAAATTGATGCGCATGCGTTCGCCGGTCTTGCCGTCGAGGTTCCAGCGTGTTTCGTTGATGGCGGCGCTGAGGTCGATGGTTACTTCTTTCCATTCGTTTGCGGCAGCTCCTGTGTTGCCGGCGGTGATGAACGGATTGCCGAAAGGCTGGTAGAATGCAAATCCGGCGTCGAAGAGCATTGCGTTTACTTCAGGCACGTCGATGTTGCACTGGTAGGTGAGTTTGAGCGCCCACTCGCTGCCGGGAAGCTTGCGCTCGAGGCCTGTCGTCCAGACAACGTGTTCGGGAGCGGATGCTTTGAATTTCAGCTCGTAGACGCCGGCGGCATTAGAAACCTCGGTGTCGTAGCCGCGGTTGTTGTCGTCGTTGAAACCGATAGCGATGTCCTTGTCGGCGTCGTAGGGTTTGTCCTTGTCTATTTCAGACTGTGATTTGTCGCGTACTTTCAGGTGTACGTCTTTGAGTTGAAGGGTGGTCAGACCGCTGTGTTCGGGGTGCAGCTCGTCGGAGCCGTCGGCGTTGAGGATGCAGAAGCGTATCTGTTGGTCGCCGCCGTCGACGTTGCGCCCCCAGTTCAGTTTGTTCACAGGCACTGTGATGTCGTGTTTGAGGGTAGCCCATCCGTCGGCGTCGCGATCAACGTCGGCACTTGCCGCAACGTTCGATACTACGAACGATGCTGGCCAGTCGCTGCCGGGGTCGGTGAACGGATAGAGACCTGTGCGCACTTTGAATGCCGTGCTTGCCTTATATTTGAATATCATTTCGACAACCTGGTTTTCCTGAAGGTCGAGTGCACGGGTCAGAGGATCGGTGGCAATGAAGTGTTCGGCCGCGCTTTCTCCGTTCGGGGTATAGCTGTCGTCAATCTGGAGAGAATACTCGTCGCCGTCGCGCAGGAACGAGACACCGCTATATATGCCGTAGGAGTCTTCCATAATCCAATGCGAGCTGCGGTTCGGGGTGAATGTCAGCTCATATTTGGTCGGGTCGAACTCCTCTTCGGGCTTTTGGTCTTCGTCGGTTTCGGCAAGGAAGATGTCTTTGATGGAGAATGCCACCGAGCCTGTGGTTGCCGAGGGCTGAATGTTGAGGCGCAGCATGTTGTCTTTGGCGCCCCACTCGTTCTGCTCGATGTCGCGGTTGATGACATATGCGACCGAAGCCCATCCGTTCTCGTCGGTGTCAACCGAAGTGCTGGCCTTGAGGCTGCCTTTAGCGGCTTCTTCGCCTGCCGCCGGCGAGAGATACTGGATGCTGAAGTTGGCTATGTCCTGCTCGCATTTGTAGGCGAAGGTGAGTTTGAGGTTCTTTTTCTCGAGTTCTGCTTTGAGAGGAACGGTTACGATATATTGGGGAGTCTGAGCCGCATCAATGGTCAGCAGGTAGCCGTTTTCTTCGCCGTCGATTTTCGTGGCACTGATGTTCTTTTGGGCATCGCCGGTTCCGCCGGGGAAGACCGTGCTGCCTTCGGTGTCGAAATAGAGAGCTGTGCCGCGTGCGTCTGGTGTGTCGGGATTGTCAGGATTGTCCGGGGTATCCGGATTGTCGGGTTTGTCGGGCTTCTCAGGCGTTTCGATGTCATCGTCTTTGTCGCAAGATACAAACATGCCTGTCGTAGCCATTGCTGCGCAGAGGATGGTCAGATACCGCAGGCTGCGGCTTGCGCTTGACCATGTGAAAAATTTTGCAATGTTCATTTCAGAAAAATTTAGATTTATAAGGTTTGTGGTATTCCTGTTCGTGTTTTCCGGTTTTTGCTTTGCGACTGCAAATTAAGCTTTGCCGGAGTATTCGGTATTCTGCTTTTTTTATTTGTTGTGACAAATTTTAAATCGGACGTCCGATTGTTGGTGAAAAATGTAACGATTGTGTCGTATTTCTCAATCTGCGGGTTGCACGGGGATACTCAATTTTGCAGTTCTGAGACCGCGGCTATATGCTTTCAGACGTATAGTTCCGGCTTCGCGTCCGGCTCGAAGTATCACCAAGGCCCGGCCATCGTGTACGCTGCGACTGTCGGCTTGCCAAGGTTCGTCGCCGGTAATGTCGCCGTTGCCGACACCGGCGATTGTTGCCGGGCCGTCAAGTTCGAAATGTATTTTGTAGTCAGATGTCGGCACGCAGTTGCCCTGAGCATCCTGTATCTCCACGTTGACGTAAAGCAGGCTCATACCGTCGGCGGTCAGCTGTTCGGTTTCGGGCAACAGTACTATCCGTTGCGCTTTTCCGGCGCTGTGCAGCTCTTGGCTCGCCGCCGGTTTGCTGTTGTTGTAGCCCACGGCCTTGATTTCGCCCGGTTCGTAAATGACATTCCAAATCATACGGCGCTGAGGGCACTCAGCCATTGAGCGGCGTCCGAGACTGCGGCCATTTACCAAAAGCTCGACTTCTTCGCAATTGGAGAAAGTCTGCACTACGGTAGGGTCGCCCGGAGTACCTTTCCAGTGCAGGTGCATGGGTTTGGAGCGCACCATCAGGTCGTTCCATACTCTTGCCGAACCCGGGTCGGAATCGTGTACGGCAATGCCGACCATAGGCTCGTCGGAGTATAGACTGCGTATGCTCCAACCGACAGGCTTGAGGCGGTCGCACATGTCTGAAGCGCCGTTAATCCATCCTTTCGACGGCCATCCGAACGATTCTCCTATATATTCCGTTCCGCCCCAATAGAATTGGCCTACAGAAGTGGCATGGTCGTAGCTGAATATCGAGTAACCGCCTTCGCCGGTGTCGATTTCGCTGACAATAGTTATCAGCTGCGGATATTTTGCCTTGTCGCGTGCGAAGAAACGCTCCATATAGTTCACGCTGAGCACGTCCATGCGCAGGGCAAGTTGTGCAGGGTCGCTTTCGTGTTCATATCGAGGGTCTTCCCAACGCATGCCGTCGCGACGTGTCGGGAAGAGCGCAGTAGTCACGGGGCGCGTGGTGTCGAAACGGCGCACATGTTCGCGCAGACGTGTATATAAGTCGATGCCCTGTGTCGGGTCTTTTTCGTCGAGGCCGGTGCTGAAATTGTGCACCTCTGTGTTGCGGGCCTGTATCACTTCGTTGCCTACGCTCCATATGAATACCGACGGGTGGTTTCGGTCGCGCCTGAGCCACACCTCGACGTCGCCGGGCCAATATTCTTCGAAGTTGGCGCCTTCGCCGTAGTATTGGCCGCTCCATTCATCGTATATTTCGTCGAATACGAGCATGCCGTTGCGGTCGCACCAGTCAAGCACATATTTAGGATAAGGATTATGAGCAAGCCTCACGGCATTGCAGCCCATTTCTTTCATGTGCGACAGGCGACGTGCCATGGCTTCGTCGAACGCCGCCGTTCCCAAAGGGCCCCAGTCGCTGCGAAGGCACACGCCTTTCACAAAACATTTGCGGCCGTTGAGTTTGAAGCCGTCTTCGGGTGTGAATTCGATGTCGCGTATGCCGAAGTCGGTGCTGTATTCGTCTGTTTTGCCATGCGTGTCGAATACCTGCGTCCTGACGGTGTACAGCCGGGGCGATGACACGTCCCAAAGCAGAGGCTCTTTCACCCATCCGTGCTGTCTGAAATCGACACGCTCGCCGGCCGCAACGGGAATGACGCTCTTGCGGCTTAGGACATGTTCGCCCGACGGCGAAAACACATCGCTCACCACTGTGCACAGTGCCGAATCGGGGCGGCTGTTTACGATGCGTGTCTCTATCGATATGCGTGCGCTGTCGGGCAATATACGGGGAGTGTTTACATATGTGCCGTAGCGGTCTACGCGCAAATCCGACACTTCGTGCAGCCACACGTTGCGGTATATCCCTTCGCCCGTATAGCATCGCGACGAGCCTTTGAAACGGTTGTCGTAGTGCACGGCGATGCAGTTGTCGCCTACGCGCAGGCCGTCGGTGATGTCGAACTCGAAATCGATATGGCCGTTCGGCTGTTTTCCGAGGAGTTTGCCGTTGAGCCATACTTCGGCGTCGCGGTACACGCCTTCGAATTCAAGTATGAACCGCCGTCCGGGTTCTTTCTGTGCCATATTGAGATTGCGTCGGTACCACCCTTGGTTTCGCGGCCTGTAGCCGTTTATGCTGTTTCCGCCGAGAGTGTCGCGTACGAACGGGCCGTGCACCGAGGCATCGTGGGGCAAATCTATTACGGCCCATTGCGAATCGTCGAATGTCGGCTCCGAAGCCGTCGGGCATTCACCGGTGCTGAAACGCCAGCCGAAATCAAGCAATTCGGAACTGCGCTCCCGTGCTGATGCCGTTATGGCAATCATCATTGCGGCAAGTGCCGATGCAAATGTGCGGAGTGGCTTGTTGGACAGGACTTTCCTCATGGTATTAACTAAAGGTTTGCAAAAAAACTTTTTCCGATGTCAAAATTAGGTTTTGCAGCACGTTTGGCATTCAGCTTTTTGAACCATTCATTCCAATATTCGGACACTCCTTGTTAAAAGTGGCGCGGATGTATTAATTTCGCGTCAAAACAAGTCTGTACCATGTCTGTTTTAAGTTAATTTATGCAACAAACACACCCCCTCCGATTATAAATTATGAAGAAAAAAGTACTCGTTTCGACCATGCTCCCGGCAGTATTGGCCGCATGGGCAAGCGTAAATCCTGTCGATTTTTCGCAGGTGAAACTCGCCGACAGTTTTTGGATGCCACGCATCGACAGCCTTGTCGATGTGACAATTCCGGTATGCCTGCACAAATGTGAAGATGAAACGCAGCGCGTGAAAAATTTCGCGATAGCCGCAGGCCTTGAAGAAGGAAAATTCCAAGGCATCTTCTACGACGACTCCGATTTATATAAGGTAATAGAAGGATGCGCATATTCGCTCATAAACCGACCCGACCCGAAGCTTGAAGCTGAAATCGACGGCATAATCGACAAAATCGCCGCGGCACAGCAGCCCGACGGTTACCTCGTAACATATTTTATACTCGAAGAACCTCAGTCGCGTTGGACGAACATGGACCGCCACGAAATGTATTGTTGCGGCCATCTTGTCGAAGCCGGCATCGCCTACTACAAAGCGACGGGAAAGCGCAAACTCCTCGATGTGGCAATACGTTTCATCGACCATATCGACCGTACTTTCGGCGAAGGCAAACGCTTTTGGGTGCCCGGTCATCAGGAACTCGAGCTTGCGTTGGTGAAGCTATACCGCACTACCGGCGAAAAACGATATCTCGAACTGGCTCACTGGCTTCTCGAGCAGAGAGGCAAGGGCGGCGTAGACTGGATGGCGCACGGCGGCATGCCTGCAAAGCACTACCAGGATGAAGTGCCGGTGAAAGACCTCGATAAGATTGGCGGACACGCCGTCAGGGCAATGTACATGTTCACCGGCATGGCCGACTACGGTACTGCAGCCGGTGATTCGAGCTACGTTCCGGCTCTCGGAAGGCTGTGGAATGATGTCGTAGGCACAAAAATGTATGTTACCGGCGGCATTGGCAACAAAGGATGCCAAGAGGGCTTCAGCTACGACTTCGACCTGCCCAACGACCTGGCATACTGCGAGACGTGTGCTTCTATAGGCATGGCAATGTGGAACCAACGCATGAACATGCTCATGGGCGACTCAAAATATGCTGACGTTATGGAGCGTGCCATATACAACGGTGTGCTGTCGGGCATTTCGCTCTCTTCCGACCGTTTTTTTTACGTAAACCCGCTCGAAACCGATGGCTCGCACCACCGTCAGCCGTGGTACGACACTGCATGCTGCCCGAGCAACCTTTCGCGCTTTATGCCGTCGATAGGCAGCTATATCTATCTCACCGCTCCCGGAGTGCTAACGACTAACCTGTATATCGGAAGCGAGACCAAGCTCGATGTCGACGGCACTTCTGTCAACGTCACGCAGCATACCGATTACCCATGGAACGGCAAAGTCAGCATGACCGTTGACCCTGCCGAACCGTCCGATTTCACACTCAGACTCCGTGTGCCCGGCTGGTGCGAAAAGTACTCCTTGACAATCAATGGCACAACTTCGGCGTTGAAGCCCGACCGAGACGGCTATCTGCACATTGCGCGCCAATGGAAACCGGGCGACAGCATTGTGTTTGACATTGATATGCCCGTCGAAGTGGTGGCTGCCGACACCCGTGTTGCTGCCGACCTTGCAAAGCGTTGCCTGCAACGCGGTCCCTTGGTCTACTGCATGGAAGAGACCGACAACCCCGAATATGAAACTGCCGCGCTGACGCCGTATACCGATTTCAAGACGATTTTCGAGTCTGGACTCCTCGGTGGTGTGGCTACGATAGAGGCCACTACAGCCGGCAAGACAAACAAATTCATCCCCTATTATGCGTGGGACAACCGTGAACCCGGAAAAATGAAGGTTTGGGTCGATTACGTATCATCTTATTAGATGTCAAAATTGAAACCGTCATTACTTTTATCATGAAAAAACACAGCCCGACACTTTTGGGCTGTGTTTTTTGTTTTCTTTATGCAGAGTTGTCAGGCTTCGTCAGGTGTCTTGGGATTGAAGCCGCACACCACTTTGCGGTATTCGAGCGGCGACATTCCCACCTTTTTACGGAATACCATGCAGAAGTAGCCCGAACTCTCGAAGCCGCAGTCGTAGGCAATCTGTTGGCTGTTGAGGTTGGTGGAACAGAGCAGCTGCTTGCTGCGTTGGATACGCATCTCAAGAATGTAGCGCGAGGGGCTGAAACCCGTATACTGCTTGAACTTACGGCAGAAATACAGATGGTTGACTTTGAGCTGCTCGGCTATCTGTGCCGAATAGATGGGGCTTTGCAGGTTGGCCGAAATGAAGATTTTGGCATGATTTACCATCTCTTCGATTTTCGGGGTGTTGGGAGTGCCCATCATGCTCTGAGAGTACACAATGCCGAGCATATGGTTCACAATACCGGCCATGTACTGCTGGTGTCCCGGTGGCTGTTTCTGTGAAAGGTCGAGTATGTGCGAATAGAGTTTGACGATTTCTTCCGAAAGGCCTATGCGGAAAACAGGCGAATGCACATTGAAAAAGCCGTTTTCGACCTTTTCATCCATTTCCTTGCCTTTGAATCCGACCCAGTATTCTTCCCATCCGGTGTCGGATAGCGGACGGTAAGAATGCCATTCTCCCGGAAACAGCATGAAGATGTTGCCGGACTGTATCTTTTGTATCGGGCAATGCTTTGACTCGAAGATGCCTTCGCCCGAAACGAGATATACGAGCTGGTACTCATCGAGAACACGACCGTCTTCTGAATTCATAAGATATTCACGCGGATGTATTCGGGGGGGGTAAACCGCCTGTATGTCAATAAGTTGCCTACCGACACATGTCGTTTCCAGCCCCCATCGGGCATCATGCTCGGTCGGATGGAGATATTTTCCTTTTTGGCTTTTATACATCTTAATAATTATAAATTAACATAAAATTAAAGTCAAACATTGAAAGACACTCAATTGCGTTCAAATTTTAGAATGATTTTTATAAAAACAGAATACATGGAGTGTGCCGATTGGCCGATTTGCCCGAATAAGAAAAATTAAGTAATTTTGGGGCTTGAAATGTAAAACAGCAATATAGGATGAAAACTACGATAGGAATATTTTTTGGCGGCCGTTCGACCGAGCACGAAATATCTGTGATTTCGGCCAATCAGGCCATGGCCGCGATAGACCGCGACAAGTATGATGTCATCCCTGTGTACATCACGAAGCAGGGGCGATGGTACACGGGCGAAGCACTTACCGATGTCAAAAATTACCGCGACATAAATGCCTTGCTCAAAAACTGCACAGAGGTTTACATGCGTCCCATATACGGTGATTACAAGCTCTACAAGGCAGAGCGTAAGCTTTTCGGCAGCGACGTCGTGGCTACGCTCGACCTCGCCATCCCGGTGCTTCACGGCTCCAACGGTGAAGACGGTATTTTCGAGGGTGTGCTTGAGACAATCGGGTTGCCATATGCCGGTTGCAACACTCTCGCATCGGCCAACGGTATGGACAAAATAACGATGAAGATGATACTTGCATCGGACGGCATACCCGTTGTCGATTACGTGTGGTTTACCGACAAGCAATGGTTTGCCGACCGGGATGCGTTGCTCGCAAAAATCGAAGAAAAGTTGGGCTATCCTGTCATTGTGAAGCCGGCCAACCTCGGGTCGAGCGTAGGCATAGGCCGTGCCGACAACCGCGAGCAGCTTCTTGAGCGTGTCGATGATGCGCAGCGCTATTCATCGCGCATCATAGTAGAAGACATGGTCGAAAACCTTCAGGAAATCAACTGTGCTGTGTTGGGCGACTGCGGCGACTATCAGACATCTGTACTCGAAGAGCCTATAAAGAGCGGCGAAATATTGTCGTACACCGACAAATATATGGGCGGAACAAAAGACAACCGTGGCATGCACGCCGCTGCAAAACGCATACCGGCCGATTTGCCCGCCGAAGAGACCGAACGCATCCGTTTCCTTGCCGGTGAGACGTTCCGTGTGCTGTCGTGCCATGGGGTAAGCCGTGTAGACATGATGATAGACGCAAAAAGCCGTAAGATATATGTCAACGAGATAAACACCATACCCGGTTCTTTGTCCTTCTACCTTTGGGAAGCTGCCGGCATCGGTTTCTCCGAACTGATGGAGCGGCTCGTGAAACTCGCGCTCAAACGCAAGCGCGAGCAAAGCTCAAAGACGGTAAGCTACGACTCGAACATCTTCGCTCTCGGCGGTGGCGTCAAGGGTGCCAAAGGAGCGAAAGGTATAAAATAATATAATCGTACATACAGCCGAGGGCGTTGTCTGTTTTTTGCAGGCGACGCCCTTGCCGTAAAATTCTGCCAAAACCGAACGATAAGGCGCCCTCGGGTGTTTTTAAGGCAAAAAACTCTTGAACCGCTTTATGGGCGACCTGTTTATAATATTCATTCTCATTTTGCTTAACGGCGTATTCTCCATGTCGGAGGTGGCGCTTATTTCGGCGCGCAAGTCGCGTCTTGCATCTGATGCCCGAAAAGGCAGCGTCAGTGCCAAAGTTGCACTCAAACTCGCGGAAGACCCCGACAGGTTTCTGTCGACAATCCAAATCGGCATCACTCTTATCGGTATTCTCACGGGTCTGTTTTCTGGCGCAGCCTTGTCGGGGCAGTTTGCCGCATGGCTTGTGACCGCAGGCGTAAAGGTATCGGTAGCCAAAGCCTTGGCTCAGACTATAATAGTGGCGGCTGTGACCTATCTGTCGATTGTAGTTGGCGAATTGCTTCCCAAGAGGATAGGGCTTAATTCATCTGATGCCGTGGCACGAATGGTCGCGCGTCCGATGAAGATGCTGTCGGTGGCGGCAATGCCGGCCGTTTGGCTGCTGTCAAGGTCTACCAATATTTTGGTGCGTCTTTTGCATATCGATGGCGAAAGCAATAAAATTACCGAAGAAGAAATCAAGTCGGTGATACGCGAGGGCGCCGATGCCGGCGAGGTGAAAGACCTGGAACAGGACATAATGTTCCGCGCCTTGGTGATGGGCGACGCCAAAGTCTGTTCCATCATGACGCCGAGAATGGATTTGGCGGTTCTCGATACCGCCATGTCGCCGTCGGAGATAAAAGACATTCTACGCAATAACATGCACAGCAGTTACCCTGTATATGATGCTACGCACGACAATATCGTCGGCGTGGTATATCTTAAAGACCTTGTGTTTGAGGTATGTGGCGATGATTTCTGCATAGCCAAGATGGTGAAACCTGCAACATTCATGCCCGAAACCATGCTTGTATATGACGCCCTCGGTGTGCTGAGGCAGAAAGGTGTGCACTGCGGTCTTGTCTGCGATGAGTTCGGCTCAGTGCAGGGGCTTGTGACTCTTTGCGATATTCTCGGTGGCCTTGTCGGGTCGGTAGAGGTCGGCACAGACGAGCCTTTTATAAGCAAAGACAGCAATGGCGACGGCTGGCTTGTAGACGGGCTTTGTCCGTTGTATGACTTTTTCTCGTATTTCGAAATCAACGAAGACTATGAGCCGGCTACCTATACGACTATTGCCGGCCTGATGCTTGATAGCTTGAAGCGTATTCCTGAGGTTGGAGACAGCATTGAAGTAAACGGGCTTGAGCTTAAGGTTGCAGAAATGAACGGAGCGCGTATAGGCAAGATTTATGTGAGCGCAATAAAATAAGGTGCAATAATCGCTTTTGAATTGTTAACACGATAGATGCCGCATGTTTTGGTGACAATGAGTACCTTTGCAGAACCATGTGGGATAAAATTGCACAGTTCATAATCGATGCAGCCGATTTGCTTGGCGGATATCCGTTGTTCTTTCTGCTGATAGGCGGCGGTTTATATCTGTTCATATCGTCGGGAGCTGTTTCATTACGTCGTCTTCCGGCGGCCCTTGCGGAGTTCCGCCATAAGAATGCCGATGGTGAAGCCGCTTCGGCCGGCCATATTTCGTCGGTTCAGGCTCTTGCGTCGGTGGTGGCGGCAACCATAGGCCTCGGCAACATTGCCGGTGTCGCCATAGCCCTCGTATTGGGAGGCCCCGGTGCCATCTTCTGGATGTGGGTGAGCGCACTTGTAGGAATGGCAACCAAATATCACGAAGGTGTGCTTGCGATAATGTACAAGGGCAAAGATGATACGGGACGCCCTCAAGGCGGCCCGATGCACATAATCGAGCAGGGCCTTGGCCCGAAATGGAAACCGTTGGGCGTCTTTTTCGCCATTGCGGGATTGTTCGGCACAATGTGCATAATGAACGCAAACCAGCTGACCGAAGCTTTCATGGCAACATTCACCACCCCTGAGGGGCTTGGCGAAAGCGGAGTGCTGTCGGCTGTCGGCGGAGCGCTCGGATTGGGAAACATAAAAGCTTTCAGACTTCTGTTCGGGTGTGCCATTGCGATAATTGTGGCGGTTGTGATACTCGGCGGCATAAAGCGTATCGCCCGTGTGGCTACCGTCATGGTTCCGTTTATGGTGGCGCTGTATTTCCTGATGGTTCTGTATATCATCATAACGAATATCTCGGGAGTCCCGGCCGTGTTCAAGAGCATATTCTATGAAGCGTTCAATCTTCGCGCAGGCTTCGGAGCGCTTGCAGGCATAGCCCTCATAGGCGCACGGCGTGCAGCACTTGTCAATGACGCCGGCATAGGCACGGCATCGATAATGCACGGGGCGTCGCGTAACACCCAACCGGTGCGCGAGGGCCTTATCGCCATGCTCGGGCCGAGCATCGATTCGGGTCTTGTGTGCACGCTCACGGCCATTGCCATACTTCTGTGCGGCAATATCGATGTGGAAGGTGTAAAGGGCCTCGAAGTCGCCATGAAAGCTTTTGCCAATGGAATACCGGCAGGCGACATACTGCTCATGTGTGTTGTTATATGCTTTGCCATGTCGTCGATGTTCAGCTATTCATTTTATGGCACGACATGTGCCAATTATCTTTTCGGAACACGATACGGCAAATATTACGCATGGTTCTTTTTGGCATCATTGGTGGTGTTTGCGGTCGTCCCCCTGGAAGCCGCCGTTGGTGCCTGTGATTTGTTTTATGCGCTGATGGCCATTCCGACAATGATTGCCGTACTCGCGCTTAGCCCCAAGGTGCGAAAAGCCACAAAAGATTTTTTTAAGAAAACAGAACAATAAATGTTACCGTCATTCATTACGTGGGACGTAAATCCTACTATCATCGACAGCTTTGTCACAGTGCGTTGGTACGGGCTGATGTTCGCCATAGGCTTTTGGCTGGGTTACAACATTGTAGCCAAGATGTTCAAGAGAGAGGGCATGCCCGAACGGTGGATGGGCATACTCCTGATATATGTCGGCGTCGCAACAATCGTAGGGGCGCGCCTTGGGCATGTCTTTTTCTATCAGTGGGATTATTATTCGGCGCATCCGTGGAAGATACTCGCCACTTGGGAAGGCGGTCTTGCAAGCCACGGCGGAGCCATAGGTATAATCATCGCCGTGATACTGTTCTCCATATTCACGACCAAGAGAAACCCTCTTTGGACGTTCGACCGACTGACCGTAGCCATTGCCCTTGTAGGCTGCCTGATACGCATAGGCAACCTTATGAACTCGGAGATTTTCGGTGTGGCGACTGAACTCCCGTGGGGATTTAAGTTCGTGCGGTCGGAAGAATGGCATAGGATGTACTACGGGCTGGCCTGCCATCCGACACAGATATATGAGGCGCTGACCTACCTTGCGTTGTTCGTCCTTATGATGTGGATGTACTGGAAGCGCAATTGCGGCGAACGCCCCGGTCTGCTTTTCGGCACATTCCTTGTGGGCACTTTCGGGTCGCGCTTTCTTATAGAGTTCATCAAGAACGACCAGGTGCCCTTCGAGGCTGCCATGACGTACAATATGGGGCAATTGTTGAGCATACCGTTTGTAGTGCTGGGAGCTTTTCTGATAATATGGGCTTTGACGCACAAACGTGTTGCCTTGTCGTATCCCAACGAATTCTCTGATACGCAAAAAGACAAGCATAAGAAAAAATGAAGCGGTTTGCTGTTCTTTTGGCGGTGGCTTTGTCGGCAATGGCCTTGTTTGGCGTTGAACCGACCAAGCCCGATGACGAGGAAGACCCATATTTTCTGTTGTGCGGACAGGCCGACAAGGCCATAGCAGACAGAGATTACGGTGAGGCCGCGGCGCGCTTGCTCGACGCAATTTCCCTGCGGCCGACTTCTCCTGAAAGCATACTGCTTATGTCGAATCTGGGCATGGTGTATTTCTACATGGAGCGCGATTCTTTGGCGCTCGCGACCCTCGACGAGGCACACCGTCGCGCACCGGCCATGCGGACGGTGCTTGCAAACCGTGCCAAAGTGTTGATGGGCATGGGGCGCGATGACGAAGCATACCGCGATTTCGCAGCGGTGCTCGAAGCTGATTCGCTGAATGCCGACGCCCGTTTCTATCATGGTACGATAGCTCTATACAAAGGGAAAAAAGATGTTGCAGAAACCGATTTTGAAGTACTCAAATCGGTAGCGCCAAACAGTTCGGCCACCTCAAAGGCCTTGTCGACATTGTATTCCCTTACCGGCCGGGACCGTGAAGCCATACCGTATTTCCAAAAATTGATTGACACCGAGCCTGCTGCCGAATATTATGCCGGTATGGCCGGTTGCCGTCTTGCCTTGGGGCAACTCGGCGAAGCCGGTGCCGTCCTTGCCGCGGGCCTTGACAAATATCCCGACGACGCCGAGCTGTACTATTACCGTGCAATGCTCAACCGCGACCGTTACCGCCTCGACGAAGCTCATGCCGATGCTACCAAAGCAATACGCCTCGGCCTGTCTCCGCAAAAGGCCAAGGCGTTGTTTTCCAAGTGATGTACCGTTTATTTGCTGTGGGCGTATTGAGGGAGCACCGGCACAGGGAAGCGTGAGAACAATGTGCTGACGGCTTCTGCTATGCCTTGCAGATTACGGAATTGACTGTCGCCGTTCTCGAGTATTGTAGCCACCGATGCCGAAAATAGCGGAAGCTTGTCTTTTATGTTTACCATATCCATAGTCAGCACGCCCTCTTTGTACATGCCCGTTATTATCTGCGCGTTGGCATAATAGTTGGCCCAATAGTTGTAGCGCGGATATACGAAATATGGGTAGAGGCCGTTGTAGTACGGGCCTGAATAAGGTGTATATCCCGGAGGCAGGGCCGGCTCTGTTTCGATGCGGCGGTGTATTGTTAGACCGATGTTGATGAGCAGGGGTGAAACGGCATCTTCGGTGAAACCACGCTCCAGCATCTGTTCGCGTATCGCTGCGGCGATGTTGTAGTACGTCACCATTTCCATTCCCGGCGGCAGATGCCCGTCGGCAGGTGTCACGATGCGGAAGGTCTTGTAGTTCGCGAGGTCGGCGTCATTGTAAGTCTCGCTGTTCACGAGCGAGAACGGGCTGCATGATGAAAGCAGCGCAATGGCAAATATAAGAGGGAATAATTTTTTCATAAGCTTAAAAACTGAAACGTTATCGTTGTTCGGTATGTGTTGTCTGTTTACTTATCAACATATTAAGTACAGACAAGTTCGAAGTGCGATATTATAGCAGTCGGTGTTCCGCTCTTGATTTAAGCATCTTTAACTCGCCCTAATTCAATTTACGGGCAATTATGCGTATTTTTGACCCGAAAAACCATTATCTTACAACGATACCAGATGGAAGACATTACCGACATATTTGTCGCAATAATAAATGAAGCTCCCGGCATCGACATGGCCGAGGCCGAGTTCAAGCGCATGCTTGTCGATGACCCTGAATTGAGAAAAGCATATAAAGAATATTGCAGAGAGCAGGGTACTTCAGAGAAAAACGGCTTCCTGGAGTTTTGTGAATCATATTGTCACGACCGTAATTCGGTGTGGGACAGCCTCAACGATTTTGACAACGAGGAATGAGCGTACGACTGCCGGCCGAATGGGAGCCTGTTGAAGCCGTGCTTATGGCATGGCCGCACGGTGGCACCGATTGGGCATATATGCTCGATGACGTGCGGAGTTGCTATGCCCGTATAATAGAGGCAATAGCAAGCTATGCCAAGGTGATACTTGTCGGGCCGGAAGCGCCCGGAGAGGAATATATGCCTAAGGGCACTCTGCGAGCCAACATAAAATTCGTCGAAGTGCCAACCAACGATACATGGACTCGTGATTACGGCCCATTGGTGACCGTGGATGAAAACGGCGATTTTATAATAAATGATTTCAAGTTCAACGGCTGGGGGCTGAAATTCGCCTCAGACCGCGACAACCTTGTCACCTCAAATCTTGTCTCAAGGGGCTTTTTCAACGGCGTCAGGACTAACCGCCTCGGTTTTGTGCTCGAAGGCGGTTCCATCGAAAGCGACGGGCACGGAACGCTCCTCACCACCGAAGAATGCCTTATGTCGCCAAACCGCAACGGTGATATGAACCGTGGGCAGATAGAAGAATATCTGCGTCGGGCATTCGGCCTTGAACGTGTGCTGTGGCTTTCAGAAGGTGCGCTTGAGGGTGATGACACCGATGGGCATATAGATACTCTCGTAAGGCTCGCGCCTCCGGGTGATGTGATTTTCTATACAGGATGCCATGATACGGAAGACAGCCATTACGAATGCCTGCAAGCAATGAAAAAGCAGCTCGAAGAGCTTCGTACAGCATCCGGCCAACCGTATCATCTGATTGAATTGCCGCTCCCCGATGCGGTTTACGACCCCGATGACGGCACAAGGCTTCCGGCAACATATGCGAATTTTCTGATTGTCAACGGTGCTGTTCTGCTTCCCGTATATGGGCAGCCGATGAAAGACCTTATGGCACAGATGGCTATAAAGGCCGCAATGCCCGATTATGACGTCATCCCCATAGACTGCAACGCACTGATACGACAACACGGCTCGCTGCACTGCGCCACAATGCAGCTTCCGCTTAATTCAGTGAATATAAAATCAATATGAAAGAATTACCGATAGGTATAATACAACAGACAAAAACAGCCGACATAAAGGCTAACCGCCGACGTTTGGCCGACAAGGTGCGCGAGCTTGCGGCGAAAGGCGCCCGATTGATTGTCAACCAGGAACTGCACGATTCGCTATATTTCTGCCAGACAGAAAATGTGGATTTATGCGGCTTGGCCGTCGATATTCCCGGAGAGGCTACGGAATACTACTCTTCGCTTGCTCGGGAAAACGGCGTGGTTCTTGTTACGTCGCTTTTTGAGCGTCGTGCTCCGGGTTTGTACCACAACACTGCGGTAGTTTTCGATGCCGACGGAACCATCGCCGGCAAATACCGTAAGATGCACATCCCCGATGACCCTGCATATTATGAGAAATTCTATTTTACGCCCGGCGACCTCGGCTTTAAGCCTATTCAGACATCGGTGGGCAAACTTGGTGTGCTTGTATGTTGGGACCAATGGTATCCCGAAGCCGCACGCCTGATGGCACTTGCCGGAGCTGACATTCTTATATATCCGACTGCAATAGGATGGGAATCAAGCGACAGCGAAGGTGAAAAAGTCCGACAGCGCGAGGCTTGGTTGACTGTCCAACGCGGCCATGCGGTGGCTAACGGACTGCCTGTAGTTGCCGTAAACAGGGTAGGGTATGAAGCCGACCCGTCTGGAGCTACGAACGGAATTACATTTTGGGGCTCGAGTTTCGTCGCCGGGCCACAAGGCGAATTTCTGCATCTTGCACCTTCCGATACTGAAGAAAGCGTTATTGTCAATGTCGACCTCGACCGTAGCGAACAGGTCCGGCGTTGGTGGCCTTTCTTGCGTGACAGGCGCATTGATGCCTACGGTGACATCATTAAAAGGTTTATCGATTGATTTAGTGCAGATGCAACCCGTTAGGTTAATTTAGCACCGCTGGGTTCTGAGTTTGGACAAAAAACGTACTTTTTTTGTACGAAAAAATCATCATTAACTCCAAAAATATGTTTAATTTTGTAGTGCTGTAGCAAAAACACCACTATACTCCGATATAATAAAACAACAATATATCATAGACCCCCAAAGGACGACTATTAAATGAGAACAGATTTAAGCAGCCAGATTAAACTGGACAGAATCCCACGACGGTATTACAATCCTGATACCGAAATCGAACTCGCCGCATTGCGCCGCGAAGAAAAAATCGATACACGCATCTACGAAACAGCTACCGACGGTGCCGATTTCCTTGCAAGTGAAATCGCCCGCTACATTAAACGCTACACCGAACTGCGCGGCAAATGTGTGCTTGCCCTTGGTGCCGGCAACAGCACACATCGTGTATATGCAAGCCTGATAAAGCTATATAAAGAAGGAAAGGTAGATTTCAAAAATGTTATAATATTCAACATTTCGGAGTTCTTCCCCCTTGTCGAAGGCGGTCCGTCGACACTCGTCCGTCTCAAAGAAGTATTGCTCGACCATATCGACATCGCTCCCGAAAATATCCGTACCATCAATCCGGCCATAACAAAGGACACGATGTACGAATACTGCCAGGCATATGAAGCTTCGATTGCCGAAGAAGGCGGCATTGACGTTTCGGTATGCGAAATAGCCCCGTCGGGCACCATCGCATTCAACGAACCCGGCAGTCAGATGTCAAGCTACTGCCGTCTTGTGCTCCTTGGCAACGAAACGCGCCACCGTGTGGCAAAAGACTACAAATGCGACGACGCGCCCACATCGGCCATTACACTCGGCATTGCCAATATTGCGAGCGCACATCGCGTGCTCACCATGGCCTGGGGCGAAAACAGCGCCGACATCATACGCCGTACCGTCGAAGAACCGGCAACGACGGCAGTCCCGGCTTCGCTGCTTCAAGGGCATCCGCATGTGAAAGTGGTGACAGACCTTGCCGGAGCCGAAGACCTCACCCGTATTTCGCATCCGTGGAAAGTGACCTCGTGCGAATGGAACGACAAACTAATCCGCCGTGCCATCGTATGGCTTTGCGGCATGACCGGGAAGCCTATCCTCAAACTTACCGACAAAGACTATAAAGACTGGGGTCTCGGCGAACTTCTTGCCCTCTACGGTTCGGCATATAATGTCAACATAAAGATATTCAACGCGCTTCAGCACACAATCACCGGATGGCCCGGCGGTAAGCCGAATGCCGACGACACATACCGCCCCGAACGTGCCAATCCGTATCCGAAACGTGTGATTGTATTCTCGCCGCATCCCGACGATGATGTAATTTCGATGGGCGGAACGCTTAAACGCCTTGTCGACCAAAAGCACGACGTGCATGTGGCATACGAGACTTCGGGCAACATTGCCGTAGGCGACGAAGACATGATGCGTTACTTCTTGATGATGGATAAGGTAGCGCCCTTGTTCGATTTCGATAAGTCGGGATACAAAAAACTTTCTGACGAAGTACATGGTTTTGTCGCCAACAAGAAGCCCGGCGACACCGACAGCGCCGACATACGCGAAATCAAGACCATGATACGCCAGGCCGAGGCCACCATCGCCTGCAACTATATAGGCGTTCAGCCCGGGCATATACATTTCCTGCGCCTGCCGTTCTACGAAACGGGTACAATTAAGAAAGGCGACCTCAGCCAGCGCGACGTCGACATAGTGAAGGCTCTGCTTCAGGATGTCAAGCCTCATCAGATTTTCGTTGCCGGCGACCTCGCCGACCCCCACGGAACACACAAGGTGTGCACCGATGCTGTGCTTGCCGCCATCGATGAGCTTAAAGGCGAACCATGGATGGCCGATTGCCGCATATGGATGTACCGTGGTGCATGGGCCGAATGGGAAATCGACCATATAGAGATGGCTGTGCCCATCAGCCCCGAAGAGCTGCGCTTCAAACGCAACTCCATTCTCAAGCATCAGAGCCAGATGGAGAACGCGCCCTTCCTCGGCGACGACGACCGCCTCTTCTGGCAGCGTGCCGAAGAGCGTAACCGTGCAACGGCTCAGCTATACCAGGACCTTGGCCTCGCATCCTACGAGGCAATCGAGGCATTCGTAGAGTATAAGCCCCTCTGATTGATAGCGAAGATATAACAGCGAAAGCCCTGTAAAAACAGCACTCAAGCTGACTTTACAGGGCTTTACCTATGTAACTTTGTGTTAGATATGCCGGTAGAAAAATTTCATGTAGATTGTTTCGATGCAGAGGAAGAAAACCTCTTGGAATACGTGACGGTAGTGTCCGACAAGTTCAGCCCGGACTTCGTATTCGAAACCGACGGCACTCCTATTTCCGTAGATTCACAGGCTCCGTCGATATTCAAACGCAGATACAATAATGGCGAGTTGAGTGTGCGTTTCAGCTATGAAGACTATATGAAAGGCGAAAGCTGGAATAATGAAGCGGCTATCGATATTATCCGTGCGTTAGGTATTGACACGGAAAAGTTTTGGTATCTGTTGCTGTTCATATATGATTATGTGTCGGGCAGTACCCAAAACGTTACAACATTCAAAAGCAGCCCCATAGAAGAAATAGAAAATTTTATTGGGTATGTCGAGTCCAACGAACTCTCGTTTGATTCGTTAAAGGGCATCGAACATGGCAAGCCAATGGCATTGACCGTCAGCAAGGGCCGGGGGCATAAATTTGTAATAACAGAACCAAACACAATATCTTTGATAGCGGCTATATGTAAAGAAGCATTGCCGACTTTGCCTGCAAACAGTATCTTTAACAGAGTGGAGATTGACCGGGAGAATGCTTCAAAATCAATGTCGGTCAATATATGGCTCTTTGCAGAGATGTTCAGGTATTTCTTTGGGCAATATCCTCAGTATTCCAATAAGCGAAAGACCGGCAATGATATCACCAAAAGTACACTCAGACTTATTTCTAAATTGGTCTATTTCGTCGGGTTGTCTGACAATGAGGCTTATAACTACGATGATGATAACCTGAAAGCCATAATAAAACATTATCGCAACTACAAAATTGACACTATAAACAATATATACGGATAGCCCAAGAGGTTTGACTTACACATAAATCCGCTTTTGTATTCCCAGGGGGGAGTATGAAAGCGCATGTTTTATATTCCCTAAACACCTTGCCGCATTTGGCGAACTTTGCGGTGCAATCAATGACACAACGGAGTGTCGGAGATAGAAATTTGACCGAAATATGCTGAACGAAATAATAGACAAAAGCTTGCTACCTCAAATCTTTTTACTAATTTTGCGACACGTTCAAGAGAGAACGCACATAATTAGAATGAGCATTTGAAAATTATCCCTGTTATGGAATCTGGACAATTTCACGACTGCGTAAGGATAATAGCAAGTCGCTCATGCTTTTATAATGTATATATGCCGCAACAATATACATTATCGAAGCATGGGCTATTGTCTATTACTTACGCAAAGCAGTCCAGAGCTTCATAACGGTAATATTCAATAGCTTCATGCTTTTTCTTTTTGTGCCAAGTGAGACCGCAACTTAATTCGCTTTATTGAAGCTATGAAGCACATTGCTGTACATTATGTTTTTTCATGATATTTTTATTGATGCCGAACAATTTGTATATACGGTTGCTGCCAGAACTCTGAAAATCGAGGACACAGAATTTGTAGTTACTTCAGATCTCCGCGCGAAAGAATTTGAACAGAAAGTAGACGAAATTGGACTTCTTTTTGGTGGAATACAATTACGGTATCCTTATGATTTGAAAAATGATATAGATGATTTTATTAAAATATTGAATATGTATAATAGGCCCATAGACCTAACTATACTCGAATATAGCTTTATAGGATTATGTCGGGAGCACATTAAACTACATGGAAGGTTATTCTACATAGACCTTTTAATGTATATTGATATGTATATTCTTGTGGTTAAAGCAATATACAATTTTCAGGTAACTACATATAAAACTCTATATAAAAAGACAGTACACTTAATTCTTAACACTTTTCCTGCAGATATCCTTTTTCAAGGGCCCTTTGGCGAATTATATTCGTGGAACGATGTAGATGAATCAGAATAATTACGATATTGACCTTATATAGTTCAATATCAAACCAAATAATAGAAACAAACACTTACAATGCAATGATTTCTGAAGATACTCTTTACAAATTAGGTTTAACCTCGAGACCTGCACCTACCTTAATTAATGGAATGAAATTCTGGGCTGATGATGGCGACATAATTTCGTTCTCTCTAATAAATCGTACTTTTAGCAATGGCTTGTTTGAGATTAACAATCAGAACTATTGGAGATTGTGGTGGAGTCAAATATCTCAACCAATGTACAATGGGAATCCTAATCATTTTGCCGTTTCATCAATCACATTTAAAGATGGAAGGCAAAAGATTATTGCACTTCTTGGATTAGACGATTTTCTAAATCAAGTACGAGGTCGGCGTTTTAAGGTTACAGCTCATACCGATGTATGCTTGATTCCTAATAAGTACAACGAGACTGTGCAACGCTTAAAAAACTATGGGCCAATATATGAATTTGTCCATACTCGTTTGATGTCCCGAAATTTCGATGAGGTTAAGGGGATGATGAAATTGCAGCGTCGCTATACCTTTACTGAGATATAACTAAATTTCGCACGGACTTTTTACCGTTGGATTATAACATCACGCACTGCTATTTTTATGGGGAATATGGAATTTTCAGTATCTCCCATAATCTAAGAACTTCATGCGCAAACGAAAGATAATCGGTATTGTTCTATCGACTTTAATATTGTGTGTTGGTATCAATCTATTCCTAATTTCTCAGATTCGATTGGAGAAAGAAATAGATAGGAATATCGTCGTGTATTCACTTTCTGCGGACTTAAAAGAACAAATAAAGGAAATGTGTGCCACTAATAATACACCAAAGGATATTATAACACACAGTTCCGATATCGTTTGCAAACTACTTTATTTTTCCACTAAAAATGATATTCTACTAATGGCTAACGTTCCTCTAAAACGTATATGGGCCTTTGGTTAAAACATGGCAAACAAGACACAAACAATGAGCAAAATACTTATAATCGGAGTTGGCGGTGCAGGAGCAAACACAGTCAAACGCATGAAAGAAGTTGGAATACCTAATGCTGATTATATAACATTTGGCGGATATGGGCATGAACTATCAGATATTCCACACTATAATCTTATCAAGATGAATGGATATGATTCAATCATCAATGGCGCAAGTGCTAAAGCATGGCAAGAACTTGCTGAAAATGTAAAAGATGAGATTGGAGAAATTATAGAATCCCATCTGAATCAAGAATGAAAAGCAGTATATTTTCAAGGAATTTTCTTTTTATAGGGAGATTCAAAAGTGTCTGTAAATCATTTATCAGTAATGCCAATAAAATACAATAAGACAAGCCGAAAGCTAAAATTCCACTACCAACGCCTAACAAGTTGGTGGCGTTATCTATGGTTATTTTCAGCCATTACAGCCGTGTCGCTTTACTTATCTCTTTTAATTTATTTATGGACTGATATATATAGCAACATTTGGTTCAAGAACTACTACCACGCATTTATTCATGGATTCAAGGGGTCATACGAGAATTAGATACATAGCTTATATGTGGCTTCGATATGGGATTCTGCCATACTTTCAGGCATTGTGCTATTCCCCATAATCATATCCATATTATTGTTCCGTTTCATTCTATGGTTTTTAGATAGCCTATGTTCAATAACCGTCAATTTTTGGAGATACATAAAGAAGTACATTTTCAAGAATTTTTCTTTTTATAGAGAAGATTCTGAAAAAGTACATCGGGGATTGTGAGATTCTCGCCTTGATAAAGCCTCTATGTCAGCGACTACAACGACAAGTGTATAAACAAGAACGAATATGAAGCAAACAAATAATCAGTCCAATTCAGATAAAGCCGAATCTATACTCTTGGAGAGAGGGTTTTATAAACTTGTAAAGCTGTATGATGATATTGATTCAGTCGGCAGTTTAGTGATGAAGTTCGTGTCATTATTGTTTGTAATTATTAAACTTGTAGTCTCTATTTACTACTATCCTCGTTCTTTGCAATATTTTTTTGCACACCCTATATCCGAGACTCACTATCTTTTGAAAAGTTTAGTAGATGTTTACTTTTATATAACGTTATGGGTAGTCTTTGGAACAGCTATAATTGCATTAGTCTTACGAAGATTCATTGCTATTAAGGCTTCAAAAATATTTTACCAAACATATTACGAATTAGGAGCCGAGGCTTCAGATTTAGAGTTATAAATATGAAAAGTATATTGCTTATAATCATTGACCTTATAATTGCATTAGGAATAATCATTTTGGTTATTTGGGGTGAGTATCGGTTATTATATCCCCTTATTGGGAATGAATATTCTGAATGGCTAATCATTATTATGATAGGCACATTCTTTGGCTTGATTTTGCTAAATGGGGAGATAATTAGTTGTTTATTCCCAAATATTGGCAAAGTTAAGGTTGCCAACTCCACTCAAAACTCAAAACATGCCAGTTATTCCCAAAATAAGGGACAAATCAAAAAAACTAACAACCCACCATTTATAACATCTAAGCCCCTCGGTGGATTTCTCCGAGAACAGATGGATGAGATTTACTTGATTGGCATACTTATTCATCAGCTCTATTTTTCAAATATTGGGAATAATATGTCAGAGCGGCAGCAGAAAGAATCATTAAACATTCAAATGCGTTTCTTTATAACTGTCTTTCCTCAACGCCAGGCAGATGAGTATTTTGATTTTTCTGAAAACTTTATAAATAAGAACAACTCACTATCTAATCTCTCCATTTCGCAATGTATTGACAACAGTATACAAATATTGTCTTCATGCAATGACAAACAGATAGGTAAATTACGAAACCTGTTTAATACATTAGTCACTTGTTATTCAAAAATAGGTGGTGGAAATTATATGGCGATGAATACTTTTGTAAATATACTTGATGCAGAACTATCAAGTTTAGTAGTGGAAGATGATTGGAGAAGTAATTATGCACAAAAGAAAAAACATTAGGATTGTTCGGAGTTTACTATTCAGGGAGTCCGTATCACTTTATTCCTTATATCGATTCTTCTTTAAATGAATGTCTTTCCCGAGATGCAACCCATTGGGAAAACGTATAAATGTGTACAGCTAAATATGGAATTTAATCGTATTCTAAAAATAGAACTTATAATTGCATTTTGGATAATCGTTTTATATCCCCAAAAAGGAGAGGCATATACTGGACGAATAATAATTATTATAGCCGCATTTATTGGTTTGATTTGGCTAAACGGAATGAAAATCGGATTCTTTATTAAACGTCGTTTCAACGATGATGACGAAGATAACTATGAAGAAGATGATGATGACTATGATGATGACTATGATGATGACAGGAAAAATCGACGAAGAGGCCTTATAAATACATTAGGAATGCTTATTTTGCCTATCTGGGGTGGGTATAGATTATTAATAACCCGTATAGGTGAAGACTCCGAATGGTTAATTATTCTGATAGTTGCATTAGTTGGTCTGATTTGGCTATTCGGGGTAAGCATAGGCTTTTATGCGTCCCTTTTTCCCGAGCGTCGTGACATTTACGATGACAAAACGCCCTCAATCGTAGGAACATGGCGCAGTTTACGCACGAATTATGTAGGGACGGCATATGAATACACGGAGTATTCGGAAATGACTTTCAAGAAAGACAGAACATCGACCTATTATAGTAAAAGACAATACACAAATGGCGAAATTACTATGGGGTACGATCATGGGCGGTATGAAGTAAGTAACGATTCGATTATGCTGCTGTGGGATGATGATGATGCAGACTTGTCTGTGGATTTCAAATTCAAAATCGAAGGCATTCTCATGACAAAAGATGACGAAGAAATATGGATTAGGAAGTAGCCATTCATCAACCGCTATTATTACATATAAGGGATAGTCAGAACGGTATTTTGGATTGCGTTGTATTGGGCATGAATTAATTTGCAAAAGATTTGTGCAATTGTGTAATGGCTCAGACATGTTCTGGTATTAACTTTGCATCATAAAAAGTATAGCATGGAATGGAAATAATAGATTCATTTTTAATGATGCTCAACGAGATGTCGCCGTACATTCTGCTTGGACTGTTGGTGGCAGGGCTTTTACAGGTGTTTGTACCGGCCCGGCTGATGGGCAGGCATCTTGCCGGAAGCGGATTTAAGCAAGTCGTCAAAGCGGCTTTGCTGGGTATTCCCTTGCCTTTGTGCTCGTGCGGCGTATTGCCGACAGCGGTGGCTTTGCGCCGCAGGGGAGCGTCAAGGGCGGCTTCTTCGTCGTTTCTGATAGCCACGCCTCAGACGGGCGTCGACAGCATAGCCGCTACCTACGGCCTGCTCGGACCGGCATTTGCTGTCATTCGCCCCGTTGCGGCTCTTGCCACCGCTCTTGTCGGAGGCTCGCTTGTAGGCGCCGCCGAGCGCAAAATGCCGTCGGAAGCCGGCATGAACTCATGCGACGTATCTGAAAACGTGGGCGCAGAACGACGGTCTTTCTTTTCAAAACTTGGCGAGGCGCTTCGCTACGGATTTTTCGATTTATTGCGCAGCATAGGCGTGTGGCTTGTTGTCGGCCTTGTCATTGCGGCTCTTATCAATGTGCTCGTGCCTGTCGATTTCTTCGCATCACTAGGGTCGAGGCCTCTGTTGGCTATGCTTGCCGTGGTCGTGGTGGCTGTGCCTATGTATGTTTGCGCCACGGGGTCGATACCTATTGCAATGTCGCTGATACTGAAGGGGCTGTCGCCAGGTACGGCTTTGGTGCTTCTTATGGCCGGACCTGCGGCCAATTTCGCCACGGTGGGCATCATAAGCCGTTCGATGGGCAAACGCTATGCGGCTGTTTATATTGGAAGCATCATAGTGGGGGCTATAGCTTTCGGCTTGGCTGTGGACTATCTGCTTCCCCGAGAGTGGTTTACGTTGCCCTTGTCAGCCGGTGCGTGTATTCACCACGGCGGTGCAGCCTGGTTTTCGACGGCATGCTCCGTAGTGCTAATACTTTTGCTTGCGGCGGCATTCATAGTGCCGAAATTCAATAAGAAAACTTTAAATAAAGGAAATATGACACAAGAATTGTTTATCAAAGGAATGAATTGTCCCCATTGCCAGGCATCGGTGCAGAAAGGGATAGCCTCGCTCGATGGAGTAAAAGCCGTAGAAGTAGACCTTCACAAAGGTCTTGCCACTATCGAGGGCGATGTAAGCCTCGACGCCGTTGCGGCAAAGGTGCGTGAGCTCGGTTTTGACCCGGTGGAATAGCCTTTCAGGATTTGTGCGATGAAAATATCGGTCAAAAATATGGTGTGTGACCGCTGCATACTTGCAGTGTCGCGCTTGTGTGCCGAGCTGGCTATCCCTGTCAGAGAAGTGCGCCTGGGCGTGATAGAGACTGCCGGTGAGCTTGACGAACAGCAAAAAGAAAGGCTCGGCGAACGGCTGTGCGAATTAGGCTTTGAAATCATCGGCGATAGAAATGCCGAGGCGGTAGAGCGCATCAAACTTGCACTTATCGACATAGCACGCAGCGATGAACCGAGTGCCAAGAAACTTTCGGTGGAGCTTTCGGAACGACTCGGAGCTGATTACCGTACGCTTGGCCGCCTGTTCTCGGCGTCGGAAGGCCGAACAATAGAGAATTACTTTATCGCCCAAAAGATAGAACGTGTCAAAGAGCTGATTGCCTACGGGCAGCACACACTGTCGGAAATCGCCTATAGGTGTTCGTACTCGAGCGTCGCACACCTGTCGCGGCAATTCAGGCAGCTTACGGGCATGACGCCGACGCAGTTCGCGTCGGCGGTATCCCGGACGCCTCTCGATAAATTATGAGCGGCACTATTAGTGTAGCTCCATGTGTAGGATGGGAAAGGGCTTTCCTGTGGCGTCCAAGTCGTCGCGTGCGATGACCCGGTAGCCCATATGCAGATAAAATCTGTAGGCTTGGTCGTTGCCTTCGTTGACATCCACTTTGCGGATGCCGCATTTTTCGATGGCATATTCCACCAATGCCTTGCCGTGGCCCTTGCCTTGTTCGTCGGGCAGCACGAAGAGCATTTCGAGCATGTTGTCGCTCAGACCCATAAAGGCGGCTATGCGTCTTTGGGCATTGCGCGTAACAAATAGCCTAACGGCATGAAAATATTGATTGCGCACCAAAGGCCTGAAGTATTCAATGTCTTCCTCTTTTAAGAAATGGTGCGAACTGCGTACCGATTTCTCCCATACCGAAAGCAATTCATCCAAAGTTGCATCTGACGGAGATTTTAGCCTTTCGATTTTCATAATAAATGTCTGTTTAAACCTTTATCGTCTGCCAGGTTTTGCCGAGGCTTCGGAGATATTTGAAGACATCATCCATTGGCATTTTCATGTAGCATGTCGTGGTGCCATCGTTGCCCCCAAATAGGGGCATGCCCACGACATCTTCGTCGAATACGATGCTTACGTTGGCCGGAGCCGTTACTGCGCTCAAGACCGTAGCGCCGCCGACAGGAGAGCCGAGCATCGACAGCATCATTTCGGCCGGAGCGAACGATACGCGTGCTATGCCGAGCGCATGGCTGAAATCTTTTGTAGAGAACGGTTTGTCGCCTTTGGTGACGAAGATGTAGAAGTCGGTCTTCTTGCGGTTGCACAGAAAGAGGGTTTTGACGATTTCGACGTCAAGCGCCAAGTCGATGGCGGCGCAGTCTTCCATCGTTATGGCCTCGTCGGTATCGACGCGTTGGAATGCGATGCCGTTTTCTTCGAGTTTCTCGTAGACCTTTTGCTGTAGCACCGATTTAAAGACCGCCGGGGCACTCGTTTTTATTTCGCTTATATATAACATTATCTTTGTTTTCAGAAAGGCATTAAGGTTTCTCGGCGCAGTCCATGCAGATGCCATGCACTACGTAATTGATTTCGTGTGCTGTGCAGCCTTTCGGCAGCTTGAGCGGAACAAAATCGGGGGATTCGATGGTGATGATTTGCCGGCATCGGTCGCAGTAGAAATGGGCGTGCGAGTGAACGGCGTTGTGTTGGCGGATGTCGCAGAGCAGATATTTGGTGATTGAGCTGCCGTCGTCAATGGTATGGATAACGCCTTTGTCCTGAAATAGTTTGAGGACACGGAAGATGCTTGAGCGCTCCAATGTCCAGATACAAGCCTCTATATCGGCCAGGCTCATCGGTTTCTGTTCGCGCGCCAACAGCCCCAGCACCAAAACACGGTTCGGGGTAGGGGATATGCCGTTTTCAGACAAAAGCGTCTCAATTCTATCGCTCTGCTTCATAATCGCCTGCAAAGATAGCTATTGTTCGCACATAATGCAATGCTTGTCGCATGTCGTTTCGGCTTCAATAGTCGAGTGGCTTACGCCGAGAGGTTCTACGGCATGGCGCACTGCATCTATCACACCATCGATTTCGTCGGGCTTGGCAACTACTACATGAACGGTCATTGCCACCTGTGTGGTGGAGAGTGCCCATAAATGCAGATGGTGGAAACTCTTTACGCCTGCTACATGTGCTATCGCTTCTTTGATTTTGTCGATGTCGATGCCCGTCGGCACGCCGTCCATTGCCAGTCGGAGACTTTCGCGTAGCATGGAATATGAGGATACGGCTATCATAATGGCGATTATTATTCCGATTACGGGGTCGATGATGCTCCATCCGGTGAACCTGATAATGATGCCCGACACAACAACGCCTATTGAGACCAAAGTGTCGGCGGCCATATGGAGATATGCCCCTTTGACGTTGAGGTCGCGTTTGCTGTCTTTCATAAAGAGCCATGCGGTAAGTCCGTTGACTATTACCCCGAGACCTGCGACCCAAGCTACCGTTGTGCCGTTTACTTCGGTGGGCCGTATCAGTTTCTCAATGCTTTCGTATAGTATCAGAGCCACGGCTATATAAAGTATTATGGCATTCAGCACCGACGCATTGACCGTAGCCCGTCGATAGCCGTAGGTATAATGGTCGTTCGGTTTGTGCTGAGCCGCTTTGAAGGCTATTAGGGCAATGATAAGTGAAGCTACATCGCTTAGATTGTGGCCTGCGTCGGACAGCAGTCCCATGGAGTCGGTGAGGATGCCGAAAATGCCTTCAACGGCAACATAGATTATGTTGAGCCAAATGCCGAGTTTGAAAGCACGGTTGAGCTTCCCGTTGGCATGTACCGCGATATGCGCGTGATTGTGGGCGTGGCTGTGATGTTCAGAATGTGCCATATGAAATATAAACGTCTATACGTATTGATGAGTTGGTGCAAAGTTAAGGATAAATGGCATGCAACGCTGTTGCAGAATACAGAAAAAGCGTAGCGAATGGCTGTGTCAGCCGATTCGCTACGCTTTTATAATATGTATGTTCGTTTATTTTATGGCTATTTTCTTGCCGTTTATTATATAGATGCCTGCCGGAAGTGAGGCCGTAGCTTCTTGGACGGTGACATTTGATTTTACGACCATTCCTTGAAGGTTGTAGACGTTTCCGGAAACTTCCGTTTCTTCGGTGGTGATGTCGGAGATTTCTGTTGTGCTGCTTTCGGGACGGAGCGCAACAGCTGTGATATTGAACGGATTGCCGCCTTCTTTGTTGCCTTGGATTATCAGGGTGTTGACGTCGGCAAGGGCTTCTTTGACATTGATGTCTTTGAGGTCGACGATTGCCTTTCCGGCTTCGTGGGTGATGGCGCCGTTGGCCGCCCACATCGCGTCGGCATTGTCGAATTGGGTCATTACCTGAAGGAAATAGCCGGTGAAACCGTCGAGGTCGGCCTCAGAGAGGTAGATGTCCATATAGCGCTGTCCGTCGTAGTTGTCGAATGCAGTTTTGAAGATGAAGAGGCTCGACCAATTGTCGACCTAGCTGAGACCGCCCCATATTGCGCCCTGAGGCATCACGAAGCCGTCGTTGCATACAGATGCTTCTGTGAGCGTAAGGTCGCCGCAAAGTTCGAGGCCGTATTCTTTGAGCCATGTGAGCATGTCGGCGGTGATGTAGGTGCGGAATTCCTTTTCTTCGGCGGTGTTGCCGGGATTGTATTCTCTTGACCCCGGTAGCCATGTGCCGTTAGCTTTCAGTTCTATTGCGCTTGATGTAGCTGAAGTCCTGATGCTTATATAGTTGCCTACGGCAACGCCATCGGCAAATAGGTCGGCATTGAACGTTAGAGTGTTGCTCCAAGTGACCTGCTTAGGCTCTCCGCTATAGAGAGTTTTGACTGTTTCCTGTGCGGTTGCAGACACAAGAGTGGCCGTTGCAACCGAGATTGCAAGTAAAAATCTTTTCATAATCGTGAAAGTTTGTTTAGCTTGTGCATAAGCCGGAAACGCATCCGGCTTATGCACGGCTGGTGTTAGCGTTTAGATATTTTGAGGTCAGTAATAGTGATGTTGCCGCCGTAGCTGTTGACAGACCAGCAGTTTCGGGCAGTGCCATAGACACGGGTTGTATAAGCGACGGTCTCGTTTATGTACATAGTCATCACGGAGTTGTCGGTTATGATGGTGATGTTGTACACTCCGTCGGAAGGTGTGTTGAAGTTGTAGCCGTCGGTATTGCCTACGAAACCGACACCGCCTTCTTCTTCATAGTTGATTTTGCGTACGCTTTCGCTCTCGGGGTTGACGATTATGGAGTAGAATTTCTCCGAATTGTTGCCACGGGCGAAAGAGACACCGAATTTATCCCATGGAGATGATGTCGTCAAGGTGAAAGATATGCGGTTTTCAGTTCCGAGGCGAGGTAGCAGTTTGTATTCGTCGCCCGAAAGGGTGAAATCGGCCTCGGCTTTGACCTGTGCCATGGCTTTTTCTATTGCAGGCACTTCGCCGAGCGAGAGTGTGCCGTCGGTGTGCTGCACCAGCTTGTGGGCTACGAGATTGCCTGCCCAGTCGGCGTTGCCGAGATTGCTGCTGCCTGCACGTGTGGCGCACCACCCCCATATGTAGCGGTCATTGCCGTCGGTAGCGGTCTTGCCTGCATAGAAGCCGCGCGAATCGAGGAAACCCTCTTTGCTGTCGGGCCAAATGCCGGCATCGTTGGCCGTGCATGCTTTCAGTTCATCGAGGGTGCGCCCCTTGAAGTACTGCACGCGGCGGATAGCGTCATGTTGTTCCGAGTAGATAAGGTACCACCAGTCGCCCATCTTGAACAAGTCGGGGCATTCATAGAAGCGGTCCCACATCATGGTCATGAACACGCCCTCCGATTTCCAGTCGAGGAGGTTTTCAGAGGAGTACTCTGCCAAAACGCCTTTGCCGTTCATGCGTGTTGAAACGAGCATGTGGAAAGTACCGTCATCGGCTTTGTAGACGAAGGGGTCGCGGAAGTCGGTGTTGCTATATATGTCGCCGCCCGAAATAAGCAGTTCGCGGTTTTTCTCCCATGTTTTGAAATCTTTTGATGTGGCAAGCATCACGGCCTCGTTGATGCCGCTTGTCGATGCCGGATTGGGCGAATGAGCGGTGTAGAAAGTGTAGTATGTGCCGTTGTCGTAGATTGTAGAACCTGTTCCTATGGCGGCGTCGAGTTCGGTGGCGCTTCCGCATGGGATGAGTTCGCCAAGCGAGGTATACGAAGCGGCGTCGGCTGTCGATACGCCCCATATAGGGTGATATGTCACGGCCTGGTTCGGACGGTAGTCTTGCAGATACATTACTTTGAAATCTTTTGCCGCCGGGTCGTAGAACGGCATCGGGTCGCCCACATAGCCTACATAGGGTTTATAGTATATGTGCTGACTCATGCCCTCGTCGGTGTCGAGGTATACCTCGGTGTTGTCGAGGTCTTTGTCGGTCAGCACGGGGCTGTCTTCGCTGCATGCAGCCATAGGCAGAAGCGCGGCTGCGAGCACCGGCAATGAAAAGAACATATTGTATTTCATGATTTTACGGGTTGCTTAATAGTCGTTAAGGTTATTGACAAAGGTAGTTTATTGTGTTCTTTGTCAGCTTGATGATGTTTTGGCGGTACGGGTTGTCTGTGCCGTTTTTGTCGTACCACTCGTAGGCCGGGGTACCAATGGTGATGACGCGCCCCGAAGTGAAACCTTTGAGTGCTTCGTAAGGCTCGAATTCGGCGATTGTCACGCGGTTGATATCGTAGTCGTGACCCGAAGCGAGGGCTTTGGCGCCGGTACGTTCTTCCCAACCGGCCATTGAGCCGTACGGGTCCCAATCGACACCCCATTGGAGCGTTCTGTTAGTGTTGGAGCAGCCTTTTGCGAGGAGGATGATGCGATTGTCGGCGTCAGTCTCCAAGCCTTCGTAGATAGGATGTCCTTCATGCCCCGTAATCGAAAATCCGAGGTCATCGGTCAAAGTCTCGTAGCTGTCGCCGCCGAACATGTTGTTGGGGCTTTGTTGGTCGCGGGCAATGCGCCATACGTCGTTTATGTAGCGTGCGCCGTCGCGTGAGGCGAGTATGGCACCGCCTCTGAGCCAATAGCTGTTGAACAGGTCGCGCGAGTCCCAAAGCTGCCCGGGCCAGTCAGTCCAGTCGAAATGGCACCATATCATGTTGAACTCGTCGAGTTTCACCCGTCCGTCGATAATGTCCTGAATGGATATATAGCGAGTGTTGGGCACATTTTCAAGCATCCATTTGCAAGCGGCCTTTGCCTCTTCTCCGAGGCCTTCAAGAGCCGATGCGTTGCCGATGAAAGCTTTCGGTTTCTGCGACATATCGTCCTGAATGACAGTTACCGTATATTCTACTACAGCCGTGCGTAGGGTGGCGGTAAATTTCACCGGCTGAGTGAAATCGAGAACGGAGCCTGATTCCGGCGTTACGGTTGCGCCTTCGTTAACGGTGAATACGGCCTGCATCTGCGTCACGTCCGTTTCCATAGGTACGAAGCATTGTATTGTGCGTGCAAAGTTGTCGATAGAACCGGTGAATTTGCCGTTGAGTGTGAATGTAAGGAATTCGACATTGTCGTGCTTGACGCTCATGGTGTATTCGGAGTATACATTGCCGTTGACCACTTTTATTGCACGTGGCACCGTGCCGTCGAACTTTGTGCCTACGGGATAGTCGCACGTCGCGCCTTCGCTGAGGGTTATTGCATCGATTTTGAGGTCGGCAAGGTCGATGTCGGTAGAAACGTTGACGCTCACCACCTTCGCGGCATTGTCGATTACACCGTCGAAGCCGTTTACCGTGATGGCCTCTATGCGTGTGCTTCCGTCGAGAAGCATGTCTGACGTGTTGTCGCTGTCGCACGACCATGTGGCGAACATGAGAGCCGCCAGCGACAAGCTATATAATGATTTCAGGATAGTCTTCATTGCTCAAAAAATTACCAGTTGCCAATGTTTTGTTTGTAGTGCCCGTTAGAGGCGCTCAGCTGAGAGAACGGTATAGGCAGATACTCGTTTTTGTTGGGGGTGAAATTCGCCGTTGCGTAGATTGCGCAGTTGTCGGCCTCGTCGGCATAGTACTTGTTCAGCACTTGGTCGGCTTCGCCCCAGCGCACCAGGTCGAAGAAACGTTCGCTTTCCATTGCCAATTCGACACGGCGCTCATGTTTCACTATCTTGAGAGCCTGTTCCTGGTTGTAGCTGCCGTTGTATGTGTGGATGTTGAAATGCGCGCCGTATAGTTGCTCGTAATCGGAAATCATTGCCGTGCTTTGGCGTGCGCGGTTGCGGAGAGAGTTGACGATGTCTATTGCTTCGTCGATGTTCTGGTTGAGCTGTACGAGAGCTTCGGCACGTGCGAGCAGAATGTCGGCGTAGCGGAGCACGATGCGGTTCATGGGTGAGCCCCACCATGCGCCTTTTACGAGGAACTCGCTCTCGGGGTCGACGTTTTGCTTCAGAGTTACGTAGTAGCCGTAGAGGCCGTTGCTTCGGCTCCATGTGGCGCTTTTATCCATTATGAAGTTCTTGTTGAACATATACGGGGTGCCCGGCATGCCTATGGTGAGGAAGAGACGAGGGTCGGCATAGTCGTTTTTCAGGTCGAAATCCTCGGCATTGAAGTTGTCGAGCAGCGGAAGACCGTTTTCGTCGGTTTTGAATGCGTTGACAAGATTTTGGCTCGGCTTGTAGAAATCGCATCCGCCGTCGGTCACTCCCGGTATGTTGGGCACTATAAGGCCGTACGACCAGTTACAGTTGCCATGGTTGGTGCCGTCGTTGAAAGAGTACTGCATTGCCCATATAGACTCAACGCCGTTTTCAAACAGAGGTTCGGGGCGGAAATTGTTGTGGAAATCCGTTTCGAGACCGCATCCCGAAGCGTTCATGATTGCCGGTTCGGTGTACTTTACTACATTGAGCAAATCTTCGCGGTCGATGGATGTCACCAAGTTCGATTCGGGGTTGTCCTGTCGGTAGGCCTTGTAGAGATAGGTTTTTGCGAGATAAGCTGCCGCAGCGGCTCTGTTCGGACGTCCGACCTCATCCTGTACGTCGGGTAGATTGTCGAACGCGAATTTGAAATCGTCGATGATGAGCTGCCAGCCCTGGTCGTTTGTATATTTGGTGTTCTCGAGATTATTGTAGTCGGCCGGCGACATTTTTTCGTCGATGGCGAACGGAATATTCTTGTACAGACGTTTCAGAAGAAAGTGGCCGTGGGCGCGCAGAAATTTCATTTCGGCTATGCGTTGGTCGCGCAGAGGATATGTCGCAGCGTCCATCTCGTCGAGCACTTCAAGGGCTGAGTTTGCACGCGAAATCACTTTATAGAGCCTGTCCCACATGTCGGAGATGTTCCAGTTTGTGGTCATTATACCCTGCGATATTTCGAGAGCATGGAAAACGTCGCCGTCTTCAGTACCGTTGCCGCCTTTGTAGGCATCGTCAGAGCGTACGTCGTAGTTCCACATCGAAAACGACGAGTTGATGTCTTCGGCCGAAATCCATCCGGCATAGGCCGAGATGACGAGATTGTCGATATATTGAGGGTCGAGCACCTGCCCCTGGTCCAAAGTGCCCTGGGGTTTCTGTGCGTCGAGGAAATCGTTGCAGCCCGTAGCCATAAGCGAGAGGGCGAGTGCTGCGGTATATATAATCTTTTTCATTGTTTCGGAGTATTAGAAAGTTGCGTTTAGGCCGAAGGTCACGTTTGTCGGGATAGGGTAGCCGAAGTTCGGGTTTTCGGGATCGACGCCGGTGAAGTTTTTGCTCTTTATGGTGAGCAGGTTCTGTGCGCTGACATAGAAGCGCAGTTTCTGTAGTTTCGCTTTCTGCGATATTTTCGAGGGCAGAACATATCCAAACTGGATGTTTCTGAGTTTGAGGTATGAGCCGTCTTCGACGTAGAATGTCGACACGCGTTTTTCGTTGTTTATGTCAGAACGGCTGAGTGCCGGAATCGAAGAATTGGGGTTCTGAGGCGTCCATGCCTGCAACAGACGTTCGCCTTTGTTCAGGAAGCCGATGTTGAGGCCGCTCCAAAGGTCGGTTTCTTTTTTCAAATCGGAAATCACGTCCTGCCCCTGGGCGCCTTGCCAGAACATGGAGAAGTCGAAATCTTTATATTGCAGGTACACGTTCAGACCGTAGGTGAAGTCGGGCGTGGGGTCGTAAATCCATTTTTGGTCTTTTTCGTTTATAACGCCGTTGTCGTCGAGGTCGCGCCAACGTATGCGGCCCGGTGCGGCACCCTCCTGTATTGCATGGTTATCGACTTCCTCCTGGTTGCGGAATATGCCGTCGGCCACATAGCCGGCCTGGGCGCCGAAGGTATGCCCGATGACACTATAGACACCGTTTCCGCCGAAAGTGCCGTTGGCGGCGACTGTTGCGGGAATGGCGGTTATTTTGTTGCGGTATGCCGAGATGTTGCCCGTGATTTCATAGTGGAAGCCGTATGAAGTGTCGTTTCGGTAACCAAGGTTGAGTTCTATGCCTTTGTTCTTCATCTCGCCGGCGTTAATCCACTGGGTTGAGCCTTCGCCCATGGCTGCAATGCCCACCATTTCGACGAGAATGTCGGATGTCTTTTTGTGATAAAGGTCGAGAGAACCGAAGAAACGCGAATTGAACATCGACCAGTCGATACCTATGTTATACTGTGTGGTGGTTTCCCATTTGATGTCGGGGTTGCCTATCTGGTTGCGTTTGAAGCCCGATTGCAGTATTGAGCCGCCGTTGGTTCCGGCGATGTCGTATGATGTTCCGTAGCTCTGACCGCCAGATTCGTTGACACCATAGTTAGGCACATACACGTAATATCGTGCGAGGTTGCTGATTTCCTGGTTGCCGGTCTGTCCCCACGACAGGCGCAGCTTCAGGTCGTTGAGCCATCGTTGGTCGCTGAGGAACGATTCGTTGTTTATGCGCCAGCCCAAAGAAACCGAGGGGAATGTGGCATAGCGGTTGTTGGCACCGAAGCGCGAAGACCCGTCGTGGCGTATTGTCAGGCCGATAAGATAACGGTCGTCGAACGAATAGTTGGCTTTGCCGAAGAACGATGCGAGTGAAAAGCCGTCGCCCGAACCGTAGGCCTGGGCTGTGCCGACACCGGCATCGGGCCACATGAAATCGGGATTGAGTACTGAAAAGTCTCTCTTATATCCCGAAAACCAGTTTGAAGATTCGCGGATAAGCTCTACACCGGCAAGCGCGTCGATATGGTTTTTGCCGAAATCGATGTTGTAGCTTGCCACCAGGTTCCACATCCATCGTGTCCAATGTTCTTGTTTGGCTTCTACGGCATTGGTCGAGTTGGCGACGTTGCCTTCGGTGATAGGATAGGTAAAGATGCGCTGTTGCTTCTGCGAGTAATCAAGACCGAATGTGGTGCGGAGATTGAAGCCCTTGAAGGGGTTGAGATTTATGTAGGCATCGCCGAAAAGGCGCCAGTATGTGTAGCGGTTGTCTTTATTGCGGACAAGGCGAGCAAGCGGATTTTCGCGGTCGGGATAGCCTCCTACCGGGCCTGCAAATTTGCCCTCGGTAGTGTAGACCGGCAGCGAGGGGTTGAACTGAAGCACGTTCTGTAGAAATCCGCCGGGCGACTGCACCTCGTCGGTGCGGTTAAGTGTAAAGTGCTCGCCGATGGTGAGAACGTTTTTGAATGGTTTGAACTCGGTGTTTATGCGTGCCGAGAACCTTTCAAAGTCGGTGTATTTTATCACGCCAAGGTTCTTGTAATAGCCAAGTGAGAAGAAAGCGCTCATCTTGTCGGTGCTTCCGCTTACCGAGAGGTTGTAGTTCTGAACGAAGCCTGTGCGGGTAGTCTCGTCGAACCAGTCGGTGTCGGCCGCCGGAGTTGTTCCCTTGCTGTCGAGATATTTGCTCATGGATATGGAGTTGAGTACCGGGTAGCCGTTGCTGTCATATCCCCAGTCGTATCTGTATCCGAGGCCGTTCGTGTTTGGGTCTTCGCCGCCGTTTACATAGGCTTGCCACATTGCACGTCCGTATCCTTCGGCGTTGAGCACCTTCAACCTGTTGGTGTAGAACTGTGCGGCGACAGAGCCGTCGAGCGTTATTTTCAAATCATTGCCTTTCTTTGTGGTGATTATGATGACACCGTTTGCCGCGCGCGAACCGTATATCGAAGCCGAGGCGGCATCTTTCAAAATCTGTATCGATTCGATGTCGGCCGGGTTCAGCTCGTGCATACCGCCCTTGGTGGGAACGCCGTCGATGATATATAGAGGGTCGTTATTGTTCAATGTACCGATACCGCGTATGCGCACCGTAGCCGAGCCGCTGGGGCCGCCGTCGGCCGAGATGTTCATGCCGGGCACACGTCCCTGCAATGCTTTGATAGGGTTGTTCTCGTTCTGCTTTGCTATCTCATCGACATCGACGGCAGTTATGGCACCGGTAACGTCGACCTTGCGCTGAGTGCCGTAGCCCACGACCACGACTTCATCGAGAAGTTTGGTGTCTTCTTCAAGCTCGATGGTCATCTTCGGCTGCGCCATTACGGTCTTTGTCTTGAAGCCGATATATGAGACAATAAGATTTGCTCCGTCGGGCACTGTGATTTCAAAATTGCCGTCAATATCGGTCGCGACCCCGTTCGGGCCTTCGACTCCACAGACGACACTCGCCCCTATCAGTGGCTCGTTGTCGTCCTTCGACAGCACCGTTCCATGCACAGTGATATTCTGTGCTTGTGCAGTGATTGCCATTATAAACAGCAGTATTGCACTGAGGAATGTCTTTTTCATGTTATTAAATTTGTGTTGGTTGAAAACTTTGTGGCGCAAAGTTATCCAATGTCAACCCCTGATGTGTATAAGGCATGTTGCACCGTATATTAAAAATAATGCAACGCACGATTTTTAATAAACAATGCACCGTTTTTGATAAATGTGGAAGTTGTTCTATTGCTTGCCGGATAGTTTCGACCGCGTCTCCGACGGGGTTTCACCGTAAGCGTCGCGATAGCATTTGGTGAAATATGCCGGTGTGGAAAATCCTATACCGTAGGCAATTTCACTGATGGTCTTGTCGGTGGCAAGGAGCTGCGAGCGTGCTTCTTCAAGGCGGATGCGCCTCATAAGTTCTACCGGGGCATAGTTTGTGAGCGCTTTCAGCTTGCGGTAGAGCTGTGTCCGTTCGAAGCCCATTTTAGAGGCGATAGAGTCAACGCTGATGTCGGGATTGCCCATTTCCGCTCTGAAGATGTCGAGGAAACGGTGGTAGAAATCGTTGTCGATGTCCGACGTCGGAGTTGCCTGTGCCGAGTCTGTCTTTTTCCTGCCAGATACGGGTGCGGCCGTTACGTACAAGTCTTTTATGCGTCTTCTGTTTTCGAGCAGACTGTGGCAGCGCGATTTGAGCACGGCACTGTTGAACGGTTTGGCGAGATACCCGTCGGCACCGCTGTCGTAGCCCTGAACACGCTGCTCGTCCATCGAGCATGCCGTAAGCATCAGCACGGGTATATGCGAGGTCGAGACTTCGGCTTTCAGATTGCGGCAGCATTCGAGGCCGTCCATCACGGGCATCATCACGTCGCAGATGATGAGGTCGGGTATGTATCGGGTCGCTTTGCGGAGCCCGTCGTTGCCATTCTGAGCGTTGATGACGTTGTAGTCTTTACCCAAGATTTCTGCGATAAGCCTCTGTATGTCCTTATTGTCGTCGATAATCAGAAGCAGAGGCTTTTCGCTGTCAAAAGCGGTGTCGTAGTCGGCGGTTTCAACTTCTGTTTCGAAGATGTCTGCCGCAGTTTTTACGGTAGCGGTGTTTCGGGCTTCGACATGTCGTACGGGTATTGTAACGGTGAACTCCGAGCCTTTGTCGAGGACACTTTCTACAGAGATTGTGCCGCCGTGCAGTTCGATGAACGCTTTGGCAAGAGAAAGGCCTATGCCCGAACCGTTGGGGTGCACTCTGTCGACCTGATAGAAACGGTCGAATATTTTGCCGAGGTCGCGTTCGCTGATACCTTGGCCCGTATCGGCCACCTTGAATGTAAGCCGGTTGGCGGCAAACTCATAAGATATTGTAATGGTGCCGTTGTCGGGAGTGTATTTGAAGGCATTTGACACAAGGTTAAAGAACACCCGTTCGAATTTCTCCGCATCCAAAGCCAATGTCCGTCCGGCAACATTGTCTTCGTTTAAAATAAGTTTTATGTGCCGTTTCCTTGCGAGTGCATAGAACGCTTCGAGCCATTCGTTGACGGCCTGACTGAAATCCACTTCCGAAAGGTTGAGGTCGAGTTTGCCGTTTTCGTATTTGCGGAAGTCAAGTATCTGGTCGATTAGCCGACGCAGTATCTTCACATTCTTGCATGCTATTTTTATAAGCGATGACTGCTGTTCCGTGAGATTGTCGGCAGTGGCAAGCTGCTCTACAGGTTCGGCTATGAGGGTGAGGGGAGTGCGCAGGTCATGCGATACGTTAGTAAAGAAAGCGAGCTTCGACTGCGTGGCTTCTTTAAGCTGTTCGTTCAGCGAAGCCTGTAGGTCGCGTTGCTGTTCAAGAAGTTTGTTCTGCTCCAAAAGTTCGTCCTGATGGCGGCGATGTTGCCAATAGGCGCGCAGCAAAAGAAAGAACACGCCAAACAGAAGGATTATTATAGCAATGCTCGCGTAGAACAGAAAGGTCTGCGACGAATGCTTTTCCCAATACTCGTCGATTTTCTCCTTCAGGAATTTCATCTTGGACGTTTCTTCTACGAGGGCTTCGTTCTGCAACAGCAGGATGTCGGCATTCGATATGTCGACGGCCGAAGATGCCGGTATCTGCACGTCGCGTTCGTAAGGTTCGCCGTTGAGGATGGCCAGTGCCGTACGGACGAGGCGGTGCCCTTCGGTCGGATATAGGAAAGTCGCGTCGATTACGCCGTCGGCAACAGCTTTGATGCCGATTGTGGGAGCGGCGTCGATACCGATGATTTTGATGTTGGCGCGTCCTTTGCTCCGGGCTATTTCCGAAGCGCCTATTGCCATGCGGTCGTTGTGCGCATAGATAAGGTCGATGTCGTCATATATATTAAGGAGAGAATCCACAATCGGCATGGCATCTTCTTTGTTCCACTTTCCGGTTGCGCTTGCAAGCATGTGTCCGCCACCTTTTACGAACTCCTCTACAAAACCGTCGTGCCTGTTTTCGGCAGGCGTCGAGCCTGGCAGTCCTGTAATTTCTATCGCTTTAGGATGCGCGCCGAGGATATTGAAAGCATAGTGTGCTGCCGCACTGCCTATGCCTTTGTCATCGACACCTATCCGAGCGGTATAGGAGCTGTCGTTGATGTTGCGGTCGAAGATTATTATGGGCATCCCCGATTCGTACACATCTCTGATAACGGGAGTCAGGGCTTCGGCCTCGTTTGGCGAGACTATGATGATGTCGAATCCGTTGTCTGCGAAATAGCGTATATCTTCTGTCTGCTTGGTGTTGCTGTCGTCGGCCGAGCGGATTTCGACGGTGGCATTTTCATGAAGCATTATTTCGCGCTTGATTTCATCGTTCATCTTTGCTCGCCAGTCATCCTGGCTGCATTGCGATATGCCTATGCGGTATGTCTTTGTTTCTTTGCATCCGTATGATGCAAGTGCCGACAATATAATAATGAAAGACAGATATAAATACTTTTTCATGTGTAACGTACATCGGGTTTAAGGCACTGCAAATATACGAATAAGTCTATGAAAAACAGTGCGGAAGCTTGTAAAAATAATGCGATGCAACATTTTTGACAGCTAAGGCATGGAATTTTATATGGTCTCCGATTTATTAATATTAGTTTTGCAGTGCCGATTGATTTATGGCAGAATTCTAAAGAACAACAATGAATAATACTGTGAAAACGAAACTCAAGGCAGCCATTGCCATCACCCTTTTGTCGGGCAGCTCCGCTTTTGCCTCTGACGGCGTCAAGATTGAGCACCTCGGCATAAACAACACCCTTGTCAGAGTAGAGGGTGACGGCACATTCCTTCTTATGCCCGTACAGGAAAGCAACGACGATGCTACTGTCAACGTGCTTGTCGACGGCAAAGTTGACAAGACCTTATATGTGAAACTTGCGAAATCGAAAGTCGACTACTTCGTACCTTTTGCTTTGGAGCAGTACCGCGGACACGATGTGGTGCTAAATATTCTTACTTCGCAAAGCCGTTCGGATATACGTGAAGTAAAAGATGACGTATGTTGGAGCAATTTTTCGATATCGGATACTTTCGATGTGTCGAACCGCGAGAAATACCGTCCGGCATTTCACCATACTCCGCAGTACGGTTGGATGAACGATCCCAACGGCATGTTCTATAAAGACGGCGTGTGGCATCTTTACTACCAATGGAATCCCTATGGGTCGAAATGGCAGAACATGACGTGGGGACACTCGACGTCGACCGACCTCGTCGATTGGCAGCACCAGCCGACTGCGATAGAACCCAACGGTCTCGGCTCGGTATTCAGCGGAAGCGCCGTTGTCGACCATGGCAATACGGCAGGTTTCGGCAATGATGCTGTGGTGGCACTTTACACTTCGGCCGGAGCAAGCCAGGTGCAGAGCCTTGCATGGAGCGAAGACGGTGGAGAGACTTTCAATATATATTCAGGCAATCCGGTAATCACGCTCGAAAGTGAAGCCCGCGACCCGAACATGTTCTGGAACGAAGCTACCGGCGAGTGGACTTTGCTGCTTGCGCATGCGCTCGAACACGAAATGCTTATATTCACGTCGCCTGATTTGAAAAATTGGACGCTCCGCAGTGCTTTCGGCAAAGCTCTTGGTAGTCAGGACGGCGTTTGGGAATGTCCCGACCTTTTTGAATTGCCTGTCGACGGCATAGACGGCAAAAAATGGGTGCTGTTGTGCAACATCAATCCCGGCGGCCCGTTCGGAGGTAGCGCCACGCAATATTTTGTCGGAGATTTCGACGGAACGACATTCACGCCCGACAAAGCATCGGACGGAACCGTGCCCACAAAATGGCTCGACTTCGGCAAAGACCACTATGCTACCGTAAGTTGGAGCGACGCGCCTGACGGACGCCGCACTGCCATCGGATGGATGAGCAACTGGCAGTATGCTGCCGATGTGCCCACCATGCAGTACAGAAGCGCCAATACCTTGCCGCGTGAAATAGGTCTTTTCAAAGGAGATGACGGTCAGATTTACGCATCAAGTGTGCCGTCGTCTGAGATTGACGCCATCCGTGGCCGGCTTTTCAAAAAAACTTCGGGAAACATAGGCGAAGATTACAAGAAATATGCTTTGCCGAAAGACAATGACGGCATCTGCGAAATCTTACTTGACGTAAATGCGCGCAAAGCGACAAGTGTCGACATCGAATTAAGTAACGAACTCGGTGAAAAGGTGGTGATGGTTTACGACGCATCGGCACGGACATTCTCGTTTGACCGCCGTAAAAGCGGAGTGACCGATTTCAGCGAACATTTCCCGGCAGTGACTGTAGCTCCTACCTTTGAGAAAAACGGCAAAATATCGTTGCGTATATTCATTGACCGTTCGAGCATAGAAATTTTCGGCAACAACGGACATTTTGCAATGACCAACCTCGTATTTCCCGGAAAGCCTTACTCGATGCTTTCTTTAAAGTCCAACGGTGGCAACGCTAAAATAGGAAGCTTGCAAATCTATTCAATCGATAAATAAGTTTTATGAATACCCACACCATGACAACACGTCGGAACTCATCGCTCTTGCAGCTCGTGCCCGTAATGCTGTGCTTTTTCGCAATGGGCTTTGTCGACCTTGTCGGCACGGCTTCGAACTATGTGCAGAAAGACCTCGGGCTGAGCGACTCACAGGCAAACCTTTTTCCCTCTCTCGTATTTTTCTGGTTTCTGCTATTCTCAGTACCTACCGGAATGCTGATGAACAAAATCGGACGCAAGAAAACCGTACTGATAAGCCTTGCTGTCACTGCCTTATCGCTGATAATCCCTGTATTCGGCGACAGCTACATGATAATGTTGGCGTCTTTCTCGTTTCTCGGAATAGGCAACGCCATCATGCAGACTTCGCTAAATCCGCTTGTTTCAAATCTTATAAGTTCAGACAGACTTGCTTCGACCCTGACATTCGGCCAGTTCGTAAAGGCCATCGCTTCGTTCCTCGCACCCATCATCGCGGCATGGGGCGCCACCACATATCTGCCGACCTTCGGGTTGGGCTGGCGAGCATTGTTCCTGATTTATGCTCTTGTAAGCGTGCTGTCCATTTCTATTCTTGCCGCCACTCCTATCGAAGAGGAGCGCCCCGACAAGGCATCGGGTGTCGGTGAATGCCTTAAACTGCTCGGACGACCGTTCATATTGCTTTGTTTCATCGGCATCATGTGCCATGTCGGCATCGATGTGGGCACAAATACTACAGCGCCTAAAATAATTATGGAACGCCTCGGTCTGCCTTTAGAAGAGGCAGTGCTTGCCACGAGCGTATACTTCATTTTCCGTACGGCCGGCTGTTTTCTCGGAGCATTCATACTGCGGTCGATGTCGCCACGTCTTTTCTTTGGCATAAGCGTGGCCATGATGCTCGCGGCCATGGGCATACTTCTTGTCTGCGACAATCTTATGGCGCTTTATGTTGGCATCGGGATGATTGGTTTCGGCAACTCCAACATTTTCTCGGTTATATTCTCGCAAGCTCTTATAGCTTCGCCCACTGAAAAGAACGAAGTGTCGGGTCTTATGATAATGGGACTGTTCGGCGGCACTGTATTCCCCTTGGCTATGGGCTATGCCGCCGACGAAATCGGGCAGGCCGGAGCCGTGGCCGTGATGCTTGCCGGAGTGGCATATCTACTTTACTATACATTCAAAATCAAACGTTAATATCATGAAAGACATAATAGTGGGAATGGGCGAAGCCCTGTGGGACGTTCTTCCCGAAGGAAAGAAAATTGGTGGCGCGCCGGCCAATTTCGCATACCATGTGTCGCAGTTCGGACTACCGAGTTGTGTGGTGAGTGCCGTAGGCGATGATGCCCTCGGAAACGAAATCATAGAGAATTTCACCTCAAAAGGTCTTAACCAACTGATAGAGAAAGTCCCATATCCTACAGGCACGGTTCAGGTAGAAATAGACCAGGCCGGAGTGCCCCAATATGAGATAAAAGAGAATGTCGCTTGGGACAACATACCCTATACAGCCCGTCTCGAAGCTCTCGCAACCGAAACGCGTGCCGTATGCTTCGGTTCGCTCGCACAGCGCAATGTCGTGTCACGCAATACTATAAACCGTTTTCTCGATGCCATGCCCGAGGGTGACGGCCGCTTGGTGGTGTTCGATGTGAATCTGCGTCAGGGCTTTTACAACAAAGAAATCCTGTGCAACTCCATGAAGCGTTGCAATATACTTAAAATCAACGACGAAGAGCTTGTTACGGTAAGCCGTATGTTCGGTTATCCCGGCATAGACCTTCAGGACAAATGCTGGATTTTGCTCGGCAAGTATAACCTTAAAATGCTCATTCTTACCTGTGGCATAAACGGCAGCTATGTGTTCACGCCGGGCAACGTATCGTTCCAGCCCACGCCAAAAGTAGAGGTGGAAGATACTGTCGGCGCCGGTGACTCGTTTACCGCAGCGTTTATTGCAAGCATTCTCAAAGGCAAGACCGTGCAGGAGGCGCACTCACTGGCGGTGCAGACATCGGCTTTCGTATGCACAAAAAAAGGTGCGATGCCTATATTGCCTGAAGAACTGACACGGTAATTACGACCGGACAATAGCTTAAACAACAATGGCGCACCGTTTTGTCGATGCGCCATTGTTGTTATATTCGGGGATAGTTTATTCTGCGTTCCAGCCGTCGAGTTTTATAGTAGCGGCTTCGGCATCGGCTTCTGACGGCAGTCTGCAAGTCACGGTCTTGGTCTCACCGGGCCGGAGCGAGAAATAATTGTCGCTCCACCATGCAGGTGCGTAGAGTTGTCCGTCGGGGTTGAGCGCCGCCAAACGGTTGAAGAAAGCTACACGAGGGCTGTCGTTGGTGAGTTTCACGCTCACAACGGCGCCTTCACGACTTATTTCGGTGCTTACTTTTGCCGCTTTCATGTTTGCGAGAGGCTTGAAGTCGGCATGTTTCTTCACAGGGGTGACAAACCAGTTGGCTTTTGCCCAGTCGTTGACATCCTGCGACGGCGGCAGCACATAGAAGTTTTCGGCAATGACATCATTGTCCTTGCCTGTGAGTGTCAGGAATACAAACTCGAGCGCGGCAGGGTCGGCTACGTCGAACACTTTTTCTACTGAATACGGTTCTATGGATACCTTTGCATTGATGGTCGTACCTTTGGCGTTATCGAGACCGTAACGCTCAATCTTTGCTTCGAATGTAGCGCTTTTGCCCGATTCGTTTACGGCAACCACGGCTTTCTTGCCATAGTCGTAGATGAGTTGTACGGGCGCGTTGGAGTGGCGAAGAGAATAGTAGGCCGATGTAGGCACAAGATAATGGTCGTAAAGCTGCCAGTAGACTGACGGCCACGCCGAGTTGAGCATCCATTGCACTATGCCCGTTGCACGAGGAACGCGTGCGCGGAATGCTTCGAACATTGTGCGTGTTCCGTCGTAGTTTATCCATTCGGCCTTGCGCATGAAATCGTCGAAATCGGTCGGCGCGCCATAGCGTTTGTCTATTATGTCGTTGAGTACGTCGAGGTCGTGCATGCCGTCGCCGGCAGTGGTGCAATGGTAGTTCCAGGCTTCGCCCAAAGGCCATACATCTTTGCCGAGCATACGTATTGCCGATTCTTTTTGCGGCACTTGTGCTCCGATGCCGGTTTCGGTGTTCCAACCCCATGCTCCGCCGGGTGCTTTGGGGTCGTACCAGTAATTTGGTGCCACATATTCATACGGCCCTGCCATTTTTGTGCCGGTATATCCTGTCACGTCGCTCTTCTTCTGTTTTGCCGCACCGATGTATGGACGGTCATCGAGGCGTTCGAGCACCTTGAGGTAACGGGCCTCAAGTTCGGGGCGCGGCAGGAAGTCTGAGCCGGTGAACCATCCGGCTATCGAAGGATGGTTACGCAGCCATGCCACCTGGTCGGCGAAAGAACGGGCTATAAGATTCATGTCGGCCTCGGTCTTGATACCCCCGAATTGGTCGACGGGTGAGCCGAGGTAATGTTCCCACTCCCAATGGCAGCTCCAGCCAGTGAAGGCAAGCAGTCCGAGCTTGTCGCATAGGTCATATATGTGCTCCGATGTGCCCCATATGTTTTCAAAACGGATGGAGTTGAGACCCATGTCGCGGACGTAGGCCGCTTCGATTTCGTTGCGGACGGAGTCATTGCGCAGGAAAATGTCGTCGGTCCATCCGGCACTGCGCACAAGCACAGGCTTGCCGTTTAGTTTGAATGCACGTTGATTGTCTTCAGTGAAATAATCTTCGATTTGGCGTATGCCGAAGCTGACATCGGTTTTGTCGGTCACCCCAAGGCGGTCGGCATCGAACTCTATGTGCATGTCGTACATTTCGGGAGTGCCCATATTGTGTGTCCACCACAGACGAGGTTCTTTTACGTGGAGCACGTCGGCTTCGTCGGGTGTTATACTCAATGTTGCCGTGGATTTCGGGGCGAGTGTTACCTTTTTTTCGGCAGTGACGCCTTCGAAAGAGGCTTTTAGTGTACCACTCACAGGCTTGTCGGTGTCGTTTGTCAGGGTGGCTTCGACGGTGAGCCATGCCTCATCGAGCGTTTCGGTATTGACTTTCGATTTCACCGCCGGGTTGGAGATTGAAACACCACCGGTCAGATGTATCCATACCGGGCGGAATACGCCCATACTTTCGTCGGCCGGACGGGGATTCCAGTCTACAAAGCCGATGTTCGGTTCGCCCGGCTGTGCACGGTGTACAAGGAGCGCAAGCGTGTTGTCCTTCTTGACATAAGGTGTGATGTCGATGAAATGGCGTCGGAAAGTGCCCATAATGGTATCGGATGAAGCCACAAGTTGGCCGTTGAGCCAGACGTCGGCGCGGTACGAGACCCCGTCGAGTACGAGGGTTGCTTTGTTGTCGTCACCGAGTCTCGGCAACTCGAAAGAAGTTTGCCACCACCATGGAGCATCGAATTGTGTGCGGTCGACGGTTTTGTAGTTCATGCCGTCGAGCAGGTCGGAGGGCAGTGCGCCGTTTTCCATCAGTACGGCCATAGCCGTTGACGGAACAGATGCGTCGTACCACCCGGCGGTATCTGTTATTTGCGAGCCGTCGGTCGAAGTTTTTGCAGAAGACTGCACCTTCCATCCGTCGGCAAGCTGTAGGGTCATAGGTTCGGGCCGCGAGTGGCATGAAGCTATCAGCAAGCCTACGGCGAATGCAGAAATGATTTTGAAGTACATTGGGTTATATAGTTGTTTGGTTTATACAAGTGCCGATGCGCCGAGAATAGCTACATCGTCGAGCTTCGACGGCCCAAGTATGAGGTTTCGCAGGCTTTCGGGATAGGGGAACGATGCCATCTCATTCTTCATAGAAGCGCCGAAGAGGTCGAAGGCTGATGATATTCCACCGCCCAAAACGATTGCCTCCGGGTCGTAGGCAAACATCACGGCTTTGATTAGTCGTCCGATATGTGTGCCGAAGACTGTCCAAATTTCAGAGGCTTTATCATCGCCGTTTCGCGCTGCCAATGCTGCGTCTTTGCCCGTGATGCCGTATTCGCGCACAAAAAAACCGCTGCTGCAGTAGTATTCGAAATTTCGGTCGAGGTATGGCAGGTCTGAAATCTCTGCCGCGCCCGTGTTCCTGCCGCAGTATAGTTTTCCGTCGATTACAAGTCCGCCGCCTACGCCTGTGCCGAGGGTTATGCCGACAAGCGAACTGCATCCGCGTCCGCTGCCGAAACGGGCTTCGCCGAGGGCAAAGCAGTTGGCGTCGTTGTTCACTTCTGTTCTAATGCCGAAACGTTCTTCAAGTATTTCTTTGAGGTGCACTTCGCGCCAAGATGGTATATTCGTGGCGTTGTAGACTATGCCTTTGGTGCCGTCGACAAGGGTCGGCACACCTATGCCGATGCCGTCGACAGCCGGCGTGAGGGTTCGTCCTATAAGGTCGGCAAGAGCATTTACAACGGTTTCGGCACTTTCTTTGGCCGGACATGGTATTATTTCTTTGGCTGTTATCCGGCCGTCTTCTACGAGGCCGATGCGCATGTTGGTGCCACCAAGGTCTATTCCTATCTTCATATTTTTATAGTAATTGCTATGCTTATAACGGCGAGATGCGGCATTTCTTGCCTTGCCGGTATAAAATAATCCGCATACAGGTTTCAGGGCGTGAGCCATTAGCCTGTATGCGGATTGCAAACTTACTTTATTTTGCCTTGAAGCACCAATGGGTCGAACATGAAGCCCAAGCCGGGTCGCAGAACAATGCTCCGGGGTCGGGTTCGATAAGGATTAGCTCGCCGTCGGTAAATACAGCTATGTCGTATTTGCCCGAAGATGCTGTCTGTCCATAATAATTATATGGCAACGGAAGATTGGTGTCGTGCAGTTCGAGCGTGCCGAACCAACCTTGGGCGGCTTTCTCGGATGTTGTTCCGATAGTGAATACGAACGAGCCTTTTACAACGGTGCCGTCGGCTTTGTGGAAAGTCGCGTTGGCGCCGCCGTTGAGGTCGAAGGTGATATATTCGTTTACATCAACGCTTCCTTTGCCGTCGCCGTATGTGTCGCCTATGCCTATGCAGTCCCAGTTGGGGCCGACATTGCTCCATCCGTAGCCGCCGGCGCCGTAGCAGCCCCAGCTACCATCGGGATAGACGTCGTTCCATGTCCACGATTTGCCTTCGGCGGTCGTTCCGGCAAGCATTTCCCATGCCGGGTCGAGGGGATGGTCGATTTGTTCGATTTTCACGGTTTTCTGCACTTGCACCTGGCCGCCGGCACATGTTGCGTAGAATGTCAGTGTCTGTTCACCGAGAAATGGTATCAGCACCGTGTCGCACTGGGCCGTAGTGACACCAACGAGGTAGTCCCACATTCCGCCCACGTTCATGTTATTGTTCTTTAAGATTACCTTGTTGCTGCCCGGTGTGATGCCACGTACCTCAAGGTTGGCGGCAATCACTTCGGCCGGGACGAGCGAGCCGAGGGTGTCATCATCGACATGTGCGTCGCATGCAGTCAGAATACCCATCGAGCATGCGAGTGCTCCGAAAATGAATATATTCTTGGTTTTCATTGTATTTTTGTTTTAGGATTAGTAGTTGCCCTGATTCGACGCCCATCCGGGGTTTTGGACGAGCACACCCTGTGATTTCTGTATTTCCTGGTCGGGAATAGGCAGGAAGCCTTTTGTCTCGGCGCGGAAAGGTACGGAAATCTTTGTGTCGACGTTGAGGTTCTTGACCGTCAGGTTCGAACGGTGTTGTGTGATTAGGTTTTCATCGTGCCAACGGAGCAGGTCGTAGTAGCGGATACCTTCAAAGGCAAGTTCCCAACGGCGTTCGTTCTTGATGTTTTCAAGGGTAAGCGGAAGAGATTGGAGGCCTACGCGGGCGCGGACTCTGTCGAAATAAGACTGGCCTTTGGCCGAACCGAGTTCTGCGCCCATAAGGAGAATATCGGCAAAACGGAGCACGAAGAAGTCCTGAAGAGTGTTGTTCTGGTAGTCAAGCGATGCCAACGAGGGATACATCTGCCAATACAGGGGCACGAGACCGACTCCGAGATATGTTTCCGCGGTGGGGTCGTCAGATTTCGTACTGATAGAGGTATACTTCTTGTTGAACAGATGAGTGTCGTGCACTTGTGCCTGGCAACCGTCGTGGTATGCGAGCAGACCTTCGGCAGGGTCATCGACATTGAGGATAGAGCCGGAGCGGCGAGGGTCGTTGGTCGGCCATGTTTCATAGATGTCGGGGGTTACGGTGCCGATACCCCATCCTGAGCCGTAGGGATAGCAGTCGACCCATGCGTTGCCGCCTTCGTCCTGATAGCGCAGGCTGAAGAACAGGACTTCGTTGTTGCGGCTGTGGTTGTTGCCGTCGACATCGGCTCCGGCACCGCTGTGCTTGATTACGAACATCACTTCGGGGTTGCTGCCGTCTTCGGTAATCCAGCTTAGATTGTTGTCGGTGTTGTATTTGTAGTCTTTGGCGGCGGTATAGGGCCACAGGTTCCGGAACTCCGGCAACAGATTGTGTCCGGAATTTGCCACACAGTCATCAATCTGAGCGGCGACTTGTTGACGTGTCAGAGTGCCGTCGTCGGGCAACGTGATGGTGTCATCGTTATAATATCCGGTATAGAACAGGAACGCACGTGCGAGCATTCCCTGGGCGGCCCAACGGGTAGCATGGCCGTTTGTGCCGGTGCCTGGAGTCCACGCTGCGGCCGGCATCAGGTCTATGGCTTTGAGCAGGTCGGCCGCAATTTGTCCGTAGACATCGGCAGCCGGAGCTTGTGGATTGTTCACGGGGTCGGGTGTGAGCACCAAAGGTACGTTCCCGAAAGCACGAACGAGTTCAAAGTAGTGCAGAGCACGCATGAAATATGCTTCGCCCATAATGCGTTTTTGGTCGGCCTCAGTGTCCCATGCGATATTGCCTTCGCTTGCAATGAGGAAGTTGGCGCGATATATGCCTTGCCATTTAAGTTCCCAAAATTTGGCATACTGGTTTTCCTGCACTTTCATGAATGCCGCTACGGCCTGAGCCTCACGGTCGTCGGTGCCACCTGCGCCGAGGCGTTCGTCGCTCATAAGCTCAGCCTGCATGAATGCGTTGCAGAACGGATATTCTATGTCTCCCAACAGAGGTGTGTAAACCGACGTGAGGAGCTGTTCGGCATCGTTGGTATTTGCCGGGAACACCGTATTGTCTTTCTTCGTAAGGTTTTCGGTGTCAAGGAAGCTTTCGGAGCAGCCGGTCAGCATCGCCGCCGAAAGTATTGTGAATATGAACTTTTTCATAAGATGATGCTGGTTAACTTTAGTATTTGATTGAAACGCCTACCATAAAAGTTCGGGTGCAGGGGTAGTTGCCTATATCGATGCCCTGTGCCCAGCCGGCACCGTTACCGTAGCCGACTTCGGGGTCCATTCCTTTATATTTGGTGAAGGTGTGAAGATTGTTGCAGGCCACATAGACACGAAGCTGGTTGAGGGGTATGCGTGTGAAGAGCGACTTGAAGTCGTAGCCGAAAGTGATATTGGAAATGCGGAAGTAGTCGGCATCATCGACATAGATGTCGGAGATATACGTCCAGTTCATGTGCGGAGTCGACGTGATGCGCGGATAGCGGTTCGACGAGCCTTCGCCGTGCCAGCGTGCCGAGGCGATATCCATAGTGAAGTTGTCTTTGGGCTGGTCGCCGAAGTCGCGGTAGGAGTGCGCTATCTGCTGCCCGAAAGCGCCGAAACCGGAGATTGAAAGGTCGAAGCCTTTGAACTGTGCGTTGAGGTTGATGCCGAGCGTCCAGTCGGGGTTCGGGTTGCCTATCATGTCTTTGTCGTCGGCCGATATTACACCGTCTTTGTTCTTGTCGACGAAAATCACGTCGCCGGGGACTGCGTTGGGCATAATCATTTTGCCGTTTTTGTCCACATAGTCGAGCACTTGCTGCTGGTTCTGGAACACGCCTGCAGTCTTGTAGCCGTAGAAATAACCGATGGGATAGCCCACTTCGACGCGCGATATGAAGCTTGTCTGCGACGAAAGGGCGTGGTCGGCACCGTTGATGACACCCTCGCCGTTGCTGAGCTTCGTCACCTCATTCTTATTATAGCCTACGTTGATTGAAGCGCCGTAGGAGAAGTCTTTGCCGATGCGGTCGTTCCATGAGAACGCCATTTCGACACCTTGGTTGCGCACGTCGCCGCCGTTGACATAAGGTGCGCCGGCGCCGTATGAAAGCAGGATAGGAGCCTGTACGAGCCAGTCGCGGGTTGTCTTGCGGTACCAGTCGAAAGTAAAGCCGAGACGGCTGTTGAAGAAGCGTGCGTCAAGACCGAGGTCGAGCTGTTCCGATTTTTCCCATGTTATATCGGTGTTTGCTAGCAGGTCGGGGTTCGAGCCGATGGTGACACCGCCTTTATCATGACCGAAGAAGTAATTGCTTCCGCCAATAGATATAGTAGACAGATACTGGAAGTTGTCGATTGCGCAGTTTCCGTTCTTGCCCCAGCTTGCGCGAATCTTCAGGTAGTCAAGATACGGGCTTGCCGCTTCCATGAATTTTTCGTTTGTCATGTTCCAACCTACCGAGGCCGAGGGGAAATAGCCCCAGCGGTGTCCCTTGGCAAAGTTCGACGAACCGTCGGCGCGGAGAATGAATGTCGCCATATATTTATTGTCGAAGTCGTAGTTGATACGTCCGAAGTAAGACGCGATGCTGCCTTTGTCGTTCGGCGAACCCCACATGCTCCATGTCGAGAGAGCCTCCTGCGCCTCGGTATTGGAGATATAGGCATGTTTCCAGTCGCCGAAAGTAGTCTTCTGGCGGCTTGCGCCGACACCTTCTCCGTATCCCCACTTTTCGGCCGACATGCCTATTAGGGCGTCAAAATGGTTTTTCTCCTTGATGTCGAACTTGTAGCTCAACGTATTTTCCCAGCTCCAGGAATAACCGCTGCCGGCATCCTGCGAGGTGCTGTTGTTGGTTCGTTGGAAATCGCCGCCGAGGTTATACTCCTGAGAGAACGAGCGCGAGGTATATCCCCAATAGCCGTAGCCGAAAACAGAGCGCAGTTTGAGATTTTTGATAGGCTGTATCTGAATATGGAAGTTGCCGCGCGCCGAATAGTTGTTGCTTGAGCGGTTGGGACCCATTTCATAGTACATGCGTGCAACGGGGTTTGCGCGGTTCTTGCTCCAGCTCATCAGGCACTTGGACCAGTTTCCTTCGTCATCGTACAGGCTCATAATCGGGAATGCGTCCATTGCGAAGCGCAGGCCGTTCCACCATGGACCTTCGGTGTCGACGCCCATGCCGTTCTGTTTGGTCATGTTCAGCTGAAGTGTTTCTCCGAATGTGAGTATGTCGAAATTCGAAGCTTTTACCAAAGCCCACTCCGAATTGATGCGTGCGTTGTAGCGCTCGTATTTCGATTTGAATATCTTGCGGCCGATGATGCCTTCTTGCGAGGTGTAGCTCAGCCCGATTGAGTAGTTGCCGAGCGAGTTGCCGCCGTTTACGCCGAACGACCAGTTCTGTTGCGGAGCATCTTCGCCGACTACTTCGTCGACCCAGTTGGTGCCGTCCCATTCTCCGCTTTGTATCTTGTCGAATTTATCTTGCCCAAGGATGGCCGCAAAATCGAAGGGGCGCAGACCGTCGTTGAGCTGAGCCTCGTTCATTATTGTCATATAGTCGCGAGCACCAAGCATCTGGGGTTTGCGTGCAATGTTCTGCCAACCGTAATAACCGTCGAAAGAGATGTTTATACGGCCTTCTTTGCCGCGTTTGGTCGTTACGAGAATAACACCGTTCGCAGCACGTGCACCATAAATTGCCGTAGAAGCGGCGTCTTTTAGCACGTCGATGCTTTCGATGTCGTTGGGGTTGAGGTCGTTGAGATTGCCAATGCCGCCGACGAGGCCGTCAATCACCACTATAGGCGCGGCATCTCCGGTAGTGCCGAGACCTCGGATATTCACTTTATATCCGGCTCCCGGCTTGCCCGAGTTGGAGATGATATTGAGACCCGGAGCAGCGCTCGATAGGGCGCCTACAGCCGACACCGTATTCATTTTGCTGATGTCGTCGCCTTTGACCTGCACGGTGGCGCCGGTTACCAATTTCTTTTTCAATGTACCGTAGCCTATTGCCACAACTTCGTCGAGAGAGTTCGTCACGGGTTCAAGCACAAAGCGTATATCGTTTTTGGCGCCGGTGATGGCCGTTTCCTGCGATGCGAAACCGATGAACGATGCGACGAGGGTCGAGCCGACTTCCACTTTGGTAGAGAAATTGCCGTCAAGGTCGGTCACGACGCCCATGTTGGCAGTCCCTTTAACGACAACCGAAGCTCCGGGCAATGGCTCGCCTGTATTGTCTACAACCGAACCGCTAACCGTTACTTGCTGTGCGAACAGTTGCATAGACAGCAACATGACGCAGAATAGCATTGTTAGTCTCATGTGATTAGGATTTAAGGATTAGAATTAGGTTTTATCAGATTTTGTGCAAAGTTAACGGCAGACAATCTACAGACAGGTTGAAATCCGTACAAAATAGGTGTAAAATCGGCCAAAAATGCTCAAAAACATACATTCCGGCTCGTGTATGACGGGGCTAATTCAGACTTTGCTCGGATTAGTACCGAAATGTTTCTTGAAACATGTGCTGAAATATTTCGGGTCGGAGAATCCTACGGTATATGCGACTTCGCTGACAGAGTAATTCTGCGTGGCAAGCATTTCTTTGGCACGGTTCAGACGCACGATGCGTATGTAGTCGTTTATCGATTCTCCTGTAAGTTGCCTTATTTTATTGTAGGCCGAAGTCCTGCTCATGCCGAGGTCACGGCAGAAATCGGCAATAGTGTAAAGATGGTCGGAAAGGTGGCTATCGATAAGATGCGTCACATGCTGCATGAACTCTTTGTCAAGCTCGGTGGCGTACTCCGGCTCTGCGTAGTCGCCCGATGTGTCCCCGGCGGCAGATATTATGCTTTGCTGAAGTTTCCGTTGCCTGTCGAGTATGTTGCGGATTCGCACCCGGAGTATTGTCATGTCGAAAGGTTTCACTATATAATCGTTTGCTCCGGCCTGGAGACCTTCTACGACGTTATGTCTCTCGCCGAGACCGCTCAAAATCACTACAGGAATATGGCTGGTATCGACGTCGGCTTTGATTGCTTTGCACATTTCGATGCCTCCGATACCGGGCATCATAACGTCGGTGAGGACAATGTCGGGATTTTGCGCCTTTATTTGTTCAATGGCATCTTTTGTGGTGTCGAGCGATGCGACATCGTATTTGTCTGAAAGCGCTTTGGCGAGATAGTCGTGAAGGTCACGGTCGTCTTCGGCTATTAATATCATTTCCCGGTCGCGTTCATGCCGCTCTGCATCGTTCTTTTCGTTATCATCGATGGCACGGGGCGATTCTTCTGCCAAAACCAAAGGGAATGTCAGGCAAGCCTGAGTGCCCTTACCATGTTCACTCACAATTTTTACGCTTCCTTTAATCATTGAGGCCAGGCGGTGCACAATGAGCAGACCCATACCCGAACCGGGCTCTTTGCTCTCGATGGCTTCTGCACTGCGGAACCGTTCGCGGAACAGATGCCTGCGGTCTTTTCGCGATATGCCTCGTCCGGTATCGGCGATGCCGACAAAAACACAGCCCTTCAATATCTTGGACGAAAGGGTTATGGTGCCTGATTCGGTGTATTTGACCGCATTGGATAGCAGGTTGTCGATGATATGGTTGATGATGTCGTAGTCGCACATTACCGGCGGCATTGTTTCTGACACGTCCACGTTTATCGTGTCATTTTTATGCAGGGCGTTCAGATGGAATTCAGCCGCTTTATCTTCAAGATACTGCCTCATGTCGATTTTTACAGGCATGCCGACACCGGCCTTGTCATATCTTTGCAGGTCGAGCAGACGTGAAATCATTTCGAGCAGCTTATCGGTATTGGCTTTCGCGAGTCTCAGATTGTCGAGGCCGTCGGGAGTTAGAGTCTCCCGGGTTTCGATTTCGCTCAGCGGCGCCTTTATCAGAGATATGGGCGCACGAAGGTCGTGGGCAAGGCCAAGAAGCGACTGTATCTGTGTGTTCACCAGTTTTTCACGCTGCATATGTCTTGTGCGTCTCCATATAAACCAAATCGCGGCCAAGCCTATAATGAAGTAGATGCCTATGGCCCACCACCTCAGCCATATCGGCGGAAGAACCGTAATTTTTATTGTGCGCTCTTCAATGACGCTGTCGGTGAACGAGTCGTAGCTCTGTAGCCTGAAACGATATTTGCCCGGCGACACATTTTTGTATGTCACTTCGTAGGTGTTCTGCTCCGAAAGCCACCGTTTGTCGTATCCCTCGAGTTTCCATCTGAGTTCGAGGCGTTGCGACTCGTTGAAATTCAGCGATGAGAACAAGAATGCGAATGTGTTTTCATCGGGATTGAGCGTTATTTGACCGGTCATGTCGAGGCATTTCGCCAAAATTCCGGCATCGTCACCCGGACGCACAGTTTCATGATTGACTTTAAGGTCGGTAAAAATGAGTTTTGAATCGTTGAATGCGTCGAATTGCAGCCCGGGGTCGAAAGTGAACGCGCCTTGCGTTGTGCCGACGCAGATATTGCCGTCGTGTTTCACCACGGCAGTTCCGACGAGGAACTCGGCGTCGCCGATGCCCAAAACGGGTGTCATGTTCATCACTTTTTGTCGGTCGGCATCGATGACATAGACTTCGCGGATTGTGAAGAACCATACGCGCCCGTCATTGTCGCATGCCACCGTGTTTATGCTTGCATTGGCCAACTGTCCGTGATTGTCGAAGCGGCGTACCGCGCCTGTCGATGGCGTGTAGCGAATCAATCCGTCGCCGTCGGACGCAACCCATAGTTCCGACCGTCGCTTGTCGTAGGCGAAAGTGCGGATGGGGTGGGTCAGGAGCAGGCTGTCGAGCTGCATGTGTATCGTTACAGAATCGCTCTGCGGAGTGTATATACCGAGTCCGTCACATCCACCGATGAATACGGTGCCATTGCCGTCTGTCGCAAGGTCGGCCACACATTCGGGCTGATAGCGTCGATAGGTGCCCGTGACGGTGTTGTAGCGTACGACCCGGCCTTGGATGCCTGCAATCCACATATTGTCGCCGTCGCGAAGGAGACGGAATATATATTTGGTTGTCAGTCCGCTGTCCGCAGGTCCGTCGGGAAGCCGTGTCACATGTCCGTCTTTCTTTGAAATCATATATACGTCCATGCCGTAACCGCCGACCCATATACGGCCGTCTTTACCTTCTTCGAGCGTCAGGACTTGTGTGTTTGTGCCATTGTCGGCTTTGAGGTAATGCCACCAATTGCCGTATTTGTCGCATCGGCTGACGCCTTTGTCGGTGCCGTACCACATGTCGCCGTCGGAATCCTCAAAGACGACGTTGACGAAATCGGAACATATGCCCGTCGACGGATTGCCGGTCGAACGTGTGAACCATGCCGATTTCGTGGTCGGAGATATATAATTGAGCCCGTCGGAAGTGGTTGTGACCCATAGTCCGCCATTCGAATCACGGCAGATGTCTTTGACGGTGTTTGCTGAAATGCTTACCGGCGACGTTTCGTCGTAGCGCTCGATTACTTTGCTGTCGAGAGGGTCGATGACGAATATTCCGGCGCCGTCCTGCCCGAGCATAACGTTTCCGTCGGGAACTTCAAGAAGTGTATATACGGGCATCCAATCGACGGGCAGCGGTATCTTGCGCACTTTGTCTGTTGCCAGGTCGACTGCATAAAGGCCTGCGGCGAAAGTACCCACATAAAGTTTGTCGCCGAGATGCAGAAGGCAAGTGACGCGGTTGCTGTCGATGCCGGGTATGCGATAGACGTGCAGCTCTCCATCTGAGCGACTTAGTTTGAAGACGCCATCGCTGCTTGCCGCGTAATATACGTCCTTGGCCGTTTCACACAAATCATATATGCTGTAACCTTGCAGAGCCATCCTATGCGGTTGACCCGAATTGCCGATAGAGTAAATACCGTCGTCGGTGCACAACAGCGTGGAGTCAGAGTAGAGAACGTTCTCTATCATCGAGTTTATGCCATGGGAATGCAGGTCGAAAACGGTCTCGAAAGCATCGGTCTCGGGTTTGTATACGAAAAGCAGGCCGGTACGCAGCGAAACCCTTAGACGGCCTTGGTTGTCGCGTCCGAAACGGGTTCCGGCACGCCAATAATCTTGTGAAGGCATTACGCCCGGTAGCTCATATGTGCGGAATTGCCGGCCGTCGAAACGTTGGACGCCGCTTATCGAGTTGACCCATATGAAACCGTTGCCGTCTTCGGTTACCGCATGCACCTGTCTGTTGGCAAGTCCTTGCGGCACACCGAAGTGTCGGCCTCCATATGCCTTTACGGGCAGTGTGGCGATGAATGTCATGGCAACAAATGCCAAAGCGATGAAATAGAATTGCGGTTTTCTCATGGGTGGCGATTTGGGTCTGAACCTGCATCGCAAAAGTACTAAACGAAAACCGCATATCCAACCACAGCTCGATTTTTAACATTTTAACAATTCGGCGTAGAGCTTTTTCCGCAATAACATGCCGCTACTTATGGGCGTTGTTTTCAAGAAGCAAGGCGTCGAGTTCGGCATCGGTGGGGTTGTGTGTGACTATGCGGCCGCGAGGGTCTATGAGAACGGCTCCGAAACCGTCGCGGAGACCGTAATTGTCGTATATTGACCGGGCGGTGTCGCCCGAAGCGTAGAATTGCTCCTGCGGCACAAGGCTGTCGCGGCGTACTATTTCGCGGAAGAGACCTTCGGAGGTGTCAAAATTCACCCCGACCATTTTCAGCGCGGCATCGGGGTGCCTGCGTTGCCATGCGGTATATAGATTGGCCGCACGGCGCGAAGCCGCGTCCGATGACGACCAGAAGTTGACAAGCACATAGTCGCCCTTCATGCGGTCGAGGATTATCATGCTGTCGGCGTCGTTCATCGACAGAAAAGGAGCCTGATGACCGGGGGCGGTTTTATAGTGTGATTCGGCGTAACCGCCGGCGAAAAGGAGCAATCCTATCAATAGAGCCGCTATAAGAAATGTTTTCTTCATTGCGATATCTTTTTAAAGAATAACGCATTGAAGTGCTTTCGGGTTTATGGGCGGTCAGACGGGGTCGACGTCGTAATATACTGTCAGACCTCGCATAAGCGGCGATGCCGACAGCTCGACGTATTTTTGGCGCAAGATGTCTTTTACGCTTTTCATTGAGGCTGCAGGCTCTATTTTCAGCATTATTTTGCGTATATAGAGGGCCTGGACACGGCTTACAGCCGGCTCTTGCGGTGCCGATACACGATGGCTGAAAACGGCACGCAACGATGTCGCGAACTTCGAGGCGCACTCTGCCACAGTTGCGCTGTCGCGGTGTTTGAGGTATATGTTTATAATCCGTGCGAATGGCGGAAACGCGAAAGCGCGCCTCTCCTCAAGCTCGTGGCTGAAGAAGCCGAGGTAGTCGTGGCGCGACGCGTATTCTAATATGTGGTGGTTCGGTGTGTATGTCTGCACGATTACTTTGCCTTGCCCGTCTCGCCGTCCGGCACGTCCGGCCACCTGTTCGAGCATGTTGAAAGCGCGTTCGGCCGAGCGGAAGTCGGGAAAGTTTATGAGGCTGTCGGCATTCAGTACGCCTACAAGCTCTACATCGCCGAAGTCGAGGCCTTTTGTCACCATCTGTGTGCCTACGAGTATGTCGGCTTTGTGCGACGAGAAATCGTCGATTATTTTGCTGTAGCCTTCTTTGTTCCGGGTGGTGTCGAGGTCCATCCTCAGCACTTTTTTGTCGCGGAAGCTGTCGGCGATTTCCTCTTCGAGCCTTTCGGTGCCGTAGCCCACTATCTCGATGGCCGGCTCTTTGCACTCGGGGCAAACCTGAGGCACGGGATATTCGGCACCGCAGTAGTGGCATACGAGGCGGTTGGTTCGTCGGTGATATGTCAGCGAAACGTCGCAATAATCGCATTTAGGTGTGAATGCGCACATTTTGCACCGCGCCAAGGGGGCATATCCGCGGCGGTTGTGGAAAAGGATGGCCTGTTTGCGGTGTCCTACGGCATCGAGGGTGGCGTCGAGCAGACGATGCGAGAAATAGCCAGAAACGGCCTTACGGCCACGTTGTGCTTTCATGTCTACGATTTCGAGCGATGGCAGCGTGGCGTCGCCATAACGTTCGCTGAGGCTCACGAGCCCGAATTTGCCGCTTGTGGCTTTGTAATATGTCTCGACCGCCGGCGTGGCGCTCCCGAAAAGCGTTTTTGCGTTGTGCATGGCAGCAAGGACTGCGGCAGCATCGCGCCCGTTGTATCGGGGAGCCGGGTCGTACTGCTTATAACTCGATTCATGCTCTTCATCGACAATCACAAGGCCGAGACGGGAGTAGGGCAGAAAGACTGCCGAGCGCGCCCCTATCACCACACACGGCGTGTCGGCCACGAGCATGCGGCGCCATTGGTCGACGCGCTCGTTGTCGGAGAATTTGGAGTGGTAGATTACGACCTTGTCGCCGAAGACATTCTGTAAACGGCGTGTTAGCTGTGTCGTAAGGGCTATTTCAGGGACGAGGAAAAGAGCCTGACGCCCCTGCTTGAGAACATAGTCGATGAGGTGGATGTATATCTCGGTCTTGCCCGAGCCTGTTACGCCGTGGAGCAGCACGATGTCTTTCACACGGAACGCCGCATGGATTTGGTCGAGAGCCTTGTCCTGCGCCTGTGAAAGTTTTGGCAATGGCGCGTCGTGCGCTCCGCCCCAGCTGAACCGCGATATGTCTTTTGTGTATATCTCGCATAAGCCTTTATCGGCCAAAGCCTTTATTATCGGACGGGATACTGCGGCCCTTTCCATAAGCACGTCCAACGGAACTTCGGCGAGCGGTGTGTCGTGCCGGTAGAACTCCGACAAGGCGATAAGTGCGGTCAGAGCCTCCTCCTGTTTGGCCGAACGGTTTATTGCGGCAAAAGCATCTTCCATCGCTTTAGGGTCGTTGCGAATGATTAGCGGACGAACATATGGCTTTTTGACGGCACGATACCGCTCTACGAGCTTTTCGGATATGCAAAGGAGACCTTTGTCGACAAGGCGAGAAACGGTCGCACTTACGTTTTTCTTTGAGAGTTTCGATGATATTACATCGATACATACACTGCCTTCTCGTTTTACGAAGTCAAGGATTTCGATTTCGTCCGGCGTGCAATCGGCGAAAGAGTCGGCTTCGGCATCTGCTGCGGCTTCTATGCGTGTTTCACTTTCAAGTTTCAGGCCCGACGGCAGTGCCGCTTTGAAGACTTCGCCTACGGTACAAAGGTAGTAGTCGGCGAGCCATTTCCAAAAACGGATTTGGGCCGGACGGACTATAGGCTCTTTGTCAAGCACCTCGACAATCTCTTTGAGGTTTATGCTTTTGTCCGGCTTTATGGTGCTTATACTTTCGATGACGCCGGTGTAGAAATGCCTTTTTCCGAAGGGCACAATCACACGGTACCCGACACCTGCTGCGGTTTCTAAATGTTGCGGCACTATGTATGTGAAAGTGCCGTCGAGCGGTAGCGGAAGTATGACTTGGGCGTAGCGTATCGGGTTCATGACAAGTTTTTAATGGTACAAATGTACGAAAAAGGAGCAAAAACAGACCTTGATTTTAACTTTTTTATACGGATATAGGTTGTATGTCGATTTTTTTTGCCAATTTTGCACATTGAATAAAAGCGGACATGTCCGCCAAAACCAATCAAAGCAATGCAGCTAACCGCCGAAATAATAGCCCGACATATAGGAGGCGAAGTCGAAGGACGGGGTGATGTCTCTGTCTGCAACTTTGCCAAAATAGAAGAAGCCGTCCCCGGCACTATAACATTTCTTGCCAACCCTAAATATACCCACTATATATATACGACAGGCGCGTCGATAGTGCTGGTGTCGCGTGATTTCGTAGCCGAACATCCCATAACGGCGACGTTAATCCGTGTAGATGACCCCTATTCGGCACTGTCGGTGCTGATGGGTCTTGCCGCCGCTGCGCTGACGCCCCAGCCTAAAGGGATTGAGGACGGATGCCATATTTCGGCAGGTGTTGAAGTTCCCGAAAGCTGCTATGTGGGTGCATTCGCCTATATCGGCAAGGATGTCAAAATGGGTGAAGACGTCAAAATCTACCCTCAGGTATATGTTGGCGACGGTGTCACCATAGGCGCCGGCACAATCCTTTATCCCGGCGTGAAAATTTACCATGGATGCCGCATAGGCTGCCGTTGCATAATCCATAGCGGAGCGGTCATAGGCGCCGACGGCTTCGGTTTTGCACCCGACAGTAATGGCGTCTATCATAAAATCCCTCAAATCGGCATAGTAGAGATTGACGATGATGTCGAAATCGGCGCCAATACTACGGTCGACCGCTCAACCATGGGGCGCACACATATTGCAAAGGGCGTAAAACTCGACAACCTGATTCAGGTGGCCCACAACTGCGAGATAGGACACGACACCGTGATGGCATCGCAGGCCGGCATCGCAGGCTCTACGAAAGTGGGCGCAAACTGCATGATTGGCGGCCAGGTAGGCTTTGCCGGCCACATAAACGTAGGCGACCGCGTGCAGATAGGCGCTCAGAGCGGAATAGCCAAAAGTGTCGCCGACGACAGCCGTATAATGGGTTCGCCGGCGGTGCCCATGGGCGATTGGGCTCGCATGATTGCCGCACAGAAAAAACTTGTGCAGCTGCTTGCGCGTGTCGACAAGCTCGAACGGCAATTGAAAGAAAAATAAAAAACTTTTACCATACACACTGCAATCCAGCAATGAAGCAATTAACACTCAAAGGTGAATTCACCCTCCGCGGCAAAGGGCTCCACACAGGAGCGCAGCTTGAAGCCACTTTCTGCCCGGCTCCCGATAACACCGGTTATAAAATCCAGCGCACCGACATCGAAGGACAGCCTGTCATCGATGCCCTTGCCGAGAATGTGGTATCGACCAACCGCGGCACCGTAGTCGGAAAGGGTGAAGTAACGGTAAGCACCATCGAACACGCCATGGCCGCACTCTATGTAAGCGGCATCGACAATGTACTCATCAAAGTCGACGGGCCTGAAATTCCGATACTTGACGGCAGCGCCAAACCTTTTTTCGAAGCCATACAGGCTGTAGGCGTCGAAGAACAGGCATCTGACAAAGACTTCTACTACGTGAAGCATAAAGTCGAGGTTGTAGACCCTGCAACCGGCTCCAAGCTTATGCTTCTGCCCGACGATGAGTTCAGTCTCGACGTGAAGGTAAATTTCGAGTCGGAGTTCCTTGCCAACCAGTATGCCACCCTCGACCACGTGAGCGACTTCGGCGAACTGATAGCCGATGCCCGCACGTTCGTCTTTGTCCGCGACATAGAGCCTCTTCTGAAAGCCGGACTCATCAAAGGCGGCGACCTCGACAACGCTATAGTGATATATGAAACGCCCAAAACCCAGGACGAGCTTGACCATCTCGCCGACCTGATGGGAGTTCCGCACCACGACGCCACCGTATTCGGATATATCAACGAGCGACCCTTGTCGGCGCCCAACGAGCCTGCTCGGCACAAGCTGATGGACCTTATCGGCGACATTGCCCTGATTGGCCGTCCGCTGAAAGGCCGTGTCATAGCCACCAAGCCCGGACACACCATCAATACCCAGCTTGCGAAAGCATTGCGCAACGACATCCGCCGTCAGGATGTGCAGGCTCCGTTCTACAACCCTAACGTAGAGCCGCTGATGGACAACAACGCCATTCGCCGCAGCCTGCCGCACCGTTATCCCTTCCTTCTCGTCGATAAAGTTATCGACAAGACAGAGCATTACATTGTCGGAGTGAAAAACGTTACGACAAACGAGCCGTTCTTCCAGGGTCATTTTCCCCAAGAACCTGTAATGCCCGGTGTACTTCTTGTCGAAGCCATGGCCCAAACCGGAGGACTATTGGTGCTCAGCACCGTCGACGAACCTGAGCGCTATTCGACATATTTCATGAAAATCGACAATGTGAAGTTCCGCCAGAAAGTGGTGCCGGGCGATACGCTTCTTTTTCATGTTTCGTTCATGACGCCTCTGCGCCGCGGCATGGCCGTAATGAAAGGCCGCGCTTTCGTAGGCGAGAAAGTCGTGTGCGAATGCGAGTTCATGGCACAAATCATCAAGAACAAGTAAGTCAGTAAATTATGAAGCAACCATTGGCATACGTTCACCCGGCGGCAAAAATTGCCGACAGCGTGGTGATAGACCCCTTTGTGACCATCGACCAGAATGTCGAAATCGGCGAGGGCACACGCATCGGAAGCAATGTCACCATTCTTGAGGGCGCACGCATCGGGCGCAACTGCAATATATTCCCGGGCGCTGTCATCGGTGCCATACCCCAGGATTTGAAGTTCCACGGAGAGGAAACCCTCGCTATAATAGGCGACAATACGACCCTGCGCGAGTGTGTTACCGTTAACCGTGGCACTGCGGCACGAGGCCGCACTGTGGTGGGCAACAACACGCTCATCATGGCATACAGCCACGTGGCACATGACTGCATAGTAGGCGACAACGTCATCATCAGCAACGCCACACAGCTGGCCGGAGAAGTGGTAGTCGATAATTTTGCAGTAATCGGCGGCGGAAGCCTCATACACCAATTCTGCCATATCGGCGCCCATGTGATGCTGCAGGGAGGAGCGCTTGTAAATAAAGACATTCCGCCGTATATCAAGGCCGCACGCGAGCCAATAAGCTATGCCGGCATCAACTCGGTAGGGCTGCGTCGCCGCAACTTCAGCAGCGATACGATACGCGAGATACAGGAAATATACCGTTACCTATATCTCAGCAGCATGAACATCAGCGATGCCATCGACCGTATCGAGGCCGAACTACCGGCGACCAAAGAACGCGACGAGATACTGCAGTTCGTGCGCAACTCCAAGCGCGGCGTGGTGCGCGGATACATGTAACCGTTCCGTAGTAGACAAGACACAAGCATGGCCGGAGGGTCTGTCGCTCGTCTTCAATATAAAGGGCGAGAGGAAAGTCCGGGCAACATAGAGCACCATATTTTCTAACGGAAAGCTATCGGTAACGGTAGAGTAGCGTGACAGAAAACAACCGCCGCTTCCTCGTGGGACGGCAAGGGTGAAAAGGTGGGGTAAGAGCCCACCGGACGGCATAGCGATATGCCGTGCCGCACGCCTTATGGGTTGCAAGGTCAAGTATACCGGCATTCAAGGGCTGCTCGTCCATTGCCGGGGGGTAGACTGCTCAAGGCTTTCGGGCCAGATAAATGACAGACGGTGCGACGCATCTCCCGTTTCGGCGAAAGTACGTCCGCCACATAACCCGGCTTATACTCCGACCATGCTTTTTTATCGATATTATTGAAAAAACACTGAAAAGGCCCTCTTATGTCAGAGAAAGACCAATGGCTAACATATCCGACCGTAGATGATGAAGGGAATACCATCATCGTGACAGGGTGCACCGATGTCGACAAATTCCGTTCACGAGAGAAGTACTGCATAAGGGTTGAAGTCACCATGCGCTATACTCCTGACGGACCGCTCGGTTTCCCCGACGAGGCTACATCGCATTGTCTCGAAGAAGTTACCCAGGCATTCGAGGATAATCTGAAGGGCAAGAACACGGCGATTCTCACAGGGATATATACGGGTGCCGGAGAACGCAATTGGATATTCTACACATTCTCGACCGATGTTTTCGGCAAGTTCCTCAACAGAGCCTTGGCGTCTTTTTCTCTATTGCCTCTTGATATTTATGCCGAAAACGACCCCGATTGGGCTGAATACGACGAAATGAGGGCTGCAATAGGCATGTAACCGCACTTTTTTTGTCGTCAAGAAAGAGAAAAGAAGTCTCAATATCGGCAAAATTCACTAACTTTGTTGCTTGAAACCAGCAAGACACTCACATGGGATTTTTTGATTTCTTCAGCAAAGAAAAAAAACAGAACCTCGACCGCGGCCTTGAGAAGACCAAAGAAGGGGTCTTGGGCAAGTTGCGCCGCGTATTTACCGGGCGCCGCACTATCGACGACGATTTCCTTGACGAACTCGAAGAAGTATTTATCACCAGTGACGTCGGGGCTGAAACCACACTTAAAATAATAGAACGCATTCAGGAACGTGCGGCTCGCGACAAATATGTCGATATGGACGAGCTGAACGAACTTTTGTGTCAGGAGATAAGCGCATTGCTCGCCGAAAGCGATAACGGAGACGCCGCCGACAAGTTCATGCCGCCGGCCGGTAAAAAGCCATACGTCATTATGGTTGTCGGCGTAAACGGTGTGGGAAAAACCACCACGATAGGCAAGCTTGCGTACCAATACAAAAAAGCCGGCAATAAAGTTATGCTCGGTGCCGCCGACACATTCCGTGCCGCAGCCGTCGAGCAGCTCGACGAATGGGGCCGACGTGCCGATGTGCCTGTAGTGAAACAGCAGCTCGGGTCTGATGCCGCCGCTGTGGCTTACGACACCTTGTCGTCGGCAGTTGCCAATGACATCGACGTCGTTATCATCGACACGGCCGGACGTCTGCACAACAAAAAAGGTCTGATGGACGAACTGTCGAAAATCAAGCGTGTAATGGAGAAAGTCGTTCCCGGCGCTCCGCACGAAGTGTTGCTTGTGCTCGACGGTTCAACAGGCCAGAATGCGTTTGAACAGGCCAACCAGTTCTCTGCGGCCACCCAGGTGACGCATCTCGCCGTCACCAAGCTCGACGGCACCGCGAGGGGCGGTGTGGTAATCGGCATAAGCGACCAATTCAAGATACCGGTGAAATATATCGGCATAGGTGAAGGCATCGAAGATTTGCAGCTTTTCGACAAGCGTGCATTCGTAGAGTCGCTTTTCGGACGTAAAGAAAACTGATGAAGACTCCTGAAGTGTCGGTTCTGAGCCTCGGGTGCTCAAAGAACCTTGTCGACAGTGAATGTCTTGCCCGTCGCTTTGCCGACGCAGGCTTCAAAGTCCGTTTTGCCGACGGGCTTGTCCCTGACGGGTCGGTATTTGTCATAAACACATGCGGTTTTATCGGAGATGCCAAAGAAGAGTCTGTAAACACTCTCCTTGAAGCTTTGCAGATGAAATCGGACGGCGGCATTGCAGGAGTTTATGCAATGGGATGCCTGACAGAGCGCTACCGCTCCGAACTTGCCGAAGAAATGCCCGAACTTGACGGTATATACGGGAAATTCGATTGGACATCGCTTGTCGGCGATTTGTCGGGACGCTTTGTCGAGGTTGACAAACCATGGCAACGGAAGCTGTCGACTGCTCCGCACTATACATACCTCAAGATTTCAGAAGGCTGCAACCGCTTTTGTGCTTTCTGCGCCATTCCGCTTATAACCGGCCGACACCATTCGCGCCCTGTCGAAGAAATAATAGATGAAGTACGTACGCTTGCGGCATCGGGCACACGAGAATTCAATATCATAGCACAAGATTTATCATCGTACGGCCGCGACATTGGCAACGGTTCCTCGCAACTTGCCCTATTGCTTGAAAAGATGGCATCGATATCGGGGGTGGAAATGATACGCCTGCATTATGCCTATCCGGCCGATTTTCCATACGACATACTGCCGGTGATGGCAAGACATGCCAACATCTGCAATTATCTCGACATTGCTCTACAGCATATCGACGACCAAGTCCTCACCAACATGCGGCGCCATATCGACGGCAAAGCCACGCGAGCGCTTCTCGACCGCATCCGCGCCGAGGTTCCGGGCATACACATCCGTACAACCATGATGGTAGGCTTTCCTGGCGAGGACGATGCGGCATTCGAACGTCTGCTCGACTTTGTTGCCGAGCAACGCTTTGAACGCATGGGGGCATTTGCCTATTGCGAAGAAGATGGTACTTATGCCGCCGGCCATTTGAGCGACGGCATACCTGAAGAAGTGAAACAGAAACGTCTCGACCGGCTGATGGCGTTGCAGCAGGATATTGCGTTCGATCATGCCGAAAGCAAGGTCGGCAAAACGCTGCGCGTCATTGTCGACGAATATGACGGAAGCCGTTTTGTCGGGCGCACAGAGTACGATTCGCCCGAAGTGGACTGTTGTGTATTTATAGACCCGGACAATCGTATCGAGGTCGGTGGCATATATGAGGTCAATATATACGCATCGGAAGGTTTCGACCTTTTAGGCCGTATTGCCAAGTAATAATATACCATGGACTCCGTGCTGTTCTGCCGACTGCCAGGCGAGAAAAAAATACGCAGATACGATTTTTCCACATTTTCAGAGCAAACTTTGAGGTTCGGTGGGGCTAAAGTCTCACCATGGCCGTCATGCAGTTTTTCACAGGAAAAAAGCATGTCGGTGCCTGCATGCTCTACACCCAAAGAAGACTATGTCAGAACAATAAACGACATTAAAGCCAAGCTCGAAGTACGTGGCGGTAAAACGGTGCTTAGTCGACAGATATGCGGCACATTTAAGGTCTTTGACCCTGAAGCCGTCATGGAAGAGTACTTCGCGTCTTTTCCCGATATGTTCTGTTTCATGTTCAGTCATCCGTCTACAGGATATTGGATGGGAGCTTCGCCTGAATTGCTGCTCGAAGTCATAGGCGACAAGCTGGCCAAAACCAGGGCATTGGCAGGAACGCGCCCGGCAGATACTATAGGGCGATGGTCTGAAAAAAATATTGAGGAGCACCGCATTGTGGTCGAGGACATATGTTTACGCATAAATGCTCTTGAAACACCAGCCAAGGCCGAAGCATTGGAGCCTTACAATTTCAGCTACGGGGTTGTGGAACACCTATGCACTCCGATAGCCATACGTAATGTCGCTGACGGCGTTTTTCCGGCAGAAGATGTCATAGCGGCCATACATCCAACTCCGGCCGTATGCGGTTTTCCGCGACCAGATGCCATGCGTGATATTGCAGAAGCCGAAACAACGCCTCGAAACTGTTACGGTGGGCTGATTACGGTTCCCGGCAACAATGGTCCGTTGGCATATGTTGTTTTGCGCTGTGTACATTTCGACGAGAGAAACTGGGCGGTATATACCGGCAGCGGCATCACGGCAGCTTCGGATGCCTTTGACGAATGGAACGAGACTGCGGCCAAGGCTACGCCATTGATAGAACTTCTAAATAAATACTGACGATGAACGACTCCTCCTCTCGCCATATTTTTATCGTAATAGGGCTTGCATTTGGCATGTTGCTGCTAATGTCGGCACTGCCTTGGGGTGAACTTACCGGTAATGTTATAAAAGACTTTGACCTTTTTGAGGATGTTTTTCCGCGCAATTACACATCTAAAACTAAAACGGTCGCCACGGAGACCTATTCCGACCCCGAATTGACCGAATTGCTGAGCACGGCACAGAATGCCGACAAAGTTCCTTCGGAAGGTTCCCCTAAAAATCCTGTCGTAGCGACGGTCGATTCTACTGCCGTAGAAAACGACAGTACAGAGACAATCAGCTTGGCTGAAACTGAGATACCTGAAGAAAACATTGCCACAGGCGGTAGCGTACGTATTGAGAATTATGGGCAAGAAGGGCCTTTGCCGCGTTTCAGAGCAGCGCTGTCGCAGGTCGGAAATCGACGTGTAAGGGTCGGAATTATCGGCGACTCCTTCATTGAGGGTGATATACTTGCCGCCGATTTGCGAGAACTGCTGCAACAGCGCTATGGCGGCACGGGCGTCGGCTACATGGCGATGCACAACGATTTTCCGGGATTTCGGAAGTCTGTGAGGCAGAGTGATTCGGGTTGGATAATGCACGACATTCGCTCAATGAGCCGCCGCGACTCTATGCGCACGCTGAGTGGTGATTATGGCATCGGTTCGGTCGGAGCAAACACCCACTACAAGGGGTGCGGCTATGCCGAAGGCACAAAAAGCTGGAGCTGCTCATCTTTTACCTTCATCGCGCCGACCTCCGGCACCATAACTCTGACAATAGATAATGACTCCAAGACTTTTGAAATCGAGCCATCGGGCGATGCCCGGTCTGTAAGCATTGACGGCTCTACGGCATCATTGGCTGTGAAGAGCGATATTGACGGTCTGGTGGGTCTGGGAGCATATCTCGACGGAACATCGGGCATCCAGGTCGACTGCATGTCGGTCCGTGGCAATTCGGGACTCGCACACCGTCGGCTGAACAAAAGATTATGTCGGCAGATGGCGACGAATGCCGACTATGACCTTATCATAGTAGAGTTTGGCACCAACGCCCTTTCTGCCGAGCAGACCGATTACACACCGTATATGCAGGGTATGGTGCAGAGCATAGCGCGTTTGCAGGAATGCTATCCGCATGCCGACATCCTTGTGATGGGTGTAGGTGACCGAGGGGTGAAAAATGGTGCCGAAGTACAATCTCTGCCGACATGCACCGCCATGGTAAAGGCACAACGCAAGCTTGCAATGCTTACCAAAACACACTTTTGGGACACTCGTGCAGCAATGGGCGGCCCGGGCGCGTCGATAGCTTGGCGCAAACGCCGCCTTATGAATGCCGACTATATCCACCTCAACCATGACGGCGGCAAAGAACTTGCCCGACTGCTTTTTGATGCTTTGTTGTGTGCAGCCGATGAATAAGCGTATTGCGACATTGTTCTTTGCCGTGTTCGTGTCGGCGATATTGGCGTTTGCCGACGATACGCAGCTTGAACTGCGTCTAAATCCCGAAATAGAGGCACCGTCGGCAGAAGCGCGGTATTCGTCGTATCCTTTCATGAAGCCGTCGGCCAATGTCATAGAACTCAATGGCGACGATTGGACAGCCTTGTCGGCCAAATTCGCAGCAGCCGCTCGCGGCGACAGCCTTTTCTCGCTTGTGTATCTTGGCGACTCGCACGTGCAGGCCGACTTCGGAGGCTCTGTTCTGCGCAGCCGCTTGCAGGCGGCGTCACGATGCGCCGGCCGTGGTCTTGTGATACCGTTCAGGTTAGCGTCCACCAATCAGCCGAAAGACTATACAATCCACACTTACGCGCCATTTACAGCATCAAAGCTACTGAAAATGCCGTGGCCTACCGCCATGCCTTTTACAGGAATTGGCATAAGGCCCGAGGTGGGAGAATTTTCATTGTCGCTGAAGTGCGAAATGCCTTTTGACAGGCTCCGTATGCTGTATCTCGGAAAGACTCCCGAAATCATACGCTTGTACAACGACAATGGAGATGTGGTGCCTTTCGATAGCATCAGTGCCTACAAAGAGCTATGCCTGCGCCTCGGCGGCTCATTTAATGAATTGTCATTGGAAATGCGAGGAGACATCGGTGACACCACTTTCGGTGGATTTGAACTGCTTGGCGATACAGTCGGTACGGTGGTGCACTCGCTCGGAAACAACGGAGCGACATATTCATCGTATGGCCTTGTGGAAGGCTTCGCTCAAGGCCTTGCCAAATTAACCCCAGATCTTACTGTGATAGCGCTCGGCACAAACGAGGCCTTCAGCAGAAATAATCCTGAAAATATCCTTGCCGGGATTGAGACATTGGTCGCGACGGTGAGGCAAAACAATCCGCAAACGAAAATCGTACTTGTCGGGCCTGCCGAATGCTATAAGAAGACATACCGCCGTGTACGCAACAAGAAAGGTCGTTGGCGCCGTGTGGCATCGAGCGTGGTAAACAAGAAGGTATTGACCGTCAGAAATATCATCAAGGAATATGCCGCAAGTGAAGGTTTGCCATACTACGACCACTATGAGGTGGCCGGCGGTACAGGCGCCGCCGCCAAACTCAAGAAAGCCCGTATTCTCGGCAAAGACGGCGTTCATTATACAGCCGACGGCTATCGCTTATGGGGCGATTTGCTGGCCGACGCCCTTCTCAAAGCAATGTGCGCAGAGCCTAAATGAAATGTGCCGTTATTTTTTTTATGAAATTCTTGCAAGAATGGATTGTTTGTTGCTAACTTCGCAGTATAAATATTTACAAGACCCGAAAAGTTACGAAAAAGAACTTCTAAAAATATTATGATATTTAATTTCCGTATAGTATCCGACGAAGTCGACAACTTCAAACGCGAAATCCAAATCGATGCCACGGCAACGTTTTTGGACCTCAAGAAAGCGATTTGCGAATGTGTAGGCTATGATGCGACTCAGATGAGTTCTTTTTTCCTTTGCGACCGAAATTGGGAGAAAGAAAAAGAGATAACTTTTGAAGACATGGGCGTCGATGACGACCAGGACGTATGGCTCATGGACGAATCCGTGCTTTCCGATTTCATCGAAGACGAGGGGCAAAAACTGCTCTATGTATTCGACTACATCACCGAGCGAATGTTCTTCATAGAAATGACCCAGCTCGTCACCGGCCGTTCGCTCAAAGACCCCTTGTGCACGCTGTCGCTTGGAACGCCTCCTCCCGAAACCGTCGACCTTGAAGAATTCGACGCGAAGGTCGATGCCAAGCACGCATCGAACGTTTCCGACCTCGACGAAGATTTCTATGGCGCTGACAGCTACAACGAAGATGAATTCGACGCCCAAGGCTTCGACGAGATGACATTCGACGACTGACCGTCGGAACAACGGCCATGTTCGACCATCTGTCGTCTTTAATGACAGCCAATTGGCTGTATTCAGCGTTTGCCATCATAGCGCTGGGGTCGACTTTGGTCATCATATTTGTGATATTGTTTGAAAACCGCAACCCGGTAAAGTCTCTTGCCTGGGTTACGGTTTTACTTTTGTTGCCTGTTGTCGGGCTTATATTGTATATTTTCTTTGGGCGCAGCATCAAAAACACACGTATGGTTTCGCGCCGTATCCGTCGCAAGTTGAAGCGCCGCGAACCGCGCATCAATGCAGACCCTCGCAATGCCGGCCTTGCAACACCGTCGGTGCAGCAAATCAATCTCGCACGTTCTCTTACGGGGGCTCAGTACTATCCGGCCAACTCCGTCGAGGTTTTCACTGACGGGACTTCTAAATTTGAGGCTTTGGAGACCGACCTTCGCAATGCCCGTGAAACAATCAATATCCAATACTATATCTTTGAAGACGATACGCTTGGTAGACGTATTGCCTCGATATTGACGGAGAAAGCAAAAGAGGGAGTCAAAGTCAGGCTGATGTACGACCATGTGGGATCGTTTAGCGTAAAATCGCGTTTTTTCAAAAAATTGCGCCGAGAGGGCGTCGCCGCCTTCCCGTTTTTCAAAGTGTCTTTTCCTCAGCTTGCCACGCGCATCAATTGGCGCAACCATCGTAAAATCTGCATCATAGACAGTTCTATCGGCTATCTCGGCGGAATGAATGTCGCCGACAGATATATTGACGGGGGACGCCGTTTCGACCGGTGGCGCGACACGCATGTGCGCATAACCGGTCCGGCTGTCGCCGCCCTGCAGTATTCTTTTGCCGTAGACTGGAACTTTATGTGCGGCGAGCTGATTGAGGATATGCCAACCAAAGAAACCGCATGTGACAAGCGCCCGGAAAGTGTCGACAATGTCGGCGCGCAACTGCTTACTTCCGGGCCGACTTCGCAATGGGCCAATATCGCCTTGGCTTTGCACAAAGCCATATCAAACGCGCGTCGTAGGGTATTTATCCAGACTCCCTATTTTTTGCCGACAGAAGCTTTGCTCAAAGCTCTCCAGTCGGCATCGTTGGCGCATGTGGATGTCCGCATAATGATGCCCGAACATAGCGATTCGACGATGCTGACACTCGCATCGGCGTCATACATCGCCGAATGCCTTCGTGCCGGCATTAAAATCTACCTCTACAAGGGTGGCATGCTACACTCAAAGATGATAATTGTCGACGATGAGATTGTCACCATAGGTTCGACAAATTTCGATTTCCGCAGTTTTGAATGTAATTTCGAAGCCAACCTGTTTTTCTACAGTAAGGAGCTTACTTCTAAGATGCTCGAAGTTTTTAAAAACGATTTAAAACAATGCGAACGGGTGCATCCGGCCCAATGGCGTCGGCGTCGTTTTTCCAAACGGCTTGCCGAATCGGTGCTCAGGTTGCTAAGCCCGGTGCTTTAGAAGGTTTTTTATATTGACTCATGGATAGCAACATAAACGTTGATGCACGCAGCCGTTTCATCGAAATATTGCGTGCCACGAACCGCGAAAACATCGATTATGTGATTGAAGACCTTGACAGCTGGGGCTTTTTTACGGCTCCGGCGTCGGCTCAAGGCCATTATGCTTATCCCAGCGGTCTTCTTGACCATTCGCTCAATGTGTACGATGCGGCAATGAATACCCGAGAGTGGGTAGTGCGCGAACGTCCCGACCTCGAAAGCCAGCTGCCGACAGACAGCATTGCCATCGCCGCATTGCTGCACGATGTATGCAAGGCCGATTTCTACGAACTCGTCCGCAAAAAACGCCGCAATGAGATAGGGACGTATGAAGAAATCGAAACGTACGAAATCCATGACGAGCATTTTCCGGTAGGCCACGGCGAGAAGTCTGTGATATTGCTTCTCCAGTCAGGCCTTGATTTGACCGACGAAGAAATATATGCCATACGCTGGCACATGGGGCCGTGGAATTTGTCGCGCGACGACGAGCGCTTCTACCGTCAGGCCGGCAGACTGACGCCTCTACAGTCGCTTATCCATTCGGCCGATACAATAGCGTCGGCAATGCTCGAACGACCCGGCAAGAAATACTGATTTTATAGCATATTCAGAATGAGAATTGGCACATGGCGCCGATGCGTTTGGCGTAACGGTGCTCGTGTGAGAAATTCTGACGTTTGCCAAAGTCAAATTCTGCGGCCACCTGTATTCTCGGCGTAAGGTTCCAGAAAACGTTTATTGCCGAGAATATGCCATATTTATATTCGTCAGGGCTTATGCGCCGCGACGGAAGATAACGGGTCTGGCTTGCCGACGCGCTTACGAATAGATTCGGAAGAATATTATACTGCAATCCCAGGCACCATCCGAAAGATGCCGGAGCGTACATTCTGCCAGGAGCATCGGGGTCTGCGACAAGGTCGTAGTTGCCTATGAGCAAATCTCCGCCGAGACCGGCATAGCCATGCCCGTAGTTTGCAGTCAGATATGTGGTAAGCTGAGGATGCGGATGCGCCACCGAACTAAGCTGTATGCCCCATCCGATGCGATTGTGGTTTTTCTCTTTCACCAAGTCGCGATAAGATAATGTGCGGACTATGCCAGACAGACGTACATGTTGGTTCGGGTCCCATTGATACTGCGCGAAGGCCGCCCAATCCGGCATCCAGGTGCTGACCTTAGCCGTATTTCTGTCATCAACATCAAGCGCTCCCGAGGGCGTTTCTCCCGATATTGCAAATACCCAACGGTCGCGCACTACCGGCATATAGCGGACGAGAACCGCCGTGGGGCTGATTTTGTTGTTCGGACCTTGGGCGTCGACCGTAGGTGGCAACGCAGCCGGGTCGGAGAATGTCGACGAGGCATAGCCTATTGTAAAGTCGTTGACAATAGCATAGGCTTTTTTCAGATGAAAATCGCGTGACTGATATCCGTTGAAATTTGCCTCTATATATAGCTGATAATCACCAAGGAGCTTATTTCGTCCGATGACACGAAAGAACAGACATGTCCCGGCAGGCGTGGTGCCGAAATGCCTCATGTCGGTAGGAGAAGGGTGCATCGGTATAAGATATGGCGCAAACCCGCTTGCCGGTATTGCGCCGCCCCAATCGTAATATCCTCTCATGCGCACTGCGCCGCCCATGCCCATGGCGAGTGTGGCGTCTTTGCTCATGAAAAGGAAATAAGGCGCTCCCGGGTCTTGAAAATGGCGGAACTGGTCGTAGTAAAACGCAGAAATAACTCTACGCACAGAATCGACATAGTGTTGGGTGTCTTGTGGCGCCGGACGCCCGTCGATAAATACTATCTTATTTGATTTTAATGTAGAGTCAATCTGTATGTCGGTGGCGGCCTTGTCTACAGCATGCAGTGACAAAGATGCCGAGGCAAGCAAAAAAGTGGCAAAGAGTGTCTTGACTTTCATTATGCGCATTTTTGTGATGAATATAATATATTATTCAACACTGCAGCGCAGGTTAATGTTTGTCAAGACGAGCCAAATTCCATTTTAATCGTTTTCGCAGCCCATCAGAAAACGGGCTTCTTCCGACAGCATATCAGCCAACCGGTCGCCTCTGAATTGCGAAGAAATCGACAAGGCTTTTGCCGGGTCTTGACCTACAATATTGAATAACAATCTTAAACCTATATATCTGTCAAACTCTCCCGCCGGTGAGCTGACAAGGCTTTCGGCAAGCGGCCATGCAAACTGGCAGTGTCTTAACAGCCGATGGCAAAGTACGTCGGAAATTTCCGTACATGGAACCGAAGAAATCCATCGGCGTGCATCGGCCTCAGAAAAAGAGGTCCTATCCACAAGCATCGGTGCCATCAACATGCTTTCGCGTGTCGTGGAGTTGTTCCACAATGCTTCGGCAAGTTCCGGCGATGTACCGGTTTCGGCCGCGATATCGGCGATTTGCGGCAAATTAAGACCAAAAATGATTTTGAATGGCGAGCCGGCTTTGCGTAAAGTGTCTGCTATTACGCCGTTTCGTAATGCGAAAAAATGTCGTTTGACGGTTTGCATCGGGTTGTAAACGTGTGTCTCCATATTTATGGCAGATGTTCTAATCGGTTCAATAGGTATTGCAAAGTTACGATTTCTCTAAATTTTTTGGGAGATGTTCGACAATTTATTTGTGCAACCGCAAAAAAATGATTAATTTTGAAAAAGAAATACGGACGGAGTACTCCGTCTCACGTCTTTTCAAACATATAATATGAACAAAAACGATTTTCGTAATTTCGCCGTCCATCACCTTAACATGAACGGCAATGCACTTGACCAGTATGCAGCCTTTACTTCCAAGGCCGCAGCGCCGGTCGACTCATACATAAGCCCCACCATCATCGAGGAGCGCTCGCTTAATGTCGCTCAGATGGACGTATTCTCACGCCTGATGATGGACCGCATTATTTTCCTTGGTACAGAGGTAAACGATTACACTGCCAATGTGATACAGGCTCAGCTTCTGTATCTCGACTCTGCCGACCCCGGCAAGGATGTTTCAATCTACATCAACTCGCCCGGCGGTTCGGTTTATGCCGGTCTCGGGATTTACGACACGATGCAGTACATCTCGTCGGATGTCACCACAATCTGCACCGGTATCGCCGCCTCGATGGCCGCGGTACTGCTTGTTGCCGGTGAGAAAGGCAAACGTTTTGCACTCCGACACTCGCGTGTGATGATACACCAGCCCATGGGCGGTGCGCAAGGACAGGCCACCGATATGGAAATCACCGTGCGCGAAATCAAGAAACTCAAACAGGAACTTTACCATATCATTTCAGACCATTCCGGCCAACCGTTCGACAAAGTCGAGCGCGACTCTGACCGAGATTATTGGATGACGTCGGAAGAGGCTCTTGAATACGGCATGATTGACCGGGTGCTCGTCAAGACCAACAAGTAATAAGAATTGTAGAAATGGCAAAGAAAAAAATGCCCATGCAGTTGCATTGCAGTTTCTGCGGACGCACCGAGGCCGACGGGGCGACAATATTGCCCTCGCCGGGAGAAGACGCCGGCATATGCCTCGACTGTCTGGAAACAGCCGCAACGATGCTTGGGTTGGGTGCCCCGGCAGATGATGACGAACAAGATGCCACTATAGCGCGAGCACGGGCCGCGACCGGCCGTTCCGGCCATAAAAAAGCCGCACAGGAACCGGCCAAGGAAATCCCGAAGCCGCACGAGATAAAAGAATTTCTCGACCAATATATAATAGGGCAGGAACAGGCAAAAAAATATCTGTCGGTGGCTGTCTACAATCACTACAAGCGTCTTGACCAGCCACAAGACAAAGACGGTGTCGAAATCGAAAAGAGCAACATCATAATGGTCGGGCCGACAGGCACAGGAAAAACGCTGATAGCCCGCACTATAGCAAAAATACTTGATGTTCCTTTCACTATAGTCGACGCTACTGTTCTAACCCAAGCCGGATATGTGGGCGAAGATATCGAAAGCCTTCTTACACGCCTGCTGCAGGTGGCTGACTACGATGTCAAGCGCGCCCAACGCGGCATTGTGTTTATCGACGAAATCGACAAAATCGCGCGAAAGGGCGACAATCCTTCTATCACCAGAGATGTAGGTGGTGAAGGCGTACAGCAAGGCCTGCTCAAACTTCTCGAAGGTTCCGTGGTCAACGTGCCTCCGCAAGGCGGCCGCAAACACCCTGAGCAGCCCATGATTGCTGTAGACACAAAAGACATCCTCTTTATCTGCGGCGGCGCTTTCGAAGGCATCGAGCAGGCGATAGCACATAGGTTGAACTCCAGCTTCGTGGGCTTTTCGACAGACGCGGCGTCGCGTAAGGTCGAACGTGACCGCTTTATGAGCCACGTCGCACCACAAGACCTGCGCACATTCGGCCTTATTCCTGAAATCATAGGGCGACTGCCGATATTGACGCATCTGTTGCCGCTCGACCGCGACGCTTTGCGCCGTATCCTTACGGAACCTAAAAATGCCATCGTGCGACAGTATATCAAGCTGTTCGCCATGGACGGTGTCGAGCTTGTATTCGAGCCGGAAGCCCTCGACTATATCGTAGACAAAGCCATCGAGTTCAAACTCGGTGCGCGAGGGCTGCGTTCGATTGTAGAAACAATAATGATGAATCCCATGTACGACATTCCGTCATCCAAGACCAAGACATTCACTGTGACGCCGAAATACTGCGCCGAACAGCTTGAAGCGGCGCATTTCGATGCCGCTGCGGTCTGAACCACACAATTAGCCACACAAAACATCTCACCTCTGATGGTAACCACACAACAACTCGCCGACGCCCTCAAATACCACTTCGGATTTGACACCTTCAAGGGCAATCAGGAAGCAATCATGCTGAGCCTCCTCTCAGGGCGCGACACTTTCGTCATAATGCCTACCGGCGGCGGAAAATCATTATGCTACCAATTGCCTGCGCTTATGAGCGAAGGCACGGCCATAATAATATCGCCGCTTATAGCGTTGATGAAAAACCAGGTGGATGCCATACGCCACTACAGCGAGAACGATGCAGTGGCGCATTTTCTCAACTCTTCCCTGACAAAAACGGCGATAGATGCCGTAAAGGCCGACATCGCCAACGGGAAGACCAAGATGCTTTATGTGGCACCGGAATCTCTTACAAAAGATGAAAATATAGATTTTCTTAAAACAGTTCCCATATCGTTCTATGCCGTAGACGAAGCTCATTGTATTTCTGAGTGGGGCCATGATTTTCGTCCCGAATACAGGCGAATCAGACCCATCATATCAGAAATAGGCACCAGACCCGTGATAGCATTGACGGCAACGGCCACCCCCAAGGTCCAGCACGACATACAGAAAAACCTTGCTATGGTCGATGCCGCAATATTCAAGTCGTCGTTCAATAGGCCAAACCTCTATTATGAGGTGAGACCCAAGACATCAGCCGTCGACCGTGACATAATCCGTTTCATCAAACAGCGCTCCGGAAAGTCGGGCATAATCTATTGCCTGTCGCGTCGCAGAGTAGAGGAACTTGCCGAACTGTTGCGTGTCAATGCCATACGTGCACTTCCGTACCATGCCGGCATGGATCCTGCAACCCGTGCAGAGAATCAGGACGCGTTCCTTCTTGAGAAGGTCGATGTCATAGTGGCGACAATTGCATTCGGAATGGGCATTGACAAGCCCGATGTGCGTTTTGTCATACATTACGACATTCCGAAATCGCTTGAAGGTTATTATCAGGAAACCGGCCGTGCAGGACGTGACGGAGGAGAGGGCATCTGCCTGACATTCTATGCCCGTAAAGACCTCCAGAAAATGGAGAAATTCATGCAGGGCAAGCCTCTTGCCGAGCAGGAGATAGGCCGTCAGCTGCTTGCCGAGACTGCTTCGTATGCAGAGTCTTCGGTGTGCCGCAGGCGCTCGCTGCTGCACTATTTCGGAGAGACATACGGCTCGGAGAACTGTGGGAACTGTGACAACTGCCTCAATCCCAAAAAGAAAGTGGAAGCAAAAGATGATTTGTGCGCGGCTTTGGAAACTATTGCCGCTCTTAAAGAAAAATTCAAAACCGATTATATTGTGGACGTAATGATTGGCCGGGCTTCGGCCGACGTCCGCTCTTACCGCCACGACGAAGCCGAAGTATTCGGCTGTTGCGAAGGTGCAAGCCCCAAATTCCTCAATGCTGTCATACAGCAAGCCATAATAGACGGCTATATCGAACGTGGCATCGAAAATTACGGTATATTGCGCATTACCGAAAAGGGGCATAAATTCCTTAAAAATCCCAAGTCGTTCAAGATTGTCGAGGACAACGATTTTTCGGAAGATGCCGCCGACGAAGAACCCGTCATAAAAAGCGGCGGGTCATGTGCTGCAGACCCCGAACTCTTCGCGATACTGAATGCTCTCAGGCGCAAAATCGCTCAGGGCCTCGATTTGCCACCGTATGTCATTTTCCAGGACCCGTCGCTCGAGGCGATGGCAACGACATATCCCATAACCATCGAAGAGCTCGCCAATATTCCCGGCGTAGGTTCGGGCAAAGCAGGGCGCTACGGTCAGGAGTTCGTCAAGGTTATCAAGACCTATGTAGAAGAGAATGAAATCGAGCGCCCCGAAGATTTGCGCATACGCACAGTGGCGAACAAAAGCAAACTGAAAATCTCCATTATCCAGGCTATCGACCGTAAAATAGACCTCAATGAAATAGCTGAGATAAACGGCATAGACTATGAACGTCTGCTCGATGAAATCGAGGGAATCGTCAATGCCGGCACACGACTCAATCTGTCATATTTCATCGACGAACTGATAGACCCCGAAGACCAGGAAGAAGTCTTCGATTATTTCCGCAAAAGCAAATCAGACAGTCTCAGCGATGCCTATAAGGAGCTTTGCCCCGACTATAATGAAGATGAAATACGTCTCGTACGCATAAAATTCCTTTCCGACCTCGGAAACTAAATAGTCCCTCACGAACACCAATGGATGTCACAACAATAACAAAACTATATGCCGATATCAATGGCATTGCCCCTACAAAAGTAGTGGAACTGCCGTCGTCAGGCTCGAACCGCCGCTATTTCCGCCTCAGCGACAGCGACGGCGGCAAGAGCCTGATAGGAGTGCTCGGAACCTCTGTCGAAGAGAACAATGCGTTCATCTATATGGCGCGTCATTTTGCCGAAAAAGGTTTGCCGGTGCCTGAAGTCCTTGCCGTCAGCGACGACCGTATGGCATATATACAGACCGACCTTGGCGACACCCTTCTGTTCAATGAAATAGAAAAGGGAAGACTTACTCGTTCGTTCTCGGTGCATGAAAAAGATGTGCTCGCACGCACCATACGTCTGTTGCCCGACATTCAGTTCGGAGGAGCCGAAGACATGGATTTTTCGGTGTGCTATCCGGCGGTAGAGTTCGACGAACGTTCGATAATGTGGGACCTCAATTACTTCAAGTATTGTTTCCTGAAAGCAACCGGTATCGAATTCAAAGAAGACAAGCTTGAAGACGATTTCCATGCACTGTCGGATGTACTGATGGAGTCGGCACAAGGCAACACCTTCATGTATCGCGACTTCCAAAGCCGCAATGTGATGATACGCGACGGCGAGCCATGGTTCATCGACTTTCAGGGCGGACGCCGTGGCCCATTCTATTACGATGTGGCATCGTTTTTGTGGCAGGCCAAGGCAAACTTGCCGGAGAGCCTTAGGCATGAGCTACTCGAGGAATATCTTAAATCGCTGAACAAATATCTGACTATCAGCGGAGAGGAATTCCATGCACGCTTACGTCATTTTGTGCTGTTCCGCACCTTGCAGGTGCTTGGTGCATATGGCTTCAGGGGCTATTTCGAGAAAAAGCCCCACTTCATGCAGAGCGTGCCTTTTGCCATTGCAAATCTTCGTGCGCTGTTGCACGAGCCGTACAACGAATACCCGTATCTCAACGAACTGCTTCACAGATTGGTGAACCTGAAGCAGTTTACCGATGAAATCGGTGGCCATAGGCTTACTGTGCGTGTGCTCAGCTTTGCATACAAAAAGGGCATCCCCAACGATACATCGGGTAACGGCGGCGGATATGTGTTCGATTGCAGGGCCATCAACAACCCGGGCAAGTATGAGCATTACAAGCAGTTTACGGGTCTCGATGCAAATGTCATCAAATTCCTCGAAGATGACGGCGAGGTGCTCACATTCCTCGACCATTGCCATGAACTCGTAGATGCTTCGGTGCAGCGCTATCTTGAGCGTGGCTTTACCAATCTGATGGTGGCTTACGGGTGCACCGGCGGACAACACCGGTCGGTATATTGTGCCCAGCATACGGCGGAACACATAGCACGGAAATTCAACGTCAAGGTCGAACTCGTGCACCGTGAGCAAGATATGGAGCAAACTTTCAACGTAAAGTGATTGGAGTAATATTTGCCGCCGGCATAGGGTCGAGGCTAAAACCGTTTACCGACTTCCATCCCAAGGCGCTTGCCGAAGTCGGCGGCGTGCCTATAGTCGTAAGAGTGGCGCGCAAACTTCTCGACGCAGGTGCCGGACGGCTCATAATCAATCTGCATCATTTTCCCGAACAAATTGTCGACTGTATTTCGCGGCAGGATTTTGCCGACAAGGTGACATTCAGCGACGAAAGCGAACTTTTGTTGGATACAGGCGGCGGCCTTGCCAAGATACAACGCGAACTTCTGAGGGACAATACCGAGCCTGTGGTGGTTCACAATGCCGATATTCTGACCGATTTTTCGCTCACTGATATGTTGGGGCAACATCTTGACTGGAATGCCGATGCGACGATACTCTCCGACCCGTCAAGAAACAGCTCGCGTCATTTCCTTTTTGATGCCGGTAACAGGCTAAAAGGGTGGGAAAATACTGCCAAAGGCATCGTAAAGCCTGAAACATTGAACCCCGACGGTCTTAAAGCCGCAGCATTCGGCGGCGTGCATATACTGTCATCGTCAACGCTAAAAGCAATAGCCGAGATGCCGGCAGATATACCTTTTAGCATAACGGATTGGTATATAGAGCACTGCGACAAGATAAATATTCAGGGATATACCCCGGCGGAACACTATATGTGGCACGACATCGGCACTCCTGAAAAACTGGCCGCAGCCAATGCTGCGATTAGAGGCTTATAAACATTCTACATTCAGCTTATACGACTCCAGTCCGTGCTTCGGTTGAGCATCATGGCCAACGCCGAAGCGAAATAGCGGTTTTGTGGTGCCGTTAGGGTAGGGTCGCTGTCAAGGAGGGCTTCGGCCGCCTTTCGTGCAAGCTGTATTATTTGTCCGTCGCGTGCGAGGTTGGCTATTTTTAAGTCGAATGGCAGTCCGCTCTGCATTGTGCCCTCGATATCGCCGGGGCCGCGCATCTGCATGTCGGCCTCTGCAATCACAAAACCGTCGGTAGTCGATGTCATGAGCTCCAGACGCTTGCGTGTGTCGGCGCCAATGTTATGTTTGCTCATAAGAATGCAGTGCGAACGGTCGGCGCCGCGCCCTACGCGTCCACGCAGCTGGTGCAGCTGTGACAATCCGAAACGTTCGGCATTTTCTATAACCATGGTAGTGGCATTTGGAACGTTTACGCCGACTTCAATCACGGTAGTTGCGACAAGTACTTTGGCATCGCCGTTTACAAAAAGCGACATCTGCGCTTCTTTTTCGGCAGGCTTCATGCGGCCATGCACGAAAGCCACCTTGTAAGGGGCGAAGATTTCTGCGGCGTGTTCGAATCCTTCGGTAACGCTTTTCAGGTCGAGTTTTTCATTTTCCTCGACAAGCGGAAAGACGATGTAGACCTGATGCCCGGCATCAAGCTGTGCCTTTATGCCTTTTATCACTTGTGCCCGTTGTTCGTCATACCTCAACACCGTGGCGACGGGCTTTCGGCCCGGCGGCAACTCGTCTATCACAGATACGTCGAGGTCGCCATATACCGTCATGGCGAGTGTCCGGGGGATTGGGGTCGCGGTCATCACAAGAACATGCGGCGGCACATCGCTTTTCTTCCAAAGCCGTGCACGCTGTGCCACACCAAAACGGTGTTGCTCGTCTATCACCACGAAGCCGAGCCGATTGAACACCACGCGGTCTTCTATCACGGCATGCGTGCCGACAAGTATATGTATAGAGCCGTCGCGCAGCCCTTCATCGATTATTCGACGCTGTTTCGCACGAGTCGAACCTGTGAGTAGTCTGACATTAAGCCCGATTTTGGCAGCAAGTTCCGAAATTGTTTCAAAATGTTGGGCTGCAAGGATTTCAGTCGGAGCCATCAGGCAGGCCTGATAACCGTTGTCGAGTGCAAGCAGCATCGACATCAATGCTACCAAAGTCTTGCCGGAACCTACATCGCCCTGAACAAGACGGTTCATCTGCCGCCCCGACATTATGTCGGCTCTTATTTCTTTTATTACACGCTTCTGCGCGTTTGTAAGAGGAAACGGCAGACATTGGTAGTAGAAATCATTAAACCATTTTCCGGCACGAGGCATCATGTAACCTTGTATTGCCGATTTCCGCTCTCGCGAACGCATCAGCATATCGGTCTGAATATAAAACAGCTCTTCGAATTTCAGCCTCATGCGTGCCTTCTCGAGGGTTTCGGGCGAAGATGGCATATGCACCTCTCTTATAGCGATGTCGAGCGGCATAAGTCCGGCCGATGCTACGACCGCCTGAGGCAAAGTATCGTGAAAAGGAGTTGTGCGGCTACGCAAAAAGGCAACCACGGCACCATGAAGCACCCGTGACCCGAGATTACGCTGCCTCAAACGCTCCGTGAGTGGATATACGGCTCTTACGCCCGGTGCAGACTCCACAGCTTCAGGAGGGTCTACTTCGGGGTGCGTCATCTGCAAATTGTCGTGAAAATACGACGGCTTCCCGAACAACACATATTCTCTGCCGGTAGCAAGGCGTTTGCGCATTTCACGAACGCCCTTGAACCATACACAGTCGATTGTCGCAGAACCGTCGGTAAATAGCCCTATCAGACGCATCGAAGCACCTTCGCCTACTACATTGAAACTGACGAAACGTCCTCTCAGCTGCAAAGACGGAAACTCGCCTACAGCTCCGTGAAGACTGCGCACCGAGTATGTCTTTGTGCGGTCGATATAACTCGTAGGGTAGTGTCTGAGCAAGTCGTAGGCGCTATGCAGTCCGAGCTCCGAACCAAGCAGTTTTGCCCGTTCGGGTCCGATACCCTTAACGTATTTTATGTCATAGTTGCGCAGTGACAGCATGGTTTTCAGGCCGGTTTAACCGTATTCTCGATAAATTCAATCTCTTCGTCGGTCAGCCCGTAGAGATTGTAGAGCTGCCGGTCTATATTTTCGACAGCCAAATTCCAATTGATTGCGGAGTTTTCGGTAAAATCCTGCAAAGGGATAAGTGCGAATGTGCTTTTGGATATATTCAACGAGCTACGGTTGAAGAACAGCAGCGCACGGAAAAATTTCGTACATATGTATTTTTCGCAGTTGTCGCGTTCTGTTGCTGTGTCGAAATCGCCTATTTTGAGGAATGTTTCGGTGGCGACATCACCCGGTGCACCCATTATACGGGCCGGCGGCACGGTAGAAGTCGTCATGTATGCCTTTGAAAAGAATATCTTGTATTTTTCGACCGACTCTTTACCTTTTGGCACGGCGCTTTTGGGCATATATCTCTCGGTACGCCTTGAACCGCCTTTCTTGCCCTTTACACCGTAAACAGTGCTATAACCGTCAGTCTTAACTTCGGAAATACCAAGCTTAGGGTATTTTTCAGGACGGTTGAACAAATCTGAAGCCAACGCGAACGGATTTCTTGACGCCACTATAGTGTCGAAAGTGCCTGTATTGGCAGCATTCGCTTTTACCACGATTGAAAGCTGCCTGACATCGCGAAGTATTGTTTTCGATGCAGACGATTTAATGCTACGGTTCACGGTAGAGACCGTGCCGTCGCGGTCGGTATATACATACTTGATTTTACCGTCTTCAGCTGTGGTTGCGGCGTCACGCAAAAAGTACGACACGCCGCCATCGATATTCATCCCCGGGAAAAATGATTTGGCGTCGGCAAAATCGTGCAATTCTATCAGATGCCGGTCTTCAGTCATTTTATTGCGGAAAGCTGTAAGCCCTTTGCCGCCTTTTAGCCAACGCGAGGGCGTGATAAGGACAATGCATCTCGACGAAACGGCGATTGCCGCTTCGACAAAATGCTGGTAGATTGGTTTGGCGCTGTCGCCGGTGCCTCCGCCGTCGGTTTCCTGATATGGCGGATTTCCTATTATTGTAGAAAAGCCCATGTCTTTAAGCTTTTTGATAATGTTTTGTTTTTTGTCCGGGGAAATCAGGTCATACGTCGTAAAGCCTTCGCAGATATTGCCGACCGGAAGTCCGAGGATAGAATATATTTTGCGTGTCAGTTCATACGCTAAAGGCGAAGTGCACAATGAGTAGAGTTTGTCTTTAGCATCCTCGCCGAGATGAGCGGCCAAGACGGCAGCGAATTCACCCTGTTTTGATGCGATATCGAGTATTTTGCCGTCGAGAGCCTCGGTAGGTAGAATTGACAGCATTTCCTCGACAACATGACGCGGAGTTACAACCTCCGAACCTGACAGACGCGAAAATTTGTTGAGGGCTATGTCGATACGCTCTTCGACGCTCCTGCTCTCGTCGTGCGAAAGCGAGTTGATGTTGTGTATCTTGTAGTCGAGCTTTTGAAGCAAAGCATAGTGCCCATGCTCACGTATGGTTGTCAGGCATCGTTTGCTGAGGCCGACGTTTTTCAGTATCCGGCGGTTATCTGCATTGTCAGTTACAGCCAAAATATCGTCGAGCGATGTCACATTGTCGTCTGAGAGGAACGCGAATAGAAGGATGCGCACCATATATGCGGCAAACTTTTTTTCGAGCAGACGGTCAGGCTGTTCGGAGTTTTTCTTTTCATTGCCGAGGTCATCGACTTTTCCGAGGCCTTCGTCATTGTCATCCGCCGTTTCCGGGCCTATGTCATCACCTTCTTCATCATCCTCATCGATGGCGTTTATAGCTAAACCCTTTCTCGAATCAATAGGGTCTATCTGCGAAATAACGGCTTTCAGTTCGTCGTTGTTGAGCAGACCGAAATCGAGCGGCAGAGCCTCGGCCTCTTCAATAGCACTGCGCGTTGCCGAGTAGTTCCTGACGGCATCGATTACGTCGGCCGCCTCGACCTCTCTTAGTTTGTTGTTGTCGAGCGTTATTACCGGCGATATTTCAAGTTCTTTGGCAATACGTTCCCTGAGTTTTGTGTTGCCGTTTACATCGACATTTACATTATATATCTGGCTGCGGAGTTCCTGAAAAACAAATACTCGCTGAGGGTCGAAGTCGACGAGTATGATCTGTGGCTTAAGATTATATTTTACCGGCGTGTCAGAGTTTTCGGCACAGAGCTCTTTTATGAACGGATTTTGCAGACGGAATATCGCCTGGTCGTATTCCTGCGGTGATTTAGTGTCCTTAATGAAAATCATCGTATCCCATTGAGGAACTGTGCTGCCCGTAAGCATGCGGTTGACGGTAAGCGTCAATGTCTTTTTTCCTTGCTCGTCGAGTCTTTTTATACGTTCTTTTATCGAACTTGCATCGGGATATGCGGCATGGGCTTCCAAGCCCGAGATATTAACTATCTCGTAGTCGCATAGATTTCGAAAAATGGCTCTGTTGTTTTTGAGGGTATACTCCATAGCATCGCACGAAGCCCGATATGGAAGCACCATCACTATATGGCGGCACAGTTGTCCGTTTTTAATACGTTCGTTGTCTAGAAAACCGAGGACATTGTTGTCATCCCGGCTACCGTCTATAGTCATGAGCCATTCGAGCACAACTGCCGGATGCACGAATTTTTTATGGGCATTCCCGGAGTGCACAATCAAGGCCTGCGGACGGAACAACTCCGAGAAAGAAGATGTAGCTTCGGCTGCGCGGAGTTCTTCCATCTTCTTCAGAGATGCCACATTCGGGAGAAATGCAAAACGCACCATTTGCGGAAATCCGAAGTATGGGTTTTCATATTCTGCTGTATCGAGATGCTCGGAGTACCATTTCTTTTGTGCATCGGCGATATCTGAGAATTGGACGAAGGCTATGATGTCTTCTTTCTGGAACTCGTCACCCATGAGTATGCGGTAAGGAGTGCCCGAAAGATGGATTGTCACATCCACTTTCAGTTCCTTTGTCACTTTGCCTAAATCTTCAAGGGTTGCGACGGTTTCGTCATCTTCGGCATGGCGCATTTCACGCAGCACTGTGCCGTAGCTTTGACCTCTTGCCCCGAAGTGGGTCTCGTCGACAAGCAACAAGTCCCAATCTATGCCGAATACTTCTCTATGAACTTTCTTGAGGGCAGAACCTTGGAGGTCCTGCAATGTCAGGAACAGAACGATTTTGCGTCCGGCATCTTTCGCATCGTGTAGAAAACGGCTCGACTGTGCCAGCTCCGATTTAGTGGCAAATTCATATCCTTCAAAATTACCTATGTGCTCGACAGTCTCTTTCCATTCGTCTCGGACATCGGCCTTTGCTGATAATACCAAAACGGATTTGGCATCCATTTCTTTGGCGCAGCACATGGCCGTGAATGATTTGCCGAAACGCATCACGGCGAACATCAGCAAGTTGCGGCGACCATTGGCAATGGCTTTTCTGAAATTTGCGATTACTTCGGCCTGATTGTCACGGGGAATATAACTTTCGCCTCGCTTGTAATGGACTACTGCCGGAAGTCTGTCGGTAGAATAAAACCGGTAACGACTGCTGTTTGTTGCGGCCGCCTCACGAATATCGGTTATGGCGTCTGAAACATCATCAGCCGTAGCATCTTTGAAAAATTCGTTTGAATAATAGGTCCACTCGGGAAGTTCGCTTCGCTCAAGCCGTCGACGACTTCTGTCTCTTTCAAGAAAACCATGCACGGCAAAATCGCGGAACATGAGGTTTTCGCCGACCATGGCTGATGCGTCTGCGACAAGTGTAAGGTCTTGAAAATGTACGCGCCATTCGTCAAGCCTTATTCCGAGCGGTCGCGTAGTGTCGCCCACTTTCAGAAATCCGGGTATTTTCCCCGTTCTGAAGGCGTATATACGAGGTAAAACCCTGCCATATACAATGCGGTCGAGTACTTCGCTATTTATCCGGGTGCTGTTCATCGATGCCTGCCGATAGTGTATGGTATTCTATTATTTTACCATCTGCCCAATCTTTAAATAGGGCATAAACGCCGTTATGGTCGTGCATGGCTTGCGGCAAATCTTTCGAGGCACAGCCCTTACAACGTTGTTTTCCACGCCCGTGGGTATGACAGCTTCCCGGAACTACGCCACGCAGGCCGTCCATCTGCCACAGATTCCACGATACTATATCGGCAATTTCAAATATAAGTTCGTCGGCCGGGTCGCATTTAAAATAATGCCGGTGATATTCGATAAACGTGTAGAGCATAGATTGCCGCGCTATAAGCAGGCTATCGCCCTGCCACTCATAGCCGAAGGTACTCTTATAGGCCATTACGGCGGCATCGGACCACTCTTGTGCCGAAGTAGTATTCTCTTTTGCCACACGCAGCTTGCGGTCGAGCAGGCCCACCCTGTGACCTACAGGAATGAATTTGCCGGTGGACGCATCATAGCGAGATACAAGGTATGGAGCTTCCCCACAGGTTATTTCGAGGCAGCTGTCATTTATATAGTCGAGCCACGACATCCCTTTAGGAAATTTGATTTTAGCTCTTTTTACAGTCCAGGTCCTGTCAGGATTTTCAATATTGAAAAGACCGTCCTTTTTGAGTTTTGCCTTATCGACGAGGTTGCACTGAGCGTTGCATACCCATGCCGGCGTCGATACTTCGCCATGCAGTTTCATCCGGGTTCTTTTTTCTTCGTCACCCTTGAAGGCATGGGGGCGTATGATGCCGCTACATTCTCCCGAAATAAGCCCTGGCAGTATTTGGTCATGAAAGCCGTAGCCCTTACCCAAGGCTTCATAGTCGTCAGTAGCCCATATAATATTGCATGGCGAACCATTGTGCATGCTCATGCTATGGTCTACGAGCAATGTGTCGAGCAGACCGGGATATTGTTTCCAAATCGCGGTATCGTATATATCGGCAGAGATTTTATTCTTGGGCATCAATAGAGCAGAGGATTTGCGAGCAAGAGCTCGGCGATGTCTATGTCGTTCGGGTTTGTGATTTTTATGTTTTGAGGATGTCCCGGCACGGAGTGTATCTTGGTATCGGTAAAACGGCTTACGACAGCGGCATCGTCGGGCATTGTTTCTCCGGCGGATTTTTCGTATGCTTCTTTCAGAATAGATGCTTTGAAAGCCTGCGGCGTCTGCACCGTACGGAAATTTTCGCGCGGAGTAGGCGACACTGCATCTCCGTCATTGACGGCTAACGCTTCGGTAAGCGGCATTACGGGCACAACGGCGTCAATGTCCTTATCACGTATGGCGGCAAGAATTGCACGCAGCATAGCGGCATTCACCAACGGACGGGCCCCGTCGTGTACCATTACTACGGAGTCGTTGTCGATGCGTCCTTCGAGCAGTGACAAGGCATTGCATACCGATTCGGAACGACTTGCACCGCCTTCTGCGAGCAGTGCGTTAGGCACATCATATTCAGCCGATAAGCCATTCCAAATCTGTCGTCCTTCTTTTGAAAGGACAAGGATGATTGTTGCATCGGGAAGTGCCGAAGCGAACGCGTCAACGGTATGCAGCAATACCGGACGTCCGGCAAGCGGCAGAAATTGTTTGGGAACACTGCTGCCGAAACGTGTGCCTGAACCGGCGGCGACAATGACTACAAAGACATTGCCGCCGCGGTCGGTTTCTGCATTGTTTATTACCATGCGAATATGGGTCGCTCCGACATCATGGCAACAACGGCCTGGCCTACGCTGCTGATGACGGATTGATTGTCGGACGCAGATAGTACGGAGTCAATCATTTCGGCGATTTTGCCCATTTCTTCCGGCATAAGTCCGCGTGTTGTTATGGCCGGAGTTCCGAGGCGTATTCCTGATGTCTGGAACGGCGAACGGCTGTCGAACGGAACCATGTTTTTGTTTGCCGTGATATGGGCATCGACGAGTACGCGTTCTGCCACTTTGCCTGTAAGGTCGGGGAATTTGGTGCGCAGGTCAACGAGTATGCAGTGGTTGTCCGTACCGCCCGATACAATTTTATATCCCATATCGCCGAGAGCTTTTGCGAGAGCGGTCGCATTGGCTTTTACCTGTGTCTGATATTGGGTAAACTCGGGCTGCAAAGCTTCGCCGAAAGCAACTGCCTTGGCGGCTATTACATGTTCGAGGGGGCCGCCCTGCACACCGGGGAAAACTGCCGAGTCGAGAAGCTGCGACATCATGCGCGGTTCGCCTTTCGGGCTTTTCTTACCCCATGGGTTCACGAAGTCTTTGCCCATAAGAATGATGCCGCCACGCGGTCCCCGCAGTGTCTTGTGGGTTGTGGAAGTAACAATATGCGCGTACTTGAGCGGATTATCGAGGAGTCCGGCGGCGATAAGACCTGCCGGATGCGCCATGTCTACCATGAATATGGCACCGATTTCGTCGGCAACGCGACGCATGCGTGCATAGTCCCACTCACGGGAGTATGCGCTCGCACCACCGATTATCAGGCGCGGACGTTCGCGGATACAAGTTTCTTCAAACGCGTCGTAATCGACAAGGCCCGTTTCGGCGTCTACATTATATTCGAGGGCATTGAACACAAGTCCTGAAAAGTTCACAGGGCTGCCGTGGCTGAGGTGGCCGCCGTGGCTTAGGTTAAGGCCGATAAATTTGTCGCCGGGCTTCAGGCATGCCATGAATACGGCCATATTAGCCTGGGCGCCCGAATGGGGCTGCACGTTGGCATACTCTGCGCCAAAAAGCCGTTTTATACGTTCTATGGCAAGCTCTTCCACTTGGTCGACCACCTGACAACCGCCGTAATAGCGGTGTCCGGGATAACCTTCGGCATATTTGTTGGTAAGGCACGAACCCATCGCACGCATAACGTCGTCGCTGACGTAGTTTTCAGAAGCGATTAGTTCGATGCCGTCTTTTTGACGACGGTGTTCGGCTGCAATTAAGTCGAAGATAGCATTGTCGGTCTGCATAATGTTCTATATATTGAGGTTTCTATTTTTTCTTTTTCACTGAAAATCCGAAAGTGCCCAATGGCTCTCCTTGCGTAAAATATGTTCCGTGGCTGTAGTTCATCAATCCGGCTTTGTCAAGCTCGAATTTGCCCGTTTCGGGGTTCATATACGTTTCGTCGGCAAGTATATTCACCACTTTGGCTATGAACATGTCGTGGCTGCCGAGCGGCATTATAGAGCTGACGCGGCATTCTATCGATAACGGCGATTCTTCAACGGCAGGGCATTCGACGGCAACGCCGGGGTGCTTGTGCAAGCCCGTGGCTTCCCACTTGTCGATGTCACGTCCAGAACGAACCCCACAAAAATCTGTCGCACGTGCCATGGCGGCAGTGGTGAGGTTGACGGTAAACTGCATGTTTGCCTTTATAAGTCCGTAAGAATGGCGCTCCGGCCTTACAGATATATAAAGCATGGCCGGGTCGGTACATATTGTACCCGTCCATGCCACTGTGAAGATATTGGAACACTCTTCATTTCCGCAGCTCACCAATACGGCAGGCAGAGGGTAGAGCAGTGTGCCGGGTTTCCAGCTTTGTTTCATTGTATTATCTCTGCGTCGGTGCCTGTGGTCGAATGGCCGCAATAGTGGCAGCGGATGGCGATTGCGTTGCGGTCGACCACATCGAACCGGGTCGCCATAGGTTCATGGTTGGTTATGCACTTGGGATTTCCGCAACGTACAATCCCGACGAGTGTGTCGGGCAATGACACATGGCGCTTCTCGACGACCTCATAGTCGCGGATAATATTCACCATGGCGGTAGGCGCGATGATTGCTATGCGGTTGAGCACGTCTTCGGGAAATTCTACATCGGCCACCTTGATTATACCTTTCTTGCCGAAGCGTTCGCTCGTGAGGTTGTTGCCTATGGTCACGGATGTTTCCATGCCTTCGATGCCGAGTATGCGCACGGCACGGAAGAGGGCGTCCGATGGTATGTGGTCTATTACGGTGCCGTTGCGCAGAGCCGCCACGGCGAGTTCTTTCTTGTCGGTAGTCATGATTTACGTGGGTCTATGCCAAGGGCACGGGTTAATATCGCCTGACGGGCAAAGACACCGTTACGTGCCTGCTCGAAATAATATGCTTTGGGATTGTCGTCGACGTCTCTGTCGATTTCATTGACACGGGGCAGCGGATGCAGGATGCGTAGGGTCGGCTTGGAGTCGGCAAGCATCGCATTGCGCAGTGTATAGAGGTTCTTCACTTTTTCATACTCCATGGCATCGGAAAAACGCTCACGTTGCACGCGTGTCATATATAGTATGTCACTGCTGTTTATCACATCCTGAGAGAAGTCGGTATGGCAGTGGAACTCGATGCCTTCGCGCCGACATACTTCAAGATATTCTTCAGGCATGGCAAGCTCCGGCGAGGACACGAAATTGAACACCGGCTTGAAGAAGCGCAAAGCCATAAGCAGCGAGTGTACCGTGCGTCCGTATTTGAGGTCGCCGACCATCGTGATTGTAAGACCATCGAGCCGCCCCTGGGTCTTGAGGATGGAATATAGGTCGAGCATGGTCTGCGACGGGTGCTGGTTTGCACCGTCACCGGCATTCACCACCGGAACTTCCGTCACTTCTGTAGCATAGCGTGCGGCGCCTTCGAGAAAGTGGCGCATTACGATTATATCGGCGTAGTTTGCAACCATTTTTATGGTGTCTTTAAGCGTCTCGCCTTTAGAAGTACTCGAAGTCGAGGCGTCAGAGAAGCCTATCACACGTCCGCCGAGACGGTTTACTGCAGTTTCAAAGCTAAGCCTTGTCCGCGTAGACGGCTCGAAAAACAATGTGGCCACCACGCGGCCGTCAAGGATTTTACTGTTGGGATGTTCTTCGAAATACTTCGCCCTGTCGAGCAGGTCGAGCATCTCGGCTTTGTTGATGTCGTCAATTGCGACGAAACTACGACTATTCATGTGTGTAAAGATTATCGGCAAAGTTACGAAATAGTATCGTAAAAAATAATATCGCAAATGCAAAAAATCGAACCCGGCGCATGTATTTTTAGTTCGGCGGAAATAGCTCGCCATATATTTTGCCAATTTAAGGAAAATGCCTAAATTTGTAGGTTGATAGCGGCTCGCACGTCCGCCGTCTTCACTACGGAATATAATTAAACCACACATACGCAACATGAAATTCAACATTTCGAGCAAGGCGCTCTACAACGCCACTTCGGCAGTCAGCAAGGTTATCAACTCAAAGAACGCGCTGACCATACTCGACAATTTCTTCATCCGCCTGGAAGGTAATGAACTTACCGTCACCGGCTCAGACCAGGAAAATGCCCTCACGGCAAGCATCGAGGTGACCGGTGCCAAAGGCGACGGATGCTTCTGCATCGGTGCACGCAGACTCGTAGAACTGCTCAAGGAGCTGCCCGACCAAGGTGTGCAGGTAAATGTCAACGAAGACACGCTCGAAGTGCAGCTCTCATATTCATCGGGCCACTATTCGTTTGTGGGGCTTCCGGGCGACCAATACCCCCAGTTCCAGGCAGATACGGCAGGCGAGCCTATCAGTTTCAGCATAGCGACCGAACAGATGATAGCAGGCCTCGACAACACCATGTTCGCAGTGAGCACCGACGAATACCGGCAGATAATGCAGGGTGTGCTGATGGACATAAACCCCGACAGCATAACCTTCGTCGCTACCGATACGCGCAAACTTGTCCGCTACATTGACCGCCGTACCGCACCCGGCGTTACCGGCAGCTGCGTTATACCGTCGAAACCGTCGAACATCATCAAGAACGTTTTCGCCAAAGAAGAGACACTCAACATTACGATGAATACCCGTAATGCGGTCATACAAAGCGAGCATTATACATTCCAGTGCACGTTCCTCAACGGCAACTATCCCGACTACAACCGTGTGATACCGCGCAACAACAGCCTCGTGCTCACGGTAGACCGCGTGTCACTCCTCAATGCGGTGCGCAGGGTGGGAATATTCGTCGAAGTTGACGGAGGCCTCGAAAAGTTCCGCATCACCCCGGAAAGCATACTTCTCAAAAGCAACGACCCGAACCTTTGCACAAGCGCGCGCGAACAGGTTCCGTGCTCTTTCTCAGGCTCGGAACTGACAATAGGCTTCAGCGCCAATTACCTGATGGAAATACTCACCACACTCAAAGGCACCGAAGTCATTGTGAACCTCGGCGATGCCGGCCGTCCGGGGGTGTTCCGTCCGGGCGAGGAACCCGAAAACACCGAACTCGTCATGCTGCTAATGCCGATGACCGTAGGTGATTTCTAAACTGCTTATTGAATGAAACTGCACCTTACACGCCCGATTGTGTTTTTCGATTTGGAAACCACCGGGACAAACATCAATATCGACCGTATTGTGGAGATTTCGCTTGTAAAGCTGCTCCCCGACGGCCGTTCGGTATCTAAGACGCGACGCATAAACCCTGAGATGCCCATCCCTGCCGAGGCAACCGCAATACACCACATCACCGACGAAGATGTGGCGCAAGAGCCTACGTTCAGACAGATTGCGTCATCGTTGGCCCAACAGCTTGCAGGCTGCGACATCGCAGGCTTCAACAGCAACCGTTTCGATATACCTCTTCTTGACAACGAATTTGCTCGGGCTAAAGTAGACTTCGATTTTTCAAAAGCACGGTTCATCGATGTGCAGACTATCTACCACAAGAAAGAGCCGCGCACATTGGTGGCCGCATACAAATATTATTGCGGCAAAGACCTGACGGAAGCCCACAGCGCACTTGCCGACACACAGGCTACAATGGAAGTGCTTCTTGCCCAGCTCGAACGCTACGACGATTTGCCGACCGAAGTCGGAGCCTTGTCGGAATATGCGTGCAATAACCGTAACGTCGACTTGATGGGACGCCTTATCTTCGACGACCAAGGCCGCGAGGTTATAAACTTCGGCAAGTATAAAGGGCGTTTGGCCGAAGAAGTCCTTGCTCAGGACAGCGGCTATTACAGCTGGATATTGGGCGGCGATTTCGCGCAGAACACGAAAAACGCATTTACCCGCATTCGTCTGCGGATTAAAAAGAAATGACAAACCTTAAAGGCAAACACATTATATTAGGCATAAGCGGCGGGATTGCGGCATATAAAAGCGTAGTCCTGCTGCGATTGCTCGTAAAGGCCGGAGCCGAAGTGCAGGTGGTAATAACTCCGCACGGCAAGGAATTCATCACGCCGGTTACTCTGTCCTCGCTGTCGGGCAAGCCGGTCATCAGCGAATTCTTTACGGCAAACACCGGCGAATGGCACTCGCACGTCGACCTCGGCCTTTGGGCCGATGCCATGGTAATAGCTCCGGCGACAGCATCCACTTTGGCGAAAATGGCGACAGGAGTGGCCGACAACATGCTTATAACGACATATCTGTCGGCCAAAGCGCCCGTATTCGTAGCTCCTGCCATGGACCTTGATATGATGGCGCATCCCACCACTTCGAGAAATCTCGCCACATTGAAAGCCGACGGCGTGCACGTAATAGAGCCGGAAGTTGGCGAACTTGCGAGTCATCTCGTAGGTCGAGGCCGCATGGAAGAGCCTGAGAAAATCGCGCAGGCGCTCGATGCCTTCTTTGCGGCAGAACAGACTCTGAAAGGGAAAAAAGTCCTGCTCACTGCCGGCCCGACATACGAACGGCTCGACCCGGTTCGCTTCATCGGCAATTTCTCTAGCGGAAAAATGGGCTATGCCCTGGCTGAGGAAGCCGGCCGCCGAGGTGCTGACGTCACCCTCGTGGCCGGCCCGACCGCGCTTGCCGACCCTATAGGCGTCAAAACGATACATGTTGAAAGCGCACGTCAGATGTTGGAGGCATGCCTCAAAGATTTCAGCCGGACCGACATTGCCATCATGGCGGCAGCAGTCGCCGACTATGCCCCCAAGCAATGCCTTGACCATAAAATAAAACGCGAGCACGACGGCATAGAAAACATAGAACTCGTAAAGAACCCCGACATAGCGGCTTCGCTCGGACAGCTCAAAACTGCCGGCCAGATGCTTGTCGGTTTTGCCCTTGAAACAGACAATGCCGAAGCTAACGCCCGAGAGAAGCTTCTCCGCAAGAACCTCGACATGATTGTTCTGAACACATTGGCCGATGCCGGAGCCGGTTTCGGCACCGACACCAACAAAGTGACTGTGATAAGCCAGGACGAGAAAATCGCATTCGGGCTGAAAGACAAGCATGCCGTAGCCGCAGACATCCTCGATTGCATCTGCAAGAACTTATGATTAAATCACTCTCCCCATACCTTTTGTGCATCAGCCTCGCCGTGGCACCAATGGCGGCGGCACAGGAACTAAACTGCCAGGTGACGGTCAATGCCGACCAGATTTCGGGCACCAACAAACAGGTGTTCGAAACCTTGCAGCAGGCTATAAACGACTATATGAACACCACGACATTCACAAACGCGCAATTTGCCGCCAACGAAAAAATCGAATGCCGCATGTTCTTCACCATAAAAGAATACACCGACGACAAACTGACGGGCGATTTGCAGGTGCAGTCGCTCCGGCCGGTATACAACAGCTCGTACACCACAACGCTAATCAACTTCAAAGACACAAAAATCGAGTTTGAATACCGCGAAAACGAGCCTTTGGTCTATTCGGTAAACAACATGGAAAGCCAGCTTACGGCAATCCTTAATTTCTATGCGTTCCTTATCCTTGCTGTAGATTTTGACTCATTTTCACCCCATGGCGGCGACCCTTATTTTGAACGGCTCAACATGATAGTACAGATGGCGCAGTCGTCGGGAGAGGGCGGATGGAAAGCTTTTGAAGACACAAAGAACCGTTCAGCCGTACTTGCAGCCTTTACCGACCCGGCAACAACAGGCATACGCGACATGGTCTATAAATATCATCGCCAGGGGCTCGACAATATGTCGGTATCTGTCGACAAAGGCCGTGCGGCAGTCACCGAATCATTGTCGGAGATAGAGAAGGTCTTTCAGGTAGCTCCTATGTCGGTGGCCTTGTCGATGTTCAAAGACGCCAAGCTCGACGAACTCGTCAACATATATTCCAAAGCCCCGGCCGACGAAAGGAACAAAGTCTACAAGCTTCTCGAACCCATGTATCCTACCGAGCAGGCACGTCTCGAAGAAATAAAGAAAGGGGCGCAACAGAAATGATAAAGACCCTGCACATATCGAACTATGCCCTTATCGATGAAATAGACATCGATTTCACAAAAGGACTGAATATAATCACAGGCGAGACCGGCGCAGGCAAATCCATAATATTGGGAGCGCTGTCGCTTCTTTTGGGCGAAAGAGCCGATTCGAAAGCCGTCCGCGACCCTAAGCGCAAATCCGTCATAGAGGCATTCTTCGATGTCTCCGGCGCGGTAGATGCGCAAGCTATCATTGCCGAAAACAGCCTTGATGCCGACGGCCTCGGCTGCGAGTGCATATTGCGGCGTGAAATCGCTCCGGGAGGACGTTCGCGAGCCTTTGTCAACGATACGCCGGTCACATTGCCCGTACTGCGAGATATCGCCATGCGGCTTGTCGACATACATTCGCAACATCAGAATTTGTTGTTGGCGTCACCGGCATACCAACTCGACATAATAGACAATCTCGCAGGAACACGAGAGCTGCTCGAAGACTACCGAAAGGCTTTTGCGGCATATCGTGTGGCTCTGAAACAATACACTGAAACACGCGAGCTTATCCGCCGCAACCGCGATGATGCCGATTTTCTCCAGTTCCAACACGACCAATTGGCCGAATTGAAACTCCGGCCCGGCGAACAGGAAGCTTTGGAACAGGAGCGCGACATCCTTGCCAATGTCAATGAAATAAAGAACACGCTTAACGAGGCTCTTGACCCGGTGCTGAATGCCCCGGTCAATGCGTTAAGCCTGTTGCACCAAGCCGTAGACGCTCTCGAAGAGCTGTCGGCGACATTAGGCGAAACAAGTGGCGGCACCGACTTCCATGCACTTGCCGAAAGGCTCGAATCGGCACGCATCGAAATAGCCGACATAGGAGATGCGCTTGTCGACTACGACATTGCCTTGAATGCCGACCCCGAACGCCTCGAAGAAGTCGAGCAGAGGTTAAGCCAGTTGTATTCACTTGAGCTTAAGCACCATGTCGACAACTCCGACGGGTTGTTGGACTTGTGCGGACGACTTGCAAAGCAACTTGCAGCCCTCGAAGACAGCGACGGTGTTCTATCCGCACTTGAAACGGCTGCCAAACGCGCAAAAAAACTGGCCATAGGCCTCGCCGCGCAGATTTCGGAGCGCCGCATAGCCGCTGCCGCCGAATTTTCGGACAGGCTTCGCCGCACTGCGTCACCGCTCGGTATGCCGAATCTACGGTGTGAGATATCTCTTACACGTACGAAGTTAGGCCCGGACGGTTATGACCAGCTCCAGTTCCTCTTCGCCTTCAACAAGTCGCAGGCACTGATGCCTGTAGGTTCGACGGCTTCCGGCGGAGAAATTTCACGACTGATGCTCGCCATAAAGACCATAATCGCACAGCAGATGCACCTGCCGTCGATAATATTCGATGAAGTCGACACGGGCGTTTCGGGCGAAATCGCATCACGTATGGCCGATATGATGGATTCAATAAGCCACTCCATACAAGTTATAACAATCACCCATCTGCCGGGAGTCGCCGCAAAAGGGGCTTCGCATTTCAAAGTCTATAAAGAAGACGACGAACTGGCTACAACCACACACATAAAACGGCTGTCTGAAGATGAGCGCATTGTCGAAATTGCACTCATGATAAGCGGACATTCAGATGACCCGGCGGCATTGGCTAATGCCAAAGCGCTGTTGGGCAATAAAATATCATAAGATATGACAACAGAAGACTATATATTCGGAATACATCCTACCCTCGAAGCCATCGAAGCAGGTCGCACAATCGACAAGCTTTTCATAAAGAAAGACTTGCACGGCGACCTGGCCATAAGGCTCTGCCATCTTGCCAAAGAACGGGGCATACCCATGCAACGAGTTCCTGTCGAGAGGCTGAACAAGATAACACGTAAAAACCATCAGGGGGTAATAGCCCAGATGGCGGCAATAGACTACTGCCGCCTCGAAGACATTGTGCCTACTTTGTTCGATGATGGCGTGCTGCCATTCATACTTGTCCTTGACGGCCTTACCGATGTACGCAACTTCGGAGGGATTGCACGCACGGCCGAGTGCTGTGGTGTGAACGCCATTGTCATACCTTCGCGCGGCAGCGTCAGCGTAGGTGCCGACGCAATAAAGACATCGGCAGGGGCGCTGTTGCATATCCCCGTATGTAGAGTGGACTCGCTGCCCCGTGCAGTAGGATTTCTGCAACAGAGCGGCTGCCAAATTGTATGTTCCACCGAAAAATCGTCGGAAAATTACACCCTTGGCGATTATACGACACCTCTCGCACTCGTGATGGGTGCCGAAGATACCGGCATCTCACCCGAAATACTTAAAATAGCCGACACCCGTGCCGCCATTCCCATGTTCGGACGCATAGGCTCGCTTAACGTAGGCGTTGCCGCAGGTGTAATGATGTACGAAGTCGTACGCCAAAGGCTTGTCGCAAATCTCGAAATCATATAACCGTCGCACCAAGTGGGAACTCCTAAAAAAAACATAGCAGTGCTTGGCGCCACCGGCTCTATCGGTCGGCAGACTCTTGACATCATCCGGCAACACCCCGAACGCTACCATGCCACAATATTGTCGGCCGGGTCTCGAGTCGACGAGCTTATAAATCTCGCAAGGGAACACAGACCACGTCTTGCCGTAATTGCCCGTGAGGAACTGTACCCTAAACTGCACGATGCCCTTGCGCCGCTCGGTATTGAAACCGCTGCCGGACCGACTGCTTTGGCTGCTTGCGTAGAAGCCGACGATGTCGACATGGTGCTCACGGCAACGGTAGGGTATAGCGGACTTGAGCCGACAGTACGGGCTATAGCCGTAGGAAAAGATATCGCACTCGCCAACAAAGAGACCCTTGTCGTGGCCGGGACTCTCATAAACCGATTGCTTAAAACATCTTCATCGAAAATCTATCCGGTCGATTCAGAACATTCCGCAATAGCTCAATGCCTGCGCGGTGAAGATTTGGCATCGGTATCACGACTTCTCATAACTGCTTCGGGCGGCCCGTTCCGCACATGGCCTGCCGAAAAAATCGCCAAAGCCACGCCTTACGATGCGTTGAAGCACCCCAAATGGCACATGGGCGCAAAAATCACAATAGACTCGGCAACCATGCTCAACAAGGCTTTTGAAATCATCGAGGCGCACCATCTATTCGGCATCGCGCCCGAACGCATAGAGGCGGTGGTGCATCCGCAGTCTATTGTCCATTCTATGGTGGAGTTTGCCGACGGTGCGGTAAAAGCGCAACTTGGCGTCCCCGATATGCATCTGCCCATATCATATGCCCTCGGCGAAAATCTCCGCATGGCCGATGTCGCCAAGCCTTTGCGGCTCGAAGATTATGCCATGCTTACTTTTGAACGCCCCGACACGGCACGCTTCCCGTGCCTTGCCCTTGCGCACCATTGCCTGCAAGTAGGCGGAACTGCTGCCTGCACCGTCAACGCCGCCAACGAAATCGCTGTAGCTGCGTTTCTCGACGAAAGGATAAACTTCGGCGACATATACAACATAATCGAACGGACTTTAGCAACCACCTCATTTGTTGCCGCCCCCGGCTACGATGATTACGTAGCTATAAATGCCGAAGCACGCCGCAGGGCACAGGGATTTATCGGAATTTGAACGTATACCATTATTGCAATTTGACATATAGATGGAAATATTAATGAAAGCGGCTCAACTCGTGTTGGCACTCGTCATCCTTGTGACGGTGCATGAGTTCGGGCATTATATCTTCGCACGCATCTTCGGCGTAAAAGTAAACCGTTTTTACCTTTTTTTCAATCCGGGATATTCATTGCTGCGCTACGACCCCATGAAGGGGACTTTGGACGTGTTCGCACGCAACGGCAGCAAAGGAGCGTTCACTTTCAAGGTCGGCAAAGAACGGCTGCCGAGACCCGACGGCAAACCGACATGGCGCGACACCATATACGGCTTGGGATGGCTCCCATTGGGCGGCTATTGCGACATTGCCGGAATGATAGACGAAACCAAAGATGCCTCTCAGCTTGCTTCTGAACCGCAGAGCTGGGAACTGCGCAGCAAGCCGGCATGGCAGCGCCTGTGCGTGATGGTTGCAGGCGTCGCACTCAATTTTGTCCTTGCCATAGCAATATATATAGGCATCGCACTGCATTGGGGCGACAGTGTCATTCCGTTCCAGGCCATGACCGAAGGTATGGATTTCAGCGAAGAGATGCACCAGGCCGGTTTTCGCGACGGAGACATTCTTTTGAGTCTTAACGGAAAAGAACTTGACGCCAAAGATTACTCTTTGGCATGGGACATGCTCCAGCCCGGCGCCCGTGTCGATGTAATGCGCGACGGCGACACGGCATTGGTCGTAATCTCTGACAAACTGATACGTCAGATTGCTACAAAAGGCAAAGACTATGAACCCATGACTATGCGTGTGCCGGTGTATGTGGCGAAACTGATGCCGGGAGAACCGGCTGCGAAAGCCGGATTGGCGCCCGGCGACCGAATACTCGCCGTAGGTGCCGATACAGTACCGTCGATAACGGAATTCCTTCCGGCACTGAAAGCCCATGCTGGCCAAAGCGTGCCGATGAAACTGCTGCGAGCCGACGGGTCGACAGAAACCGCATCGGTAGAGGTGTCTGATGCCGGAAAAATCGGCATACAGATGCTTTCTCCGCTCGAAATATTCGACCTGCAGACTGTCAAGTATAATTTCTGGCAGTCGATACCTCGCGGATGGGAAATAGGCACAGACCGCCTCGGCAGTTATGTGTCGTCGATGAAACTCATCTTCACAAAAGAGGGCGCGCAAAGCCTTGGTGGTTTCGGTACCCTCGGCGACCTTTTTCCCAATCAATGGAACTGGTATTCTTTCTGGCAAATCACAGCATTCCTTTCCATCATACTTGCGTTCATGAACATTATCCCCATACCGGGGCTCGACGGCGGGTACACCCTGTTCTTGCTGGTGGAAATCATCACACGTCGCAAACCGTCCGACCGCTTCCTTGAGATAGCGAACACTTGCGGTTTTATCTTCCTCATTCTTTTGCTTGTCTACGCCAACGGCAACGACATCTACCGTTTCTTTATAAAATAGCGATATGGCCACATACAGAAAGAACGATTGCGGATTGCCTGTCCTCGTATTGCGCAAGGGCAAGGAGGATTCTCTCGACCGGTTCCACCCTTGGGTGTTTTCGGGGGCTTTGACACGTATGCCGTCCGAAGGCGACGGAATAGAGGAGGGCGACATCGTAGCCGTTTCGGCTTCCGACGGACGCATGCTGGGAATCGGGCATTTCCAGATTGGTAGCATTGCCGTAAGGATGCTCACTTTCGACCCCGACGAAACAATCGATATAGACTTCTATACAAAACGCCTGAGGCAGGCTTTTGCAATGCGGCAGGCTCTCGGCTTGCCCGACACTTCAACCGACGCTTTCAGGCTCGTCCATGGCGAAGGTGATTTCCTTCCTGGTCTTGTGGTCGACATATATGGCTCGACAGCTGTGGTGCAGGCGCATTCGCCTGGCATACATTTCGCACGCAATGCCATTGCCGAAGCGTTGGTAGGCATCAAGGAACTGTCGGTACAGAGCGTGTACTATAAATCCGAAACGACTTTGCCTTACAAAGCGCATCTTGACGCCCAAAATGGTTATCTCATAGGCTCGTTCATTTCAGATACCGCAATGGAGAACGGACTGAAATTCCGCATCGACTGGCTAAAAGGTCAGAAGACAGGTTTTTTTGTCGACCAACGCGACAACCGCGCCCTTGTCGGTCGCTACAGCCATGGCCGTTCGGTGCTCAACATGTTCTGTTACACAGGCGGTTTCTCGGTATACGCATTGGCCGGAGGCGCGCGCGAAGTGGTATCTGTCGATTCTTCGGCAAAAGCCATAAGCCTAACCGACGCTAATGTCGGGTTGAATTTTCCCGATGACGGCAGGCACACGTCGCATGCCGAAGACGCATTCAAATACCTCGACAATATGGAGGCCGGACGGCACGACCTTATAATACTCGACCCGCCGGCATTTGCCAAACACAGGAGCGCTTTGCGCAACGCACTGCAAGGGTATCGCAGGCTCAATGCACGCGCGTTCGAGAAAATCGCTCCGGGGGGTATCCTGTTCACATTCTCCTGCTCCCAAGCCGTCACCAAAGAACAATTCCGGCTCGCCGTGTTCAGCGCTGCGGCGCAAAGCCGTCGACGGGTGCGCATCCTGCACCAGCTCACACAGCCGGCCGACCATCCCGTCAACATATATCACCCCGAAGGCGAATATCTTAAAGGTCTCGTTCTCTATGTTGAATGATTATTGCTTGAAAGTGAAGAAGTTTGTTTTCTTTGTAGCCGTTTCTGTCCTGACAGCCTTTAAGGCCATAGCTATTTCCGACGGAACATATAACGTGTGGACTGCATACGAAGGGCTTTATTTGCTTGATGTCAACAATAGCCGCATGGCAAACGGCACCAACATTCACTTGTGGGAACAGAATGGCACTAAAGCTCAGGAATGGGTGGTCGAAAACCGTGACGGAGGCATAGTGCTTCATAGCGCCATCGATTATAATTATGTGATTGATGTCGACCACAGCCAGGTGGTAAGCGGAACAAACATACAGTTGTGGCAGGCAAACGGCACCAATGCCCAGCTATGGTATCCGGAAGCGGTAGGGAACAAGACCTATATACTTCGTAGCGCGCTTAACCGCGACTATGTACTCGACCTGTCGGGCAGCCGACTGGATAGCGGAACCAATATACAGCTTTGGCTTTACAACGGGACTGACGCTCAGAAGTGGATTATTAGCAGCGCAGATGGTCCGGGATTTTTTGACATTTTCGATTTATTCGATTTCTAACAACTATAAACATAATGAAAAGAACAATCATCATCGCAACAGCCATGGCAAGCTTGCTGACAATGTCATGCAGCCGTTCGGCTCAGAAAGCCCCGGCGGATGACTTCGACTATCATGTCGACCGTTTTGCCGACATTGAAGTGCTGCGGTACAAAGTGCCGGACTTCGACAGCCTGTCCTTAAATCAGAAAATCCTCGTTTACTATCTCACCGAAGCCGCCCTATGGGGCCGAGATATCCTTTGGGACCAGAACAACGCCAACAATCTCGCTCTTCGCGACCTTCTCGAAACAGTCTATACCAACTATGACGGCAACCGCGACGATGCCGATTTCAAAGCTTTCGAAACCTACCTCAAACAAGTATGGTTCGGAAACGGCATACATCACCACTACAGCACCGACAAATTCGTTCCGGCATTCAGCCGCGAATTCCTCGAAAAACAGATTGCGGCGCTTTACTCCGACAAAACGCCTGAGACAACCGAAGCATTGGTCGAACTTATCTTCAATCCGGAACTCGCTGCAAAACGCGTAAACCAGGCCGAAGGCGCCGACCTCATTGCTACAAGCGCCAACAACTATTACGAGGCCGGACTTACGCAGGCCGAAGTAGAGCAGTACTACAACAGCATCAAGAAAGCCAACGACCCCACGCCGATATCCTACGGCCTAAATACCCGTCTGCGTAAGGACGGCGATAAGATTGTCGAAGAAAGTTACCGTATCGGTGGTTTGTACTCCAATGCCATCGAACACATCGTGGCAAACCTCGACAGCGCATCGGCCTATGCCGAGAACCCGGCTCAGAAACAAATCATACAGTCGCTTATTGACTATTACCGCACCGGCGACCTGGCAACTTTCGACAAATATTCAATCGAATGGGCCGAAGATACGGCATCGCAGGTCGATTTCATCAACGGTTTTATCGAGAGCTACGGCGACCCTCTCGGCATGAAAGGCGCTTGGGAGTCTATTGTCAACTTCAAGAATATTCCGGCAAGCGAACGTACCGAAATCCTTAGCTCGAACGCCCAGTGGTTCGAAGATAACTCTCCTGTTGATTCTACGTTCAAGAAAGAAAAGGTAAAAGGAGTGTCGGCCAAAGTAATCACTGCCGCCATCCTTGCCGGCGACGCTTATCCGGCAACGCCCATAGGCATAAACCTGCCGAATGCCAACTGGATACGCGCAGCCCACGGCTCCAAATCTGTTACTATCGAAAACATCACACAAGCATATGATGCCGCCTCGCATGGCAACGGATTCAACGAAGAGTTTGTCATCGACCAGCCGACACGCGACCTCATCGACAGCTATCTTTTTATCACCGACAATCTGCACACCGACCTTCACGAGTGTCTCGGTCATGGTTCGGGACGTCTCCTGCCGGGTGTCGATCCCGATGCCCTGAAAGCGCATGGCTCGACAATCGAAGAGGCCCGCGCCGACCTTTTCGCACTCTATTATCTCGCCGACCCCAAACTCATCGAAATAGGCTTGCTCGACAGCCCCGATGCTTACAAGGCTGAATATTACCACTATATTCTCAACGGACTCATGACGCAGCTAATGCGCATCGAGCCGGGCAAGGATGTCGAAGAGGCACACATGCGTAACCGCAAACTCATAGCCGAATGGGCTTATGAGCATGGAAAGGCCGACAATGTCATCGAACTCGTTGAGCGCGACAGTAAGACATTCATCCAAATCAATGACTATGAAGCACTACGTGGACTATTTGGCGAACTACTTACCGAAATACAGCGCATACGCTCTACAGGCGACTATGCCGCAGCCCAGAAACTCGTCGAGACCTACGCCGTGAAAGTCGACCCCAAACTTCATCGCGAAGTGCTCGACCGTTATGCTACGCTCGACATCGCTCCCTACAAAGGTTTTGTGAACCCGGTCTACACCCCCGTGCGTGACAGCCAAGGACACATAACAGACATCCTCGTATCCTATCCCGAAAACTACGTCGAGCAGATGCTTCGCTACGGCAAACAATACAAATCGCTTTAATAGGGTAGAGTATCATCGCAATAGTATTAAATAATATTAAAACAAATTGTCATTCCGAGCATTTTTACTAATTTTGCGCTCGGTAATGCGGTTTTAGCATTATTCTAAATCATTATTCACACTTAAAATTTTCTGAGAATGCACTTAAATTCTGAAGAAAAAGTACAGATCTTCGAGAAGTACGGTAAGGGTAAGACTGACACTGGCTCGCCTGAAGCACAGATTGCATTATTCTCGGTCCGTATCGCTCATTTGACTCAGCACCTGAAGTCAAATCACAAGGATCATACTACAGAGCGCGCTCTGAAAATGTTGGTAGGTAAACGTCGTCGTCTTCTCGACTACCTGATGCGCAAAGACATCAACCGCTACCGTGCCATCATCGCACAGAAAGAGCTCGGCATCCGCAAATAAGTCGGACGCGCCAAAACGTTTTGGACTGCCGCTTGTCTTTACAAGCGGCAGTTCTTTTTATATCCAAACAGTTTGTAGGGACATGCCTTTGGCATGTAGCCATCCATACATCTGCTAATCAGCAACATGCCAAAGATAGATAATAACCTCGTTTCAAACTCTGTCTCCATTCGATAAAATTTGACCTATTTTTCGTACCTTTGCCACAAAGCTCAAGAGAAAATGGATATACAACGTATTATAGACCTTGTCAAGGAAACTAAAGAAATCATAATGGACCGTGAAACGGCAGGCCGGGTGAAAGAAAAAGGCATTGCCGACTATGTCACGCAGACAGATATTGCCGTGCAGAATTTTCTGAAAGAACGCCTGAATGCTCTTGCGCCCGACGTTCTGTTCATTGGCGAAGAAACTGGGATGCAACATATACAAGCCGACAGCTACTGGATTCTCGACCCTGTCGACGGCACAACAAACCTTATGCACGACTACAGACATAGCACTGTTTCGTTGGCGCTATGCCACAAAAAAGAGATTGTGATGGGCTTTGTCTACGACCCTTTTCACGACGAGTTCTTCTCGGCAATAAAAGGAGAGGGTAGTTGTCTGAACGGCTGCCCGATACACGTTTCATCTGCAAAACGCTTGTCAGAAACCATAATCGGTATAGGCACTGCAAAAAGAGCAAACGCCAAAGAAAACTTTGTACGTTTTCTGAATGTATACGAGAACTCTCAGGACATCAGAAGACTTGGGTCGGCTGCCTTGGAACTTGCATACACGGCCTGTGGACGGCAAGGCGGATATTTCGAAGGTTTTCTGAACCCCTGGGATTTTGCCGCCGGCATGCTTTTGGTTCAAGAAGCGGGCGGAAAAGTGACTGATTGGTACGGGACTACACTTGTCCCTACTCAAGGCGGTTCTGTGGCTGCTACAAACGGGCAAATTCACCGGGAATTGCTTGAATTGTTATGATACTTGAAACAGACAGACTCATTCTACGGCAATGGCGCGAGTGCGACGCCGAAGCTTTATACAAATATGCTTCCGATAAAAAAGTGAGCGAACTTGCATTATGGCCGTGTCATACGTCCTTGGAGATGAGCCGTGAGGTTATCAGAAACATATTCATTTCCAATCCGTTTTTATTTGCTATAGTACTTAAAGAAACCGAAGAGGCAATCGGTTGCATAGGGCTTGTGCCACAAGATGACAAGCATTATTTGACAACGACATCCGAACGAGAAGTAGGCTATTGGCTTGGCCGTCCACATTGGGGAAAAGGCCTGACTACAGAAGCCCTTAAAAAACTCTCAGAACATCTGTGCGACACATTGCAACTTAAATCTTTACTAATCACTACAGACGCCCGTAATTTGTCTTCGCAACGCGTAGCAGAAAAGTGCGGTTTCAAATTTATCGAAAACTATATCTACAACGGAGTCTGCAGCAAAGCTTATAAGATATATCTGTAACTTTCAGAGAAAAATATTGTCGGGGCACGGTTGCTAAAAAATTTCATCGCAACGAGCCGACAACGTTTAAGCAAAACATGCAATACGGCAGCTCAGTATAGTAGTAGTGCAGCCTTATAGTAATCCTAATAATATATCTTCATTCTTATCGTGCCGCCAATTTAACATAATTGGCATTATGTCTCAAATACAAAATCTCTTTTATTCATAAAGAACCCATTTAGCCCCATATATTTTTCCGTCCACAAAAATCTTCTCCCCGAAAGATTTCTTTCTGTCCCCCCAAAAAAAGTTCTCCTGTTTCTCCTGTCTAAAAAAACTTCCGTCCTTTTCTGTCCCGTTTGTATTTCTGTCTAAAATCCCGCCTCCGGGGAATTTCGACAACCGCATAGCAATCGCAGGCGCTAACTTTGCGCCACGATGAGACTGCTCCAGCACACACGCCGCCACCCCATACCGCCACGTCCCTACCTCGGCCGCTTCCGCCGATGGCTCGGACGGCTCCTCACGCGCCGCGAAGCATGCCTCATCGAAGCACTCGAGTACCGCCGCCACAACACCCCCACAGGCCTGCGGACACTCATCATCAGCCACGACGACAAACTCCACGCCATCCTGGCCGACTACGTCCGCTACCTCGCCTCGGCAATCTACCCCAAGCTCCCCACAGCCCTCATCATGCCCAGGCGCTCACAGGCACGTGAGCTCGCACACGCCCACATGCCCAAAGACGCATCCTGCACATCAGGCCGCGTCGTCGACCACATCCGCGGCCGCGACATCTGCGTCTACCTCATCCTCGACGCCGACCGCATGTCGCACGTCGAAGACACCAACTACCAATACCAGCGCCGCATCAACGCCGTCGTCGCCGGCACCGTCCTTCCGGCGCCCCACTGCGCCGTCATCGCCAAAGTCTCCACCTCCGCCCCCATCTACCTCCCCGTCGTAGGCCGCGACGCCTACCTCTATCCGGCCCCCGACATACCGCAACCCACCCTATACACCCTCACCGAGGTGCCGCCGCCCCGGCAATGCAAACAATGTGGGAACATTCCCAAGGAAAGCCCCACCGGCAACAACGCAAGCGGCACCGCAAGCTCCCATCCACCCTCAACGAAGCGGGCCGCCACCTCCGCCGCCAAAAGCGAAAACGGTGACAAAAACAAACCGCGAACATTGACATACTGCCCACGCATCAGCCCAAGACAGCAGAAGGCCCGAGACACCGACCCTAAAGACCTTACAGACCTTAAAAACTTTAAAGTCCTTACGGCATCTCAAAAAAAAGACCACTATGTCCTTTCAGGAAACTTATGTCTTTCTGTCAAAGAACTTCAGTCCCTTTTGTTCTTATGTCTAACAAGGAAGAGGCCAAGCCGTGCAGCCGGACCAAGAGCCGGCCCGACAATGCGTACACACCGACAGGGAGAGAAAACGGCCGCGCCGGGCGCCGTTTCCATCCTTTTTCATAAAAAAAACGAACACCCTCATACAATCTGCTTGCTGAGGGTGTTCGTTTTTTTATTTTTCTTCGCCTTTCACTTCTACCGCATCAACATCTATAGGTGGCGGCGTCGGTTCATTTTTATCATCGTCTTTATGTCCGAACAGCTCGTCGGTTCGCGAAGTCCATTGGCGAGGGCCGAATATCCGTTTCACATCTTCTGTATAAATCACCTCTCTTGTAATCAAGGTGTCAGCCAATTGGTGGTGTCCTTCGGCATACTCCCGTAAAATGGACTTTGCCCTCTCGTACTGCTCCGATATTATTCTCGACACTTCCTGGTCTATCACTTTGGCTCGGTCATCACTGTACGGGTTGGTGAACATGCTGTTTTGACCCGTGGAGTCGTAGTAACTGAGGTTAGGCAGCTTGTCGCTCATGCCGTAATATACCACCATGGCATACGCCTGTTTGGTGACACGTTCGAGGTCGTTTGCAGCTCCGGTCGATATATGTCCCAGGAAAAGCTCTTCCGCTGCACGTCCGCCAAGCAGCGAACAGATGTCGTCAAGCAACACCTGCGAAGGCACAATCTGCCGTTCTTCAGGCAGATACCATGCCGCTCCGAGTGCTTTGCCACGTGGCACTATGGTTACCTTGACAAGCGGATTGCCGTAACGGAGATGCCAGGATACCGTGGCGTGGCCGGCTTCATGGATGGCAATCGACTGTTTCTCTTCTACGGTTAGTATCTTGTTGCGTTTCTCAAGACCGCCTATTATACGGTCTACGGCCGCATTGAAATCGTCTTTGCTTACAAATTCCTTATTGTAGCGTGCCGCGATGAGTGCGGCCTCGTTGCATACGTTGGCGATATCCGCACCCGAGAATCCGGGTGTCTGTCTTGCCAAAAGTTCGACATCGAGGTCGGGAGCCGTTTTAATCTTGCGCAGATGCACCTTGAATATTTCCACTCGGTCGGGCAAGTCGGGAAGGTCTACATATATCTGTCTGTCGAAGCGGCCGGCACGCATAAGAGCCTTGTCGAGTATGTCGGCACGGTTTGTAGCGGCAAGAATTATCACGCCGCTGTTGGTTCCGAAACCGTCCATTTCGGTAAGCAGCTGGTTAAGAGTGTTCTCGCGCTCGTCATTGCCACCCATTGCGGCATTCTTGCCTCGTGCACGGCCCACTGCATCGATTTCGTCGATGAAGACTATGCACGGCGCTTTTTCTTTGGCCTGACGGAACAGGTCACGCACACGCGAAGCTCCTACTCCGACAAACATCTCCACGAAGTCGCTGCCCGACATCGAGAAGAAAGGCACATCGGCTTCCCCGGCTACGGCCTTGGCAAGCAGCGTTTTGCCTGTTCCGGGAGGGCCTACAAGAAGTGCTCCTTTCGGTATTTTTCCGCCGAGATTGGTATATCGCTTCGGATTTTTGAGGAATTCGACGATTTCTTCAATCTCCGTCTTGGCCTCACTAAGTCCGGCAACGTCACGGAACGTCACTTTGTCGGCGTTGTTTTTGTCGAAAAGCATGGCTTTCGATTTGCCGACGCTGAAAATGCCTCCGCCCCCACCGGCGGCGCCGCCGCCGGACATACGTCGCATGAGGAAAATCCACACGCCTATGAAGAGCGCGAACGGCAATATCGACCAAAGAAGGCCGGCAAACGGACTGCTCTGTTCAAACTCCACATCGCCCGTAAAAGCGCCTGTCGAGCGCCAGATTTCAATCTTTTCCGACAGTTTGTCGGCCGAAGGGATGTTGGCTTCGACCTTAGCTGCCACACCTCTGCCCGGAACATAATTGCTGCCGCTGAACAAAGCATTTGCAAGTGAGTCGCTGAGGTAGCCTTCAACGAGTTTCTTATCGGAGAAGACTACAATCTTGGTAATGCCGTGGTCGACTTCGACATATCGTTCGAATGTGCTGTAATTTACCTTCTTTGTCACCGAATTGGTGTCAAAATAAAAAATGCCGCCTAAGAACAGGAGCACTATGGCATACATCCACCATAGGTTAAAGCGGAACGGATTTTTCTTATTGTCGGGATTATTGTTTGGCGGTAATGCTGGCATTGCTGTGATGGATTAATCAAGGTCCGGAATATTCTTAATGACGGCGTCGCTCCACAATTCTTCGAGATTGTAGCGCTGACGCACCTGTGGTATGAAAATGTGCACCCATGTGTCGCCGTAATCCATAATCACCCAGTCACCGCTGTCTGCGCCGTCAATTGCGAACGGCTTTATGCCCGAAGCTTTTCTTACATATTCTTCGACAGCGTCGGCAATGGCCGCCGTCTGGGTTGTGGAATTACCTTCGGCTATTATAAAAAGAGGTGTGGCGGCCGATTCTATTGCCGACATGTCGACAATTGTAACACCGTGGCCTTTGCGTTCGTGAATGCCTTCTATGATGAGTTTCTTTAGGTCTGTCGTTTCTTGGCTCATTAGTCAATTTAAATATATATAGTGCAAAAGTAATGAATTTTACCGTTAGTGAACGGCTGTCGCCAACGTCGATATATTTATTTAACAATTGTGTCGTAGAAAAGTTAGGTTTTCTATTCGCTCGCTACGGCTTTCGCCGGGTCGGTGGCTGCGGCGACAGATGCCGGTATCAGAAGTATCAGCGCCGAAACGGCCACAACACCGGCATTGAGGGCAAGCAAAGCCCACGGGTTTATCGTGACAGGCACATACGACAGATAGTACATCTGTGGGTCGAGCGGCATGAACGGCATATAACGTTCGGCAAACAGCAAGCCCAGTCCTATGACATTGCCCAAAAGCAGGCCGCGGCCTACAAGACGCATGCCCATATCTACGAAAATGCCACGTACGAGAGGCTTTCCCGAACCTATCGAACGGAGTATGCCTATCATCCTGACGCGTTCGAGAATTAAAATGAAAAGACTTGACACAAGCGTAAATCCGGCCACGGCAAGCATGAGAATAAATATGACAGTCACATTGGTGTCGAGAAGTGCGAGCCAATTGAAATACAAGGCACCCGAACGGGTGATGTCGTTTACCGGATAATATTCGTCAAGTTCTCTTGTCGCCACTGCCGACAGCAATGTCTGCTGAAGACGGTTGGCAGTTTCTTCAATGTTCGAAGCCTTTATGCCGCGTATGTCGATGCGGTTGCCGCTCACACTGTCCATGCCTGCCACCCGTTGGAGCGCGGCAAGCGACGCGTAGACGATTGTATTGTCGTATTCGCCAAAATTCGATAGATATAAGGCCGCCACCGTATGACGACGGATTTTCACGGCACCGTCTATAACAAAGGTCGAGTAGACCTTGTCGCCGAGGGCAAGTCCGAGCGTCGATGCCAACGTTTTGGATATTACTATTTTATTGTCGCAGCTGTCAGCAGAAAAATCTGGCCACTCTCCTTCTACGATATTGGCTTTTTCGAAGTCGAAACTTGATGGTGTGCTCTGCCCCACATATATCACACCCTGAAAATTTTCATCTGTTTTGAGCATACCCGGCTGCCGTATTGTAAGACGCAACTCGGCATCGGCAGGTAAGACTGAGCGTACTATAGTATCAAGCCTCGCGGAAAGACTCAGTCTGTCGGGACGCTCCATATAAGAATTGTTGCCCAACGGCGCCTCTACCGACACTTGTGCGTCAAAGCCCATCAGCTTCGAACGTATGCCGTCTTTGAAACCGGCGACTATGCCGAGCGTCAGTTCCATGACTACGACAGCCAAGGCCACACCGGCGACAGCGATAGTGACGGCGGCCGGGCTCCCCGTGCCGTCGCTGCTCAGACGAAGCTTTCTTGATATCCAATGGCTGACTTTCATTGTGGGTACAAAAATACGAATAAGCGAGTGCAATGCCAAATAAAAGAATAAATAACGAGGCATTTCTCTTTTGCCCCACATATCTTTATAGGTTTAGTTCGGTTTATATATTATATATAGAACCAAACCAAACTTATTTTTTGCACACCATATTGACTTGCAATGCAAAAAGTTGTAACTTTGCAATTGATTGGGAGTAGCCCCATCACGACATTTTGGATTTATCAGAAGCGTTATGCTCTTCTTGTAGTCGAGAACCTGAGAAATTTAAGACTGTATGCAAGGATTGGCATAATAGCTCTCACGCATAGCGTGGGCGGTTGTTGTCATATCTGCATACATAGGTTTTCTCAGGACCTTCGACTAAGACGTGGCATAGTTGGCTCACGTTTTTGTTCATTAATGTTTGGAAAGGAGCCATTTCCAAATTTAAATATTGGAGAGTTATCTGCCATGCCATATCTTATAAAAAATGGAAATCTCACTTACTCTGAGTTTGTTGATTCAATAGGTCAAATCAACAGTGCAACAAGTATCACCGGAATAGCCTATTCCAATATTCAAGTCACCAACGACAAAGTAATCGGAATTAGGGAATCCACCAATAAACCGTTCAGCATATCCTTAAAAGCTCTGTATGATGCTTACTGTAACGTACTTGTATTTACTACAACAGACCTTAAACCTTATGTGGACAGAGTTCAATCGCCATCTCTTGCTATTCTTATTGCTATCAAAGCAGTAAGTCCAATGGATAATCGTACTGATTTGACAGCACATCAGTCCGGTGAGATTATAACGGTCAAAGAGAGCTTTTACGAAAGAAATAAATGGCTCATAAAGTTTTTACTTACTTTCATCATTGGCGGAACCATAATACTTTTTGGAAAATTAAATTCTGACCAAACAATTGAAAATGGGAAATTAACAAGCGCAGGTCAGGTAGAAGCTATTATGGCTATTAAATCACAACTCATTAATCCTTCAAGCTATGAAGGCAGTGGAAATTGGCAAGAAGCGATTTGGGATTCAAGTTCACAGACTAAGCGTTACGTAGTAAAGCACAATTTTACATACAAAAATAGTTGGGGTGAGCGTGTGCGTTCTATCGCTTTTATATATTTTGATGTGAACGGGAAGCCTACGGACATAGAACTTATGGATTATTAATGGGCTTCCAAAGGTCGACCTTTGTCATATTGGAGAATTTTTAATGTTGTCACAGATAATGCAACGGTAATGAGGCGTAATCAAATGTGAAAACAGTTCTCACAGATATTAACAATCGAATCGTACTAATTGTGTACTGAATGCGAAAATAAAGGCAACTGGTTTAGCTTAATACAAACGGGCAAGCGGACTGGCGCCGCTTGCCCGTTTGTTGTATTGTGAAATCGCAATTACCGGCTTTCAGCCGCAATGCGGTTTGCCATTACGACAGCTTTTGTGATATGGTCGCAGATGTGGTCGGCGCCTATCATCTTGTCTATCCCGGCTTGTTCGAGCGATGCCCTTACATTGTCTTTGACGCCCGACAGCACGACATGTATGCCCTCGTTCTGCGACGAGCGTATCAGTATTTCCAGGTTGTGCAGGCCGGTGGCATCGATAAACGATACCTTGCGCATGCGTATTATACGCACCTTGGGTTTGTCGGCAAGAGCCGAGCGCATCAGTTCGTCGAATTTGGTTGCCACGCCGAAGAAGAACGGGCCGTCGATTTCGTAGACGCTCACGCCATTGGCGACATCGAGCACTTCGTGCTGCGTAAGGTCGGTGCCTTCGGCCACATCGAGCTGCTCGGAATACACTTTTATCTCTGTATTTTCCATAACACGCCGCATGAAGAGCACCACGGCAAGCAACAGGCCTATTTCGATGGCGATTGTGAGGTCGAAGATTACGGTAAGAAAAAATGTTACCAAGAGAACCGATATGTCACTTTTGGGCGCATGGAAAATACCGACAATCGTACGCCATCCGCTCATGTTGTATGCCACGACCATAAGCACTGATGCCAAACAAGCCAAAGGCACATAGTTGATAAGAGGCATGGCGAAAAGGAATATCAGCAACAGCACAAGCGCATGCACGATACCGGCCACGGGCGTGCGTCCGCCGTTTGTGATGTTGGTCATTGTGCGTGCGATAGCTCCCGTGACAGGGATGCCGCCGAAAAACGGCACTGCGATATTGGCGATGCCCTGCCCGATAAGCTCAGTGTTGCTGTTGGTGCGAGAGCCGGTAACACCGTCGGCTACCGTGGCCGACAGCAACGACTCGATGGCGCCCAGCACGGCAATGGTGAATGCCGAAGGCAAGAGCATGTTTATAGTCGCCATGTTGAGGGTAAAGCCGTGAGGCGTCGGAATGTCGGTCGCCATTGTGCCGAAACGGTCGCCGATGGTTTCCACATCATACCAGTCGAAAGCCATCCCCATGGCAAACGATGCCGCCGTGACTATGATGATGGCAAGCAAGGCGCCGGGAAGCCTCTTCGATATGCGTGGCGTTACAACAATGATGAGCAACGCGGCAACAGCCGTCAGAAGCGTCGGCAAGGATATGTTGCCGAGGCTACGGAAGTAAAGCCCCCATTTGGGAATGAACTGGCCTGGAATGTCACGCAGGCCCAAGCCCAGGAAATCGTTAATCTGGGTAGAGAAAATCGTCAGGGCGATACCGGCTGTGAAGCCCACGACGATAGGATAAGGTATGAATTTTATTATAGTGCCTAAACGGAACAAGCCCATAAGCACCAATATCACTCCGGCCATAAATGTGGCAATGGCAAGGCCGTGAAGACCGAATTGGGCGATGATATTATATACGATTACGATGAACGCACCGGTCGGACCGCCAATCTGCACCGAGTTGCCCCCGAAAAACGAAACAAGAAAACCGCCTATGATGGCCGTGATAAGACCGATTGTCGGACTTACGCCCGAGGCGATGCCGAATGCGATGGCCAATGGAAGAGCCACGATGCCGACTACGATGCCGGCCGTAATGTCGGCTTTGAGCCGCTCGGGGGTGTAGTGCCTTAGCGCACTGAAAAGTTTGGGATGAAAATCGATGGCCGATTTGGCTACAGCCTTTGCCGTAGCCCCGGCACCCATCCCGGGTTTGCTGATAATTGACATAAAATCTGCTTTACCTTAGAAATGTGATATTGAAGTGATTCAAACTTATTTATTGATGTTAAAATTGAAAGTGATTTATGGCTTGCGTCAATCTTTCGGCGTCTTTCCGGCGTCTTTTGAGCTGTCGCATCGGTCATGTGGCACAGTCACACTCTCTCTTTGCACCTCAAAATCCACTCGGAAATACATCCGAAAGCTTAACGAATAAAAAGTTTAAATCACTTCATTTGTCGTAGCGGCACAATCATCCGCGCCGCCAATTTGCGGTGCAAAATTAGCATTTTTTTACCAAACAGGCAAATATGTTCAGTAACGGCTTCTAAATGGCTTCTAAAACACAAGCAATGCGATGTGATATACGACAAATGCAGCCAGCCAGGCCACAAACGTATTGTAGACCACGCTGAATGCCGCATAGCCCCATGAGCCGGTCTCGCGCGCTATGGCTGTTACCGTAGCCATACAGGGACAATAAAGCAATATGAACACCATAAAACTCAAAGCTACCGCCGGTGTAAAGTCCGGCCGTCCCGTCGAGGGGTTTGGAGCAGAAAGCCTTTGTCCGAGTTTGCTGTCAGAAACCTCCTCGTCGTTAGCATAGAGCACTCCGAGCGTAGACACGACGATTTCTTTTGCCGGCACACCGGCTACCGCAGCAACGCTTGCGCGCCATTCAAAGCCAAGCGGCCTCATGACGGGATTTATGGCTTTGCCGAGCATCTCGAGATATGAGTCGCGGCTGCTGTCGATAGCGGCATCATTCTCGAACGAGACTGACATTTCCGGCTCGCCGTCGTGCAGCGGAAAGTAATTGAGAGCCCACACTATGATGCTCGCAAAAAGTATAATGCCGCCCATTTTCTTGAGATACTGCGCGCCCTTGGCCCAGGTATGGCGAACCGACGCCTTAAATGTAGGCAGACGGTAAGGCGGCAACTCCATTACAAAAGGCGTCTCGTCTTTCTTGAAGAAAAAGCGCCTCAGAAGCCGCGCCGTGACAACAGCCATAACAATGCCCCCGAGATACAGTCCCATCATTACAACGGCGGAGTGCGACGGGAAGAATGTCCCGATAAGCAATACATATATCGGCAGACGTGCCGAGCATGACATGAAGGGGTTTATAAGTATGGTGATTATGCGGCTCGAACGGCTCTCGATGGCACGCGATGCCATGATGGCAGGCACATTGCAGCCGAAGCCCATAATTAGCGGAATAAACGATTTGCCGTGCAGACCGATGCGGTGCATCACCTTGTCCATGATGAATGCCGCACGTGCCATGTAGCCCGAATCTTCCATAAACGATATACAGAAATACAGAACCAGGATTTGCGGCAGAAACACGATGACACCGCCTACACCGCCTATAATTCCGTCGGCAACCAGGTCTTTGAGCGGACCGGGCGACATAAGCCTTTCGACAATGCCGCTTAGCCATGCGACACCGTTCTCTATCCACTCCATGGGATATTGCCCGATGACAAAGGTAGCCCAGAAGATAATGAACATAAGAACGAAGAATATGGGGAACCCCATAAGCTTATTCGTCACGACAGAGTCGAGCATCTGCGTTGCACGCCCTGTCTTTTTGTTCCCGTGCACGAAAGTCTCGGCAAGAGCGCCGGCCACGAAGCCGTATTTCTCGGCGGCGACCATCGACGACACGTCTTCGTCGTGAAGGCTCTCGATACGACCGCGCAGTTTGTCACGCAATAATATTATCGGATTGTCGGCACCGGCACGCAGATGGTGGCGCCATTGCGGTATTTTGTCGGGCAAGGGACACTCGCCCGACACGCCTGACGCCGGGATTTCCTCTTCCATCTCATGATCACCCTCAAGAAGCTTGATTGCCATGTAACGTGGCGAAAAATGCTTGCTGGTGGTCGGCGTGGATTTTATCATGTCAACAAGCTGTCGTATGGCGGCCTCAAGGTCGTTGCCGAGGTTTACGTGGATATGGCGGACGGTATCGTTATGCCCTTCGTAGACCGCTATAACGGTATCGAAAAGGCGGTCGATTCCCTCGCCCGTCTTCGACACCACGGGAACCATCGGCACGCCTATCATACGGCCGAGGCTGTCATAGTCAAGACTGTCGCCGCGTTGCCTCAGTTCGTCGTACATATTCAAGGCAATCACCATCGAGGTATCCATGTCGATGAGTTCGGTCGTCAAGAAAAGGTTCCGTTGCAGATTCGACGCATCCACTACGTTGACGATGACGTCAGGCGTATTCTCGCGCAGATACTGACGCACGTACAACTCTTCGGGCGAATAGCAGGTCAGCGAATACGTGCCCGGCAGGTCGACTATATTGAAGCGGTAACCCTTATATATAAAATGCCCGTCTTTGGCATCGACAGTCACGCCGCTGTAGTTGCCGACATGTTCACGTGCGCCTGACGCGACGTTGAATAAAGACGTCTTGCCGCAATTAGGATTTCCTATAAGAGCAACATTTACACAATGACGTTCATGATTGAATATCCTGTGGGCTTCCGCATGCGGGTCGGGGCTGCTGACACATGTGCCGGCTTCGGCGACCGTCTCGACGGCATCCTCAAGTTTCACTACATCTATAAGTGCCGCTTCGGCAGCGCGCAGAGATATCTCATAGCCCAGAATACTATATTTAATGGGGTCGCGCAGAGGAGCCCGTAGCACCACCGATACGGCGTGGCCTTTGACAAAACCCATCTCGATGACCCGTTTACGGAATGCGCCGTGCCCGTGCACCTTTACGACTATTCCGGTCTCTCCGGTATGGAGTTCAGATAATTTCATCTTATACTTATATTTCCTGATGCAAATTTCGCCATTTTCGGCTTAAAAAGCAAAACACATCAGGCAATTTTCAGCACACGTAACACATATATTGGTACACAAAAAACGCAGGCAAAGGCGACTAAGCCAATACTTGCGTTTTCCTTGTCGGGGTGACAGGATTCGAACCTGCGACCGCCTGGTCCCAAACCAGGAGCGCTACCGGACTGCGCTACGCCCCGAATGCGAGTGCAAAGTTAAGATATTATGTCGATATTTGCAAATAAATTTTCTATGCCTCAGACGAGGGTGTAAAGGTTTCAAAACTGTTATCGGTGTACAGCACTATAATGGAACTTATACGTTTGCCGGCATCTGTCGAAACTGATTTGGTTGCATTGCGGATTGCCTCTTCGGGTGGAGAGCAAAGGACAGACGCAGCCCAGCCCGGTCCGTCAGACGATGACAAATCATCTTTAGCAGAACCGATTTCTTTATGTAGCTTGGCCTTGATGCCATAAGTCACATCGGGTTCGTCATTAACAGTATCGTTTTCAGGAGCTTGTCCCTTTGGTTCATCAAAAAACAAAGCATTTTGACGCTCTGAGCTTTTAATATTTCCGTTTACGAGCATATCTCCACGACCAAACAGCAACCAGACAATGTCCAACTCGGGGAAATTCTCATCGAGCTTTGCCAATACCTGATTATTGATTGATTTATTCCGACCGTGAAGCATCTGCGACAAAGTAGGCCGAGGAATCGATGCCTTATCGGCAAACTGAGTGCTTGACAGCCCCGTCTGAGCCATAAATTGTTTAAGCCTTTGTATTATAGGATTTTCTGTAGTCTCATCAATCATAGTTTACTGTGTGCAATTATATCGGTGCAAATGTAAAAACAATTATTTGGATATGCAAATTCTATTTCAAATTTCATGTTTACAAACGCGAACCAAATACATGCGTCCAAACTTTGCATCAGTAAATATATGGTGATGGAGATTGCACTCTTAATGGTTCCAATCACCTAATACCCGGTTTTACAACTTTAAATTCAACGGCCTAAACAGCTGATTTACCGTAGTGCTCCATATACGACTTTAAGTAGCGACACAATCCATCCAAGCAAGATGCCAAACATCAAGCATAAGTATATATATTTATTATATATCGTTGAGATATAGCGAAGTGCGCGCAATGTTAAAATATGTACCTATATATTTATTGTTGCGGTTTGCAAATTGCAAATCACGCGCAGTTGTATTTCAAATGGTAAAGCAGGCGCTATTTCGGGAGTAGACTCGAATCTTGTGTTTGCAATCCAAAATTAACGACCACGAAAATTTACACAAACGCACGAACAATACGACGTTGCAAATGTAAATCAGGTGCTCAGGCAACTGACATCAGAATACGACGTTTCATAATTTCAAAATTCACGGACAAATTTGCGAGTATTTACAATTACAACAATCTCACAGCGCTAAAAGTTGCGCAAAGCACAATATTAAGTCTTTATATTCAAGCTTTTGCAATCATACAGGCATGCCAATAGCCATAGCCGACATATGCCCAAATCTATTTTTTTGCAAATCAATTACTCCACCCGACCTAATTTTCATGCGCGAAAACTCCCCATGCTCGGCAAACCAAATAAATTTGTTTTTGCGCTCGCTTATTCGTATTTTTGCACCATAATCTAATATACCAAACTTATGACAAAAGAAATAATAAAAATAATGCTTGCCGCTTCTGTAGCTTCGGCAGCATTATCTTCGTGTGGCGGAGGCGGCAGCAAAGAACCGTCGCCGCTCGTTGCGCAAAGCGAGCGAGTGTCTCTTGAACTTGGAGCATTGGCTGAAGACAGCCCGATGCTCATCGATTCTATTGGAGTAGATTACGCCGAAGGCGTTTTCGGGGTGTCGGTAGCTTTCTGCGACACTACTGTGCACGTGTCCGATTATTCCGACGCCCTGGTGCAATATGTACTTGCGCAATATATGAAAAACCATGCAGGGCCGAACCTTGACGAAATAATCAATACGCTGTCAAAAGAAAAAGGCAAACTCAACATCACCCTATCAGACGCCCACGGAACCGTACGCGAATATCCCGTCGATGCCAACCGCCTGAAAAGGCTTGTCAAGCTAAAACCGATGGAGCTGGCCTATAACGACGTCCGCACCAATGTCAGCGACATAATGGAAAAAGAATGCGAAGCATACAAGGTTCAATATAATGCTTCCGATGCCGAATTCTCGATAAGCGGCGGCTTTGCCCAGTACACTCTGACTTTCGAACGTTCTAATGCCTATGCCAACCTTACACAGGCAAGTCTCACCGGCCGTTATCTGAAAGAACTACAGCCACGGTATGAAGACTTTGGCGCATGCCGCGATATGGTAGAAGACCTGCTCCGAAGCCTCTCTATCGACGGCTATCGCTTTATCTATACCGACAAAAACGACACCAAAACCATAAGCGCCGGCATACCCTGGCGTCTAATCGACAAATAAGACAAACCATGAATCTCGTAGACAGATTTCTGCAATACGTAAAGTTCGACACACAAAGTGACGAGCTTACCAACATGACGCCGTCGACCCCGGGCCAGATGGTGTTTGCCGAACACCTCAAGAAAGAGCTTGAAAGCCTCGGGCTGAAAGATATCACACTTGATGATAACGGCTATCTTATGGCAACGCTTCCGTCGAACCTGCCGACAGGAGTGTCTGTTCCGACTGTAGGCTTCATAGCCCACCTCGACACTTCGCCCGACATGTCGGGCCGTCATGTAGCGCCACGCATCGTTCAGTCATATCCGGGCGGCGACATAGAACTTAACCCGTCGACAGGCGTCGTGTTGTCTCCCGAATCTTTCCCCGAACTCAACAACTACATCGGACAAGACCTCATCGTGACCGACGGCAATACCCTCCTCGGCGCCGACGACAAAGCCGGAGTTGCCGAAATCGTCACGGCCATGGACTATCTCATAAAACATCCCGAGATAAAGCACGGCGACATACGGGTAGGCTTCAATCCCGACGAAGAAATCGGTCTTGGAGCCCATAAGTTCGATGTAAAACAATTCGGATGCGACTTTGCTTACACTATGGACGGCGGCGAAATCGGAGAACTCGAGTTCGAGAATTTCAACGCGGCCGTAGCACGTGTAATATTCAACGGCCGCAACGTGCACCCCGGTTATGCGAAGCACAAGATGATAAACTCGATGCGCATCGCCAACCAGTTCGTCATCATGCTGCCGCGGTGGGAAACACCCGAACACACCGAAGGCTACGAGGGCTTCTATCACCTCATATCGATGGAAGGCACCGTCGAAAAAACCGTGCTGACATACATCATCCGCGACCACGACCGCGACCGCTTCGAGCGCCGCAAAAAAGAATTCGAGCATCTTGCACGTAAAATCAACCACGAGTTCCCAGACTGCTGCTCTTTGGAGATAAAAGACCAATACTACAACATGCGTGAGAAAATCGAGCCGGTGATGCACATAATCGATATCGCCGAAGAAGCCATGCGCCGACTCGACATCACGCCTAAAGTGCAACCGATACGCGGCGGCACCGACGGCGCCCAGCTTTCGTTCAAAGGATTGCCCTGCCCCAATATTTTCGCAGGCGGTCTCAATTTCCACGGGCGCTACGAGTTCGTACCCATACCTTCGATGGAAAAAGCCACCGGCGTCATCGTGGAAATAGCCAAAATCGTGGCAGAACCTAAATGAGCGCAAAAAGGGAAGAGCGTCTTCTTGTCGTAGTGACGGGCCCGACGGCCTCCGGCAAAACGACTTTAGCCATATCTCTTGCCGAGCATTATGGCACCGAGATAATCTCAGCCGACTCCCGACAACTCTACAAAGATTTACCGATAGGCACGGCCGCCGCGACCAAAGAGGAGCAGGCCCGTGCCTGTCATCATCTTGTAGGCATTCTTGGGCTTGCCGATTATTACAGCGCGGCACGGTTCGAAGAAGATGCGCTCGACATACTCGGGCACATATGGGAAAACCGGCGCGTAGCCATTGTCTGCGGCGGCTCGATGATGTATGTCGATGCGCTTGTCAACGGCATCGACAATATGCCCACCGTCGACGACGAGACTCGCCGGTATGTGCTCGACATGCTGTCGCAGCATGGCCTCGAAGGCGTGCTTGCACAGCTTAAGATTGTCGACCCTGATTATTACGAGATAGTCGACAAGGCCAACACGCGACGTGTTGTGCATGCAGTGGAAGTCAGCCTGCAGGCCGGCTGCCCATATTCCAATTTCAGGACAGGGAAAAAACGCCATCGCGATTTTACTGTACTGAAATTCGCCATAGACCGCTCCCGCGAAGAACTTTTCGGTCGCATAAACGCCCGTGTCGATGCAATGATTTCGGCAGGTCTCGAAGAAGAGGCACGAAATGCCTTCGCGCAAGGTGATTTCAATTCGCTCAACACGGTCGGATATAAAGAAATGGCGGCATACTTCCGTGGTGACATGGACCGCGCTACGGCAATCGCACGCATAGCCAAGAACACCCGCGTCTACGCAAAAAAACAACTGACGTGGCTGCGCCGCGACAACGATGTGAAGTGGCTTGACCCTCAGGACGCATTCAAAGAAGCTGTCGGCACAATAGATGATGCGCTAAAACTGACAAAACCGTGAAGGGCGTTTAACAGATATTATCAAACGCCTTTCTATAATGCCGTATGCGGTTTGCGAACTTTTATCTAATTTTGTAAGAAAATATGCTCCGATGAATCCACGCGACATAAAAATAGAAGATTACGCATATCCGCTGCCCGACGAACGCATCGCAAAGCATCCGCTCGCCGAACGCGACGCTTGCCGCCTGCTCGTTTTTGACAAGGACGGCATCAGCGACCATATATTCAAAGAGCTGCCCGAGCTTCTGCCCGACAATGCCATGCTCGTATACAACAACACCCGTGTCATCAACGCCCGTCTGCGCTTCAATAAAAGCACGGGCGCGCTTATCGAGATATTCTGTCTTGAGCCACATGAGCCGTCGGACTATAATCTCGCATTCGCAGCTCACGGGGCATGCGCATGGCAGTGTCTTGTGGGCAACTCAAAAAAATGGAAAGACGGAGCACTTGAAACATACGTCAAAACGGGCGTCGGTTCCACCCGGCTTCGAGCCATACGGTGTCCGATACCGATGTCACCCGACCGCTCGCAGACAATAGCTTTTGAATGGGACAATCCTTCCATCAGCTTTTCCGACATAATATCCGCCATAGGCGAAATACCGATTCCGCCATACCTCAACCGCCGTTCCGAAGAAAGCGACGCTACCGACTACCAGACTGTCTACAGCCGTATCGAAGGTTCGGTGGCGGCACCTACAGCCGGTCTGCACTTCACGCCCGAGCTGCTCAAGGCCATAGACCGGCGCGGCATAGAGCGTCGTGAAGTGACGCTGCATGTTGGCGCCGGCACATTCCGGCCTGTCAAATCGGACAGCATCGGCGACCACGACATGCACAGCGAGACCATTGCCGTAAGCCGTGCTTTCATCGCCGATATTGCAGAAGCCGTTGGCCGACGACCTATTGTAGCTGTAGGCACGACGTCGGTCCGCACTCTTGAGAGCCTCTACCATATCGGATGTTTGATGGCCTCGGGGCAATGGGACGGAGAACTACCGCAATGGACGCCCTACTCCATGACCGAAATGCCGGTGTCCGACGCGCTCAACTCCATAACAGCCCACCTCGACAAATCCGGCGAAGAAACACTGCTCGCACGTACCCGTATCATAATAGCCCCCGGCTACCGATACCGCATTGTCGATGCCATGGTAACCAACTTTCACCAGCCCCAAAGCACGCTCCTCTTGCTCGTATCGGCATTTATCGGTGAAAGCTGGCGCGAAATTTACCGGCATGCGCTCGACACAGACTACCGTTTTCTCAGCTATGGCGACGCCTGCTTGTTTTTCAAAGGACCTACAACATGAAATTCCTTGCAATATGCATGTATGCCATCTTGGCGGCTCCATTCTCCGAGGCCTGTACCTCGATGATAGTCTCGGCCAAGGCAAGCCTCGACGGAAGGCCTATTTTATGGAAACACCGCGACACGTCGGCATCGGACAATTTTTTGTACCGCGTCGACAAACCCGGTGAAATCGGCTATGTGGCCTTGTTCAACGGCGGCGACAGCCTCAAACTCGACGAAGCATGGATGGGAATGAACGACTGTGGCTTCGCCATAATTAACACCGTGGCATACAACTTGCCCGAGAACGCGCCCGAATGTATCGACCGTGAGGGCTTTGTCATGGCTGAGGCATTGGCTACATGCACTACAGTCGACGATTTCGGAGAACTCCTCGAACGGTTGCCGAAGCCCCTTGGCGTACGTACCAATTTCGGAGTCATGGATGCCGACGGCAACGGTGCATATTTTGAGACTGACGACTATACCTATGAACGCTTCGACCTGTCAGATGCACCATCGGGCATTCTTATCAGGACAAACTATGCCTATAGCGGCCAACCCGACACCGGTATGGGATATATACGCCACGCCAATGTAGAACAAATACTCGCCCACGAAATAGCTACCGGCACCATAACGCCGGCTTCTCTTACCGAGCGTCTGAGCCGTTCGTTTTTCAACAGTGTCACAGGCTTCGACGCATCCGACAGCAGTGAGCGATGGGCCGTAGACCAGGATTTTATCCCACGGAATTCGTCAACCGCATCTATAGCCATCGAGGGACTCCTGCCGGGAGAAAAACCTTCTGAAACCATAATGTGGGCAAATCTCGGATATCCGCCATGTTCGCACGTAGTGGCCGCCACTCTCGACAGCATACCACAAAACGCATGCCCGTCAGATGTCTACGACGCACACTGCCCTCTGGCACTCGATGCCGCAGAGCTTAAAATGAAGGTTTTCCCGATAAACCGCGGAAACGGGCAACGGTATATCGACCTTGAGGCAGTCAAAGCCATTTCGGACGAACAATCGGGCATATCTCTCCAAGAATATGCAAAAGCAAATGCGTTGCGTGCCAAGGCAAAAAATAAAATCAAACGAATACAAAGCAACAAATAGAATATTTATTATTAGACATATATGATATACGAAATAGACCGGTGTTATGATTTCAAGGTGCTGCCCGGCAGCAACAAAGACGATTTTTTCAAATTAGAAGTCGAAACGCCGGCAGGAAAATCTGTCGTGCACCTTCCACGTTTACAGTTTCAAAAAGAAGACAGCTTTATAACACCGGCAAAACTTAACTGCCGGGTCAAGAATATTTATGACGACGGAGTTCCCGTATTGTCACATGTTGTGACACCTTATGTATTCGCACTATATGAAGAGGCGTCCGCCAAGGGTGAGTCGTTTGAATGCGAAGTCGTTTCGGTTCCGGCAAAGCCGTCCGAGGAGCCGTTTATGTTGCGTGACCGTTATGGCATTTTTTATAGATTAAACGAACCCGGCGCCCTTTTATCGAAAGGACAAATTATAAGATGTAAGTTTGTCAAGCTTCTGCCACGTTTTTTTCAGATAGCACGTGTCGACGAAGGAGCCAAGCTGCCATATTATTCACCCGAATATATTTTTGACGCCATTGGGACCTCACAGTATCTGCGGATTTTGATTGAAAAAATTATCTCATCATCAGAAGATGTAGCCGAGATTAGAGACGAGATAGCGACAAGGAATCCACTATGGCTCCTGTCTTTGGCAAAAAGCACCCGGCAATATATCCCGAAATGGTTCATGCAGGCCTCTCTGCCGCGACACGGCACAGTCTATATGGCATTGCTTGACACTCTTCGCAATGCCCTGTTGTTTCTGCTCGAAGGCTCCGGTTTTCTCAACGCCGCATCTTCGGAACACCGCCGTACAATGCGGCAGCAACTTACCGAGTCGGTTGAAAGTATCGAGCCTTATGACATAACATTAAAACTGATAGTCCGCAACAGACAGAACGATTTTGTAGAAAGCATACTCGATAAACTGCAGAAATCGGGATACCTATACCACCCGGCACAGCAGTTTGCTGTTCTTACTTTAATTTTCAGACTTTATCCCGACAAGGTCGGCAACTACCTGAGCCGCATCTTTGAGAGTATTTTCGGCAGAGACCTCGAAAACTGGAAGCGCGAACCGTTCAGAAGCGCTTTTGTAGAGCAATTCCGTATATATGTGCGTCAGGCACGCCGCGAAATCGACGAATTGCCGCTTGCCGAGACTCGCGAAGAGAAAACACTGCTCGAAACAATCATAACGGCCATAGCGCTACAGCTCATTCTGTCCAACGACAATATCGGCCTTTCGCGTTCATGGTCTCTGTTCTACCGCTACGTGTCTCTGCTTCGTCCGCTAAACAACGAGGCTTTGCTGTCAAAATCGTTTCTGTCACTCCTCGGGGCTGAAATAAACACCCGACTGGACTATCGTCTGCTGAAAGAGCCGATGATTATGATGACGCAAGCCACCGTCATGCCTCCCGGCGACTGGATGTCGCGCTTGAAATCACGCCATCGCTATTCAAACGGGAGCGTAGACCTTACCGTTTCATCGTCAGGTATCCAGCTGGCAATATCACGAAGCAAGGATACCATAGAGCACGTAATACCCGACGGACTGATGGAGTGGCTGCGTCCGCAGATTTTGCTTAGTGACATTAAAAGTCTCTCAGGCTCACGCCTGCGCAAGCTGCCGGAACACAACCAATGGTGGCACGACATAGAGACAAGCCTGTTCAACGCCGGGCCCGCCATAACAGAAGTAAATCCTGTACTTCATCGTCGCCATGCCGAGCCGGGCGACCAAGTTTATGTCGTCATCGACAGCACCGACGATTTCTACAGCGACAACCCTACCTTCGTATGCCATATCGAAGACGAAGAATATGAAGACGGTGCAGGGACACTCCGCCGCGACCAAATCGTGGGATATAACCTTAAGCAACCGGCCGAACGGGTATATCGCAACGCCGACGGTTCTCAGCTCGGTTTTCTGGCTACGGTGCTTGATGTACGTTCCGACGGCTCCTACATATTCTCCCTCCGCAACGAGATAGACCGATATATCGAAGAGACATTCAATTTCGAAGACGATTACATCGCCATAATCGCAGGCATAAACGAACGTGACTATAGTGCCATAAGCAGCATAGGCGTAGGCCTTTTCCTTGAGAAAGAACGCGATATCCAGGCCAAATACCGTGTTGGCGACATTGTGGTGTGCCGTATGGTTCAAATAGGAAAACAAGGGCAGATAAGAGCCTACATAAAAGGTAAATCCGAATGTCCCGAAGACCGTTTCGACAAGATAGACGCCTTCTCCCATCTGATGCATGCCATAGGCGAGTCCGGCGTCACGGCTGACGAAAGCGCAATCGAAGACGAACTCATATGCGATTTCGACGAGCTGTCGCCCGACGAAGTCCGTGAAATCATCGAGATAATACGCTTCAAGGCCATTGCCGACAGTGACCTGATAAAGGCCTACGACTATCTGCGGTTCGCACGTGTGTTGGCGCTTCTTATAGGCGATTCAGCGTTGGCCGCAAAACTTGGCACCCACGCTTCGCTGTTGGCCCTGCACCAATACTATGCTACCAACAGCCGTATCGACCCCGAAAAGTTGGAAGCGCTTAAAAGAGAAGCTGTCGCCGACCCTTTCCTGAAAATGATATACCATCGGCTCGAAATGGTATCATGGTTAGACAGGCCCGACCGTATTTCCGAGCTATACCGTTCTGCCACAGAGCCGTCGAACGAGCTTGAAAGCTCTATAGCACGTATGGTGCTGAGCCATAACATGCTCAGATTATCCGACAGCAATGCCGACAGCAAAATCGCTTCGGAAATAAAGCAGCAAATCATGGCGAAATTGAATGTGAACAATGAAACACGCCGTGGAAAGTACTATGGTTCAGAGTCTAAATATCTTGAGTTCAAGACATCGATAGTATATCCGGCCACTGCCCCCGGCGATGAAATGCGCGAAGACCCCGAAGCTCAACAATTCCACATACTTAGCCGAATTGCCGGGATGCTGAATGCAAGCGGCGGCAAACTCTATATAGGCGTAAATAACGACGGCTTCGGTGTCGGCCTGCACGACGACTTCAAATACTATGAGCGAAGGAACGCGCAGACAGGAAATTACACATTCCGAATAAAGTCGGTCGACAACATGTGCGTATTTCTCGAAAACCTCGTCAACAATGTGTTCGGCGAAAGTGTAGGCCGCAAAATATCCATATCTTCAGATGACGAAGACGAAAAAGATGTAATTCTTATCGACATAAAAGAATCTCTTGAGCCGGTGTTCCTCGACAAACGTCTGTTTGTCCGTCAAAGCGGCCAGTCGACACGTGAATACCATGGAAATGCAATCGACGACTTTGTACGCGAACGCGAAGAGCTTAAAGTTGAGCGGGCACATATGCTGGCAATTGCCAATACGCCGGATAATACTATTGCCGACACTCAAGTCGAAAAAGAGTGCCGGGATATAAAAAATGAAGGGCCGACACAGCCTGAACGGAAAAGTTCAATAAATGGCACGATACAGACCTCCAAGTGGCGCCCAAACGTGCTGCACAATTATGAAAGCGGTTATGCCGACCCGATGGGATATATATATTTCATAGGAGACAATACCGTGTCTTTCTCCTCAAAAGACTTATACTTGGAACCCGGACATGATGACTGCCGACTCGCGCTCGTCATTCCGCACGGCATGGCCGACAGCTTCCTTATCCTTGCTTTCGACAATGAACGGGCAATGCGAATACCTGTTTCCGAGATTATTGAAAAGGGCGAAAACATACAGGTCGAATACAACAACACATATAAACTCATGTTCGCGACCATAGCCACGAAAAACGACGGACTGCTATGCATCGGAGCCGACAGCAGCGGCGCGCTTTGGCAACGGGTCAATAAAATCGGGCAAATAGAGGTGTCACATCTTATGAGCCAGCCCAAAAGGATGCACGAAGCGCCGATTCATCACACGGTAGCGTATGAACTCGTCGAAGCGGACTCTCTGGAACGTTTCGCCGATTGCATGTCCGACAGACTCGCATCAAAACGTTTCGGAGCGACATTGAGAATAAAAGAGAAATCACCAAATTTGAGCGTACGCATCGAACAACTTATAAACAGCTGCCATGCACAAGACTAACCCGACATTTGCCATAATAACCGTTACATTCAATGCCTCCGGCACTATAGAGCGTACGCTACAAAGCGTCGACTCGCAGACGTTCACCGACTACGAGCACATCATTGTAGACGGCGCTTCGACCGACGGCACTCTTAAAATTGTCGGGTTACACGGCAACCCGGCAAGACGTGTCATTTCAGAGCCTGACAAAGGCCTATACGACGCAATGAACAAAGGTATAAGCGCCACAAGCGGCCGATACCTCATATTCCTTAATGCCGGCGACAAGTTTCATGCGCCGGACACCCTTGAACGCATTGCCGATGCTATAGAGACAGGCAATGAACCGGGAATAGTCTACGGACAGACAGATATTGTCGATGTACACGGACGACGCATAGGCCCAAGGCATCTTGAGGCTCCCGATACGCTTACACTGGCAAGCTTTGCCGACGGCATGCTCGTTTGCCATCAGGCATTTGTCGCACTCCGAAGGATTGCCGGCTTCTATGACATCAGCTACCGTTTCTCCGCCGATTATGAATGGTGCATACGGTGCCTGCAGCACTCTCGTTGCAACATCGGCCTCACCGATACCGTTTTAATCGATTATCTCAACGAGGGACTCACGACCGGCAACAGACTGCCATCCCTCGTCGAACGTTTTAAGATAATGTCCTACTACTACGGCTTTTTCCCTACAGTAGGCAGGCATTTCCGTTTTATAATCCGATGGTGGAAACGCCGCCGCAACAACGCCGACATACAACAATGATACTGTTCAACACCACATTCAGTGTCGACTCCAATATCGCCGACGCCTTTATCTCTTTTATAAGTGAAGTATATGTGCCGCTTGCAGAGGAGTCGAGCCTTTATGCAATGCTGCTTACCGAAATGAGAGCGCCATCAGAAGAAAACACGCTCACCCGTCAACCGTCACGGACATTTGCGCTACAGATGAGGGCGCCGTCAGATAAAGCAATCGAAGAGTTCCGCAACGACGTGCTGCCCGAAATCTACAGTCTTATCGGAAAACAATGGGGGCCGTCGGTAGCAATGTTTGAATCGACGCTCGACGTAATATACGACCATAAAAGAGAATAATGGAAGACAGCGTAAAAAGCGCCGACCGTATAATAATAGGAATAGACCCGGGCACCAACATCATGGGCTACGGCATTCTCGGCATATACAAGCGTAAGCCGGCTATGATAGCCATGGGCCTGATAGAGCTGTCTAAAATAGGCGACCACTACATGCGTCTCGCACGGATATATGAACGTGTGACTATGCTCGTCGAGCAATATTGCCCCGACGAGATGGCTATCGAAGCGCCTTTTTTCGGAAAAAACGTACAGTCCATGCTAAAACTCGGTCGTGCCCAAGGCGTTGCCATGGCCGCGGCCCTGTCGCGTCAGGTACCGATAACCGAATATGAGCCGCGAAAAATAAAACAGGCCATTACCGGCAACGGAGCCGCATCTAAAGAACAGGTATGCGAAATGCTGAAACGCATACTCGAAATCCCGGCAGAAAACATCCTGCCGAAACTCGACGCCACCGACGCCCTCGCTGCCGCACTTTGCCATTTTTATGAATCGGGCAAGCCGGCGTTGGCAAAAGGCGCATCGTCGTGGAAAGAATTCATTGCCCGGAACCCCGATAAAGTCAAGGGGTTGTAAATCATCTCATCTTTTCAACTACAGAAACAACATACGAGCCGAAATGTCACCCGAAATCAACCGCATCGACCAACTGCGAAAAGAACTGCACAGACACAACTACAACTACTATGTGAAGAATGCGCCCGAGATATCCGACCGCGACTTCGACATGCTGATGAAAGAGCTTGAAGAACTCGAAATGCGTCACCCCGAGCACTTCGACCCCAATTCCCCTACGCGACGTGTCGGCTCAGACCTGAGCGATGGTTTCTCACAGGCCGCGCACATATACCCCATGTTGTCGCTGGCGAACACCTATTCGATAGATGAGGTGGACGCCTGGGTGAAACGCGTCGACGAATCTCTCATGGGTCAAGAGACCTGCATTGTCGGAGAGATGAAATTCGACGGCTCCGGCATATCACTCATATATGAGCACGGTCGCCTTGTCAGAGCCGTTACACGCGGCGACGGCGAAAAAGGCGACATTGTGACGGAAAACATCCGTACGATACGCTCCATACCGCTCGAACTGCAAGGCTCGGGATGGCCTGATTTCTTTGAGATACGTGGTGAGATAGTGCTCCCATGGGCCGAGTTCGACCGTCTGAATGCCGAACGCGAAGCGCTTGGCGAACCGCTTTTCGCCAATCCGCGCAACGCCGCTTCGGGCACTCTGAAGTTGCTGAACCCGTCGGAAGTAGCACACCGTGGCCTTGACGCATACCTTTATTATCTCCTTGGCGAAGACCTTCCGTTCGACAACCACTACGACAATATGATGGCGGCTCGCAGCTGGGGATTTAAAGTATCCGAAGCCATGACGCAGCTTAAAACCATCGAAGACGTCGACCGATATATCAACCATTGGGACACGGCCCGAAAAGAGCTTCCTGTAGCTACCGACGGACTCGTCTTCAAAGTGAACTCCCTCAGACAGCAGCTGAACCTCGGCTTTACGGCCAAATCGCCACGTTGGGCCGTAGCATATAAGTTTGCGGCCGAACGAGCCCTCACGCGTCTGCGCTTTGTATCGTTCGACGTCGGCCGAATGGGCATAATAACGCCCGTAGCCAACCTTGAGCCGGTGCTCCTCTCAGGAACTGTCGTTAAACGGGCTTCGCTCCACAACGATGACATTGTCCGCACCCTCGACATCCACGAAGGCGATATGCTCTATGTTGAGAAAGGCGGCGAAATAATACCCAAGATAACAGGAGTCGATACCGCAGCCCGATTGCCGGAAGCTCGTCCGGTTGAGTTTGTGAGCCACTGCCCGGCCTGCGGCACACCGCTTGTACGCGTAGAGGGCGAAGCTGCTTGGGTATGTCCGAACAAAGAAGGATGCGTACCTCAGATTGTTGGTCGTATCGAGCATTTCGTAGGACGGCGCATGATGAACATCGACGGCATAGGCGAAGAAACCGCAGCAGCCCTGTTTGCACACGGCTACGTAAAAAACATAGCCGACCTATACGACCTTGAAGCCGGTCAGCTGATGAACATCGAAGGTTTTGCCGCGAAAAGCGCCAGGCGTGTAATCGACGGCATCGGAGCAAGCAAGGCGGTGCCTTTCGAACGCGTGGTCTTTGCCCTCTCCATACCATATGTCGGCGAGACTACAGCTAAAAAGGTGGCCCGGGCGGCAAAATCAATCGAACGCCTTATGGATATGAGCGTAGCCGAGCTTGAAGCGATAGAAGATGTCGGGCCTCGCATCGCACGCACTATCAACGACTTCTTTGCAGACGGACAGAACCGCGACATTGTAGCCCGGCTCAAAGCGGCCGGTGTACAGATGGCGGTGGCCGAAGACACCGGAGCGGCACCTTCGTCTGACACCCTCGCCGGGAAATCGTTTGTAATAAGCGGTGTTTTCGCTTTGCATAGCCGAGACGAATACAAAGCCCTTATTGAACGGAACGGCGGCAAAAATGTAGGCTCAATTTCCAAGAAGACCGACTACATCCTCGCCGGCGAAAACATGGGACCGGCCAAACTCGAAAAGGCCAAGGCATTGGGCATACCAATCATCGATGAAAACACTTTTCTCGCGATGATTGGAGCACAATAAAGAGCTCCGATAAAAAATAATGCTTAAATTTGCAGATTAAAACATAAAACAGATATGTCTGATAACAAAAAAGAGATAGTGTTGAGCGGCATACGCTCTACCGGCAACCTGCATCTTGGCAACTACTACGGCGCCCTCCGCAAGTTTGTCGCCATACAAGACGACTATGACTGCAATTTTTTCATAGCTGACCTTCACTCACTGACAACGAACCCCGACCCTGAGCAACTCCACGCCAATGTAAAAAGCATCCTGGCCGAATACCTCGCGGCCGGTCTCGACCCCGAAAAATCTACAATATTCATCCAAAGCGATGTGCCTGAAATCGCAGAGATGTATCTTCTGCTGAACATGCACGTGGGCATAGGCGAACTTATGCGCACCACGGCATTCAAAGACAAGGCACGCAAGGCTCTCGGCATTACGGCTCCGGCCGACGACAGCGACGAAGCGTTTGAAAAAGAAATCATCGGCGCCTCTACCAACAAACGTGTGAATGCAGGCTTGCTCACCTACCCGACCCTTATGGCCGTAGACATCCTGATACAGAAAGCGACCAAAGTACCGGTGGGCAAAGACCAGCTGCAGCATCTCGAACTGACGCGTCGCTTCGCACGCCGCTTCAACTCGTTCTACGGCGTAGACATATTTCCCGAGCCTACGGACTTCGATTTCGGAGGCGCTCCGATAAAAGTGCCCGGCCTCGACGGCTCAGGCAAAATGGGCAAAAGCGAAGGCAACTGCATCTATCTGATAGATGACCCGAAAGTGTTGCGGAAAAAAGTGATGCGCGCGGTCACCGACGAAGGCCCGAAAGAACCGAACTCACCGATGTCAGAACCGATAGCAAACCTCTTCACGCTGCTCGAACTTACCTCGAAGCCTGAAGTCGTGGCTTCTTTCCGCCAAGCCTACGCCGACTGTTCAATCCGCTATGGAGACCTCAAAAAACAAATCGCCGAAGACATCCTGCTTGTCACCAACCCCATACGCGAACGTATCAACGACATTCTCGCCGACGAAGCATATATGGCATCGGTAGTACGCCGTGGCGCCGAACGTGCCCGTGAACGTGCTGCGGCCACCCTCGCCGAAGTACGCAAGGCAATGGGAATACGTAAATTCTAAACTTTGACAAAAAGCTCTGAACGACTTCTGCAGGTGCAGCAACAGCGCCTGCAACAGCGTCTCAATCCACAGAACGTGGCTTTGGGGCGCTTGCTGGAGATGTCTGTGCCAGAACTTGAGGACGAAATAAGACGCGAAATCGATGACAACCCGGCGTTAGAGGCTAATGAAACAGCCGACAACGGCAACGAAAATTCCGAGTTTGGAGAGAGCGCAGAAGAACTGCAACGTGCCGACTATGCCGATGATGACGATATGCCGACATACATAAGCCGGGCTTCGAACCGTTCGGCCGACGACACCGTTTACGATGCCGCTTCTTTGGCGCCTGACGACGGCGATTCGATGTTCGAAGCACTTATGGGCAGGCTGGAAAATGAAACAGCCCTCAGCGACAGTGACAGACGTATCGCCGAACATATAATAGGAAATCTTGACGACAACGGATATCTGACACGTCCGCTGGCGTCCATCGCCGATGACATCGTGCTTGCCGAAGGCTTTGAACCGCAGCCCGATGACATGCGGCGAGTCTTCGCCTCTATCCGTGCACTCGACCCGGCAGGCATCGGTGCCGTAGACTTGCGCGACTGTCTCCTTCTGCAATTGCAGCGGCTCGAACCGTCGGTGCAGTCGCGCACAGCCTATGAAATCATAGCCGACAATTTCGACTTATTCTCAAAACGCCATTTCGACCGTCTGCAGTCACAGCTCGAAATAAACCGAGAAGACCTTGGTGAAGCCCTCGACCTTATACGTACTCTAAACCCTAAACCGGCATCGGCACTCGACATAGGCCATTCAGCCGACAGGGCGCGGCATATCTCGCCCGACCTAGCATTGGACTATGACAATGAAAGCGGACGGTTCACAATAAGCCTTCTCGGCAACATCCCCAATCTCTCCATCGAAAAATCGTTTGCGGCCGACGATACCTCTATAAGCGAAAACACACCTCAGAACTCTGCGGCACGCCAACGGCAACGTCAGGCTTTTGCCTTCATAAAGCGAAAACGCGAAGATGCGGCGTCGTTCATCAGACTGATAGAAATGCGAGGCCAAACGCTTCTCGAAATAACGCAAGCAATCGTCGAATTGCAGAAGGCTTTTTTCATCAGCGGTGACAAAGCCGACATAAAACCGATGATACTCCGCGATGTGGCAGCCAAGACAGGGCTTGACCTATCGGTAATATCAAGAGCCGCTGCCGGAAAGTATATCCTTACCTACCACGGCATATATCCCCTGAAACTATTCTTCAATGAAAGACCGGACGCAGATGCCGACGTATCGACACATGAAATTTTGGAAGTCATATCAAGTCTGATTGAGGATGAAGACCACCGCTCGCCATTAAGTGACCGTGAACTTTGCGAAGCTCTTTCAGCAAAAGGCTACGACATCGCCAGACGCACCGTGGCAAAGTACCGCGAACGGCTCGGGCTACCTGTAGCTCGGCTGAGAAAGCAATTCTAACCCATCGTTTGTTATAATGACATGACAGAAACGACACACAAAACACCGGCCACAATTGCCGCCCATATACTGAGTGACCTCTTTTCGCCCTTGTTGGCCCCTACCTATGCCATGATTGCGGCAATGTGGCTCACAAGACTTCATTATCTGCCCTTAGGCACACGCATATGGGCTACAGCAGGCATTACGGTGATATGTGCCCTTATTCCGCTTGTCGTAATAGGCATATTGATGCGCCGCGGCAAAGTAAGCGACATGAGCATATCGAACCGCGGACAACGCACCATACCATATTGCACGGCAATTGCATGCTATATTCTTGCCGGGACATATCTCTATATTCTGAACGCACCGTTTTGGCTTATAATATTTTTCGCGGCAGCTGCACTGGCATCCTTGCTTTCGCTCATCATCACCAGATGGTGGAAAATCAGCGCCCATACAGGCGGTGTCGGAGGTCTTGCGGCTTTTATATTCTGGCTCGGGCTAAACGGGTATATCGAGCATGCGCCTTTGGTTTGGATAAGTGTTTCATTGCTTCTTGTCGGCTTCATGGCTTGGTCCAGATTATATCTCAACCATCATACACCCGCACAAGTTGCGGCCGGCGCCGCACTCTCTGCCGTAACGGTCTATGGCCTTTTATATCTTTTTGTATAAAAAATCATCACGAACAAACATATATAAGCAATGGCTAAAGTAAGCATCATAATGGGCAGCACATCCGACCTGCCGGTCATGCGCAAGGCTGCCGATTTCCTCGAACAGATGGAAGTCCCGTTCGAATTGCACGCACTAAGTGCGCACCGCACTCCAGACGCTGTGGAGCGCTTTGCAACAGAAGCCAAAGGTCGCGGCATCGAAGTGATAATTGCCGCCGCCGGAATGGCAGCGGCTCTACCCGGAGTGATTTCCGCCCTGACGCCTCTGCCGGTAATAGGCGTTCCCATAGCATCGACTCTCGACGGCATAGATGCCCTTCTCAGCATCGTACAGATGCCCCCGGGCATACCGACTGCGACCGTAGGCATCAATGGTGCACTCAACGCCGCAGTTCTTGCCGTACGCATAATGTCGCTGTCCGACAGCGCCTTGGCCGAACGGTATGCCGCATACTGCTCTACTTTGTCGGCAAAGGTGGAAAAGGCCGACGCCGAATTGGCCGCGATTAAAGATTATAAATTCAAAACAAACTGAACTGCCGTGGACGAAAACAAGTTACGGCGACGTGTCAAGCAGGTACATGTCGGAAAGCTAATCATAGGAGCTCCCGAACCTGTTGCCATACAGTCGATGACGACAACTCCGACGCTCGACACAAAGGCGTCGGTAGCACAAGCGGCATCGCTTGCCGCTGCAGGGGCACAGTTGGTGCGACTGACAGCACAAGGTGTCTCACATGCGGCAAATCTCGCCGAGATAAAAGCCGGCCTTACCGAACAAGGAATAGATATACCATTGGTCGCCGACATACACTTCAATCCGGCGGCGGCATTTGAGGCCGCCTTGCATGTCGAGAAAGTGCGTATAAATCCTGGCAATTTCTTCGACCCCGGACGTACTTTCCGCAAAATGGAATTTACCGATAAAGAGTACGCCGACGAACTTGCGAAAATACGCGCAAAATTCGTGCCGTTCCTCAACCTATGCCGTGAACACGACACCGCACTGCGCATAGGGGTGAACCATGGCTCGCTGAGCGACAGAATAATGAGCCGTTTCGGCGACGGAGCCGAAGGAATGGTGGAATCGGCCCTCGAATATCTGCGCATATGCCGCGACGAGAAGTTTGACAATGTCGTAGTCTCCATAAAAGCATCCGACGTACCCGTTATGACCGACACCGTGCGCCTGCTTGTCGAACGCATGGAGACCGAGCACATGGCATATCCGCTTCATCTCGGCGTAACAGAAGCCGGCAATGCCCTTGAAGGCCGTATCAAATCGGCAGTAGGCATAGGCTCGCTTCTGCTCGATGGCATAGGCGACACCATCAGGGTATCGCTTAGCGAACAGCCGGAGAACGAAATCCCGGTTGCACGCATGCTTGTCAAACATTGTCTTGCAGAACTTGACGCCAACCGGCGCATTGACAAGAGTTGTGTGCGCCAAAGCCGTTCGGTCGGCAGAAGGCACTCGACAGAATGCGGCGGAATAGGCGGCATACAGCCCACGGGCATACTTGGCGACACCGTACATCTGTCAGCCGACGGCAAACAGACTTTCAGCATAATAGAAATCAGCGAAAAAGGAAAAACAGGTTGGACGAGGCTCAATTTAGACCATACTGACGACCCGACACTCGTCATATTCTCTTATCCCGATATCCGTGACAAAGAAGAACTCATCATCGCCGCGTCGGCTGACCTTGGGGCAATTCTTCTTGACGGCTATCAGGATGCGATAGGCCTCAAATCGCCTCTCCTCAGCGAAGACGAAGCCGCAGACCTTTGCCGAAAGATAGTACAAGCTGCCGGACTTGCACGCTATCAGGCTGAAATAGTGGCATGTCCCGGCTGCGGACGGACTCTTTTCGACCTTCCGTCCGCACTCGAGAAAGTGAAAGAGGCCTGCCTGCATCTTAAACATTTGAAAATCGCAGTAATGGGATGTATCGTCAACGGCCCCGGTGAAATGGCAGGTGCCGACTACGGTTATGTAGGGGCGGCAGCCGGAAACATCAGCCTTTACCGTGGCACGGAATGTGTACGCAAAAACATACCTCAGGCAGAAGCTCTCGACGCCTTGACAGAATTAATCAAAGCCGACGGCAAATGGCTTGAAAAAGGAGGCAATCGGTGAAATTCACAAATTCCACAATGACCGTATTTCCCGACGGCCTGCGTTTGGTGCATATACATCATCGTGGCGCCGGCGCCGGTATTTTCGGCATAGCCGTACGTGCCGGAAGTGTCGATGAAAGTTCTGACGAATATGGTCTCGCGCACTTCGTAGAACATACAATATTCAAAGGGACGAGTCGCCGTTCATCCTGGCATATCATCAACCGAATGGAGTCGGTAGGTGGCGAGCTGAACGCCTTTACGACAAAGGAAGAGACTGTCGTGTACAGTATATTCCCGTCAGGCAATGCTCCGAGGGCTATCGAACTTATAGCCGACCTTGCAGCCGGCTCGAAGTTCCCCGACAAAGAACTTGAAAAAGAGCGCGAAGTCGTAATTGACGAAATCAACTCATATCGCGACACTCCGTCTGAAGCCATATACGACGATTTCGAAGGACGTGCATTGGCCGGGACTCCTGCGGCACACAACATACTCGGCTCTCCTGAAAGCGTAAGACGCCTTTCAGGAGCATCGTGCCGCGCATTTTTGGACAAACATTATACAAAAAACAACATTGTAGCATTTTATAGCGGCCCACAGTCGGCAGAACATATCGCCAAACTTGTCGAACGGCATTTCGCGGTACTTCCGGCAGGCACTCCAAAGACAAGGGGTTGTACGAAAAAAACATTCCTGCATTTCGAACATGTCGAGAAGCTTGACATCCACCAGTCACACGCACTGCTCGGCGCCGAAGTCAAAGGGCTGTATTCGCCCCAACGGCACGCCGTCTCGTTGCTCGCAAACATAATAGGCGGTCCCGGGATGAACTCACTGCTCAATGTAGAACTGCGAGAGAGACGCGGACTGGTCTACTCGGTGGAAGCTTCAACAGCCATGTTCTCCGACATTGGATTGCTGAACGTATATTTCGGATGCGACCCCGAAGACCTCAGCCGCTGCATGAAAATCTGTAAAAGCGTTTTTTCAAAGATTGCCGACGGGGACATAACCGCCCGAAAGCTTGAGATGGCTAAAAAACAATATCTCGGGCAATTCGCCATCGCCTCGGAAAACCGCGAGAACAGAATAATGGCGGCGGCGCGTGCGGCCTTGTTCCGTGGTGCGCCATTGTCATTCGAAGACACCGTCGAGGCCATACATAATGTATCCGTCGACGAAATATCTTTAATCGCCAATAGCTTATGCGAAGCTTCATCATTAGTCTATAATATACAATGATAACAGGAAAAGCAGCATTTTTAAAGTCGTGCATCATATTTGTCTTCTTAGTGGCGGCAAGTTCATGCGCAGACGTCGACCGCAACAGACTTAGGCTCACCGTTGAGAACGGGAACAAAGAATGTCCCGTAAAGATGGGGGCCACCGGCATAATGGAATATATGCGGTATGACATCGACAGCAACGACGTCGCCCTTTCATATGCCCTCAATGAGAACTTGGTGAATATTCCGGGCCTCGCCTCTGCGACAGAAGAACAGAAAACTTTTCTCGCAGCTTTTCTTCGTGATGACGAACAGCAGCAATTCCTCGATTTGCTCGTAAAAGCCGATGCTTCACTTTCTTTGGTATTCCGCGGCATGGAATCACGTGATAGCGTAAGTCTCAGACTTTCGCCCGAAGAATTACGGGAAATAGCGGCAGAAGAGCTTGACGAAGATAATGACATGCGCCAGCTTGAGGCCATGGTGGCTATTTCAAATGCACGATGCCCCGAACTGTGCGACACGGGGCTTACTTTTACAGGCATTCATATAGAGGACGGCTACCTGAATTACAATTTCGACTATGACCCGTTGATATACCATATTTCTCCCCAGGCTCGCGAACAGATGGAGCGTAACGCAACCGATAATTTGCGTCAGGAATTGACCGGCGAAGATGACCTACAGCTACGCTTAATGAAATCGTGCCGCCTCGGGGCTAGATACTATTATAATGCAATCGGAGGTGCTGCCGAACCTCTCGTGATAACAATCACACCCGGTGAAATCGCCGCTTTTTAATTTGTTTTTGCGCTCGCTTATTCGTATTTTTGTTGTCAATATGAGCCAAACGACATAAACAGGCATCTTAATAATCATAATATCATACTACTATCTTCTATCTATGAAGCTTATCTTTAACATCAATTACCGCACAAACTGGGGAGAGTCGGTATATATAACCGGGGCACATCCGGCTCTTGGCGGCGGAGATTATGCCAAGGCATTGAAAATGACGCTTGACGGCAACGAGCATTGGTCGGCGGAGCTGTCGTTCGACGAAAACAGCCTCGATTTCGATTACCGTTATATTGTGCGCCACGACGACGGTTCCTTAAAAGAGGAATGGGGGCATGGCAACCATTTTTCGGCAAACGATAGTTGCGGCATCTGCCGCATATACGACCGTTGGCAAGACCAACCTTTTGACAAACCGCTCTATTCGTCGGCTTTTACAGAATGTATATTCCGGCACAAAGCTCCGGGAGAGCACGTAAAGCCCCTCGAAAGTTTTACGACTTTATGCGTGGCCGCGCCCATGGTTGGACAAGGCCGCGTGCTGGCCATATGCGGACAAGGCGATACCTTGGGCAATTGGGACACGCGGAAAGCTCTGAAAATGAGCGACGCCGATTTTCCTGTCTGGAAAGTAAACGTGCCGTCGAAAGGGCTTTTTGCCGACACCGAATATAAATTCCTCATACTCGACTCCGCTACCGGCGACCTTGTCGCATGGGAAGGCGGACAAAACCGCAAAATAGGCCGAACTCCGGCCGCAGACGAAGCTACAGTGCTTTCGGGAATGCGCTTCATAAATACCCTGGCGCCATGGCGCGGTGCCGGCACGGCAATTCCCGTATTCTCTCTCCGTAGCGAAGATGATTTCGGCGTAGGTGATTTCTACGACCTTCTGAAGATGGTCGACTGGGCCGTCGCTACCGGGCAGACATTCCTGCAGCTGCTACCAATCAACGACACAACGATGACGCATACGTGGACAGACTCATACCCGTATAATGCCAACTCTACGTTCGCGCTCCATCCGATGTATCTGAGACTACAGGAACTGGGCGTACTGAAAGATAATGAACGTCGCCGGTATTACGACAATCTCAGAAAAGAGCTGAACTCTCTTGCCCAAGTCGACTACGAACGTACAAACAACATAAAAATAGAATATTTCCACGAAATTTTCGAACAGGAAGGCGCCGCGACTCTCGCAAGTGACAGCTATAAGTCGTTTGTCAGCCACAACTCCCATTGGCTGTATCCTTACGCTGCTTTCTGCACTCTCCGCGACCGATTCGGGACTCCCGATTTCACACAATGGGGCGAATATTCCGTTTATTCCGACGAAATACTGAATCGTGTCATGACCGAGTCTGCGTCTGAAATAGACTATGTATGCTATCTGCAATACCATCTTGACAAGCAGATGCGTCACGTACACGACTATGCCAATACCCATGGCATAGCCCTGAAAGGCGACATACCGATTGGCATATCACGCACAAGCGCCGATGCGTGGCAATCGCCACGGCTATTCAACCTGGACTGTCAGGCGGGAGCGCCGCCGGACGACTTCTCAGTACTTGGACAGAACTGGGGCTTGCCCACATATAACTGGGAAGAAATGAACCGCGACGGTTTCGCTTGGTGGAAAGCGCGTTTCGGTAAAATGGCCGAGTATTTCGATGCATACCGAATCGACCACGTCCTTGGCTTCTTCCGAATATGGCAAATTCCCATGGATGCACTCCACGGACTGCTCGGCTACTTCAGCCCGGCTCTTCCATACAGTATCGACGAATTGCGCTACAACTATGATTTTTGGCTCGATGCCGACCTACAGACGCGGCCATACATCATGGACTACTTCCTCGACGATTTCTTCGGGCCATATAAGGCAGAAGCCATAAAGTCATTCATGGCAGATGCCGGCAAGGGCAGGTATTTCCTTAAACCGGAATTCAACACTCAGCGTAAAATCGCAGAATATTTCGCAACGCTCCCCAAAGATGAAAAGAACACACGCATCTGCAATGCCCTCATGGGTCTTGTCGACGAAGTACTTTTCATAGAAGACCCGGTGGAGAAAGGAAAATACCATCCTCGTATTTCGGCTCAATATACCTACATATACCGTTCGCTCACAGACTACGAACGTTGGTGCTTCGACAGGCTGTATAACGATTTCTTCTACCGTCGGCACAATGATTTCTGGTATGGCAAAGCCATGTGGAAGCTTCCGCCGCTTATCGATTCGACCGATATGCTCGTCTGCGCCGAAGACCTGGGCATGATTCCGGCTTGCGTGCCTGCCGTCATGGAACAGCTCGAAATACTGTCACTTGAGATACAACGTATGCCTAAAGACCCTGGCGCGGCATTCGGAAACACCTGGTCGTATCCGTATTTCTCGGTATGCACGACATCGACACACGACATGGGCGGCATACGCCAATGGTGGGAAGAGGACCGCAGCGTCACCCAACGCTACTATAACGAAGTGCTACACGAAGACGGCGCAGCTCCGTTTTACGCCGAGCCGTGGCTTTGCGACAAAATAATAGATATGCATCTGCAGTCTCCTTCAATGCTTTGTATACTTCCGCTACAGGATTGGCTGTCAATAGATGGCGCCATCCGTCGTGAAAATCCGGCCGAAGAGCAAATCAATGTTCCGGCAAACTCCCGTCACTATTGGCGCTATCGTATGCACCTGACCATAGAGCAATTGCTCGGCCACAGCGAGTTCAACGTCTATTTGCACGACAAAATTAAAAACTCAGGCCGCTGAAAGCAAAAATGAAAGGAGCGTGGAAAGTCTTCAGGGCCGTAATGTCGGTACTGCTCTTGCTTGCAGTGCTGTTGCCGGTGTCTCTCTACGTTCTGCTTTCGCTGACCCCTATTCAGAAAACCCTTTGCCACATCGCCGCCACAGAACTTTCGCAGACTCTTGGCGCCGATGTGGCTATCGGACGGGTCGACATACATCCATTCAACCGGTTGTCTGTCGAACAATTGTCCTTATCTACCGGGGCGGATACCATTGCCCGAATAAACACGGTAAGTGCCGGTTTCGAGCTTTACCATTTTATCCGTACCGGCGAACTCGTCATCGACTATGCTCTCATCGACGGTGTTTCATTGAACTTATGGAGAGACAGCATCGGCTCCCAAATCAACATCGCCCCGATTATATCACATCTGAAATCAGACAAGCCGAAGCGCGAACATGCGTTCGACCTTAAACTCAACACTGTGATTTTGCGACACGGAGCATTGAATTACGATGTACTCTCTGAAGCCTTGCCAAATCCCGAGATATTCTGTAAAAATCATATAAAAGTCGAAAATATAGCTCTCAATGCATTCATCCCACAAATCAGCAACGAGTGCTACCAGACACATATCGACCATCTGTCATTTACCGAACGGAGCGGTTTTACCCTTAGTGCCATGCAGGCCAAGGTAGAAATATCGCCAAGAGCTTTGCATGTCGATGATTTGATTATCGAGTTACCTTCTTCTATAATAGCATTTGCTCCGCTGTCATTGAACTATAACGGCTTTTCCGGCATACGCTCTGCATTAGACAACAGCCAAACCCGTCTTGCTACAGCAGGCAACTGCAAGCTTTTCCCGCCTGATTTCAAAGCGTTCTTTCCGCCAGCGGGTGCTATAGACCATATCATCGGCATAAATCTCGATGTCGAAGGTTCTATGTCACATGCTGTTTTGCATCGGCTCTCGCTGACAGACATAAGCGAAGATATATTCAAGTTAGAAGCCTCCGGCGCAGCCTCATATATCGGTAATAACGAAAAGTTCGCTTACGAAATAGATAACTGCGACATAAGAATAAACGGGACACAGGCCACCGACATGCTCGGCATGCAATCCAAAAACAAAAAACTGAAAGTACTAAGCAATATTGCGGCACTCACTTGCAGAGCACGCGCCAAAGGAGATATGCACAGTGGTTCCGCGAGCATTAACGCAAGTGGTACGGCCGGTGAACTGGAGGCGGATGCGGCATACCGTCGCACCCAAGGCCGTTATATAGCTTTTTCAGCCGATATTAGAACCTCAGAACTTGACCTTGGGCTGCTTTTAGAAACAGATAAGCTGACACGCCTCACTGCCGAAGCAGAAACATCAGGCACTTTTAACTACGGCAAAATCAGCGAACTCAATTTTACGACAAAAGTCCAAAACATCGGTTTCAAAGGCTACGATTACACGGGAATAAACGCCGATGCCAAATTCAACGTACATAAAGGCTTGGAAGCCAATATCAGCATAGATGACCCAAACGTGCATCTACTTGCATACGGTTTATATGAAGACCGAGGCAAGCAACACCATATAAATGCCACAGCGACAGCTTCAGGTGTCGATTTTGCCGCACTCGGCCTTGACAAAACAAGAGCCGGCTATAGATTTGGAGCAAAGTTGAACATATCGGCCGAAGGGAAAGACATCGATGATATAGAAGGCTCTGTTCAACTTTTCGATATCCGATGGCTCGACAAACTCGGAAACGGACTTAAAATAGAAAAGTTCACGGCGCAATCCTACCCGGAGGCAAATCCACCTAAAATCACAGTCGACTCCGACATAATCAACGGTTCCGTCTCGGGCCCGTATGCTTTTTCTTCAATAGCCGGCCAGATGTATGACATGGCTGCGAGTTTCCTTCCGGCCTTATTTGATGACAAACGGCAAGGGAACATCAAAGCAAAGCAGCCTAATAAAAAACGAGATAAGGCCAATGATTTCAACTATAGCTTTACTATAAGCCCGACGGAAAACATCACTAAATTTTTAGGGTCGCCAATCCATGTTCTTGATAACGCAAGCATAAACGGACATGTAAACAGTGCAAAGGGAACTGCCTCATTGGCTATCGACGCTCCTTATCTCAGCCAAGGCTCAAAACTTTTGGAAAATACTGTGCTGTATCTTTCTCTCGACACTGCGGCAAATCTCAGCTCTGTATATGCGACTACACAATTTCAGACCAAGAAAGGCGAAATGGCCTTATCGGCTCTCATCAATGCCGCAGACAACCGCATAGACACACGTGCCGACTGGAGTATCGAAAGAGCCATCCCGATTGGCGGAACTCTCGGTTTTTCGACACTTCTACGTTCACGACCAAATAAGAACATGCCAGGCACATTCCCTGTCGACGCCCACATAGATTTCGAACCGGGCACAATCAATTTCGGCGACGAAACATGGTCGATAAAATCTTCGGCCATCGACATATCGCCATCCAGGCTCGACGTAAACGGTTTCTGCCTTGATGCCGGCAACCAACGCATAACAATCGAAGGCTCTGTAGGTGCAGACCCCGATGAAAGCCTTGCAATAAAACTCGACAACATGGCGCTCCTGCCTATCTTCGAGACTCTCGAAATAGACAAAGCACTTATCGGCGGACGTGCTTCCGGCACTTTCACGGCACAGGGCTTGCTGGGCGCAGAACCGTCGGTCGAATGCCCCAAACTGCACGTCGACTCTATCGGATACCAGTACTGCACTATCGGCAATGCCGATGTCGCAGCTAAATGGGACAACGCGAAACGAGCGGTCTGTCTCGATGCCGCAGTCACGGGCTTCGAAGGGAAACACTCACGCATAAACGGCGACATATATCCTTTCGACGAAGCTCTCGACCTAAATTTTTATGCCGATAGCATTCCCGTCGGCTTTCTCAAACCGTTCATGTCGGCATTCACATCGTCTATCAACGGACGAGCAAGCGGACATTGCCGTCTTTTCGGAACTTTCAAACAGATTGACCTTGAAGGCGATGTCAAAGCCGATGACGTAAGCCTGAAAATCGATTTCACAGGCACATCGTACTCTGCAACCGACAGCGTGCACATGCGCCCGGGCAAAATCGAACTGTGCGACATAAGCATACGCGACGTCGAAGGCCATACAGCGAAACTGAACGGCATCGTGGGCCATACATTCTTCAAAGAGCCGACTTTCAGATTCGATATCAGCCACGCGCAGGATTTTCTCAGCTATAATATAAACTCCCGACAAAACCCCGACTGGTATGGCACTATATACGGCAACGGGGGGGCTTCCATATCGGGATATCCGGGCACTGTCAACATCAACGTGGCAATGTCGACGGCACCTCGCTCGACATTCACTTTCGTGATGACAGACCGCCTTGATGCCGAAGATTACTCATTTGTCACATTCCGCGACGTAACGCCCGACTCGCTCAAAGTCAAGACGGAAATAGCCGATGACACTCCAGATGCCGTAAGAGCATTCAAAAAACAAGTTATGGCGGAAGACGGCGGCTCGTCGGACTACAATATGGATATACGTGTCGATGTGACAAAAGACGCGACTCTGACATTGGTAATGGATCCGGCCGCCGGCGACAGAATACAGGCGCATGGCGACGGAAATCTGCACTTGGCATACCGCTCGGCAAACAGCGACCTAAACATATGGGGCAAGTACGCTGTCACAGAGGGCAGCTACAGGTTCACGCTTCAGGATATAATAATAAAAGACTTTATAATCAAGAACGGAAGCGAGATACAATTCGACGGCGACCCGTATGCCGTAAAAACAAAACTTAATGCCTACTATGCCACCAACGCTAACCTCTCAGACCTCGACGAATCATTCCTTCAAGACAAAGAGGTGGCACGAACGAACGTTCCCGTCCATGCCATCATGAACGTTTCTGGCGACATAAGACAGCCGGCAATAGCGTTCGACCTTGAGTTCCCTACCCTGACACAGGATACATACCGCAAGGTACGCAGCATCGTCAGCACCGACGATATGATGAACCGTCAGATAATCTACCTGCTTGCGCTCAACAGGTTCTACACGCCCGACTATATGGCATCGACCACCAAAGGAAACGAGCTGTTTTCGGTGGCTTCGTCGACCATTTCGAGCCAGCTCGGCAATATGCTCGGCAAACTTTCGGAGAACTGGAGCATAGCCCCGAACCTGCGCAGCGACAGAGGCGATTTTTCCGATGTAGAGGTTGATGTGGCCCTGTCGAGCCGACTGCTCAACAACCGTCTGATTTTCAACGGCAACTTCGGATATCGTGACAAGTCTCTTAACTCTAACCAATTCATCGGCGATTTCGACATCGAATATCTGCTGAACAAACGTGGTTCATGGCGTCTGAAAGCATATAACAGATACAATGACCGCAACTATTACATCCGCAGCGCACAGACGACACAAGGTGTCGGGATTATGTTCCGGCGCGACTTCGACTCATTCGGCTCATTCCTGCGCAAACTGAAGAAAAAGAACAAATGACATCTGAAACGTGTATTTACCATAGTTCCATTTGTCAATTAAACTGTTTTTGGTTAAATTTGCCATCATGATACAGATTATAATAACTCCAAACAATAAGTATTCGCTTGGCGAAATGGCACAGATGGCCGTAGAGGCAGGTGCCATGTGGCTGCAACTGAGAGTGCCGGACATCTCTGATGAGGAATTGCGCGAGGCTTGTACCGACATCATCACCTTATGCCGTGAGAGCGGCGTTATACTGACGGTCGAAGACCGTGTCGACATGGCACGTGAGCTTGGCCTTCATGGTGTATTTCTGCACACAGGCGCACAGTCGCCTATTTCTGTCAGGCAGGACATGGGCCCTGAAGCCATTATCGGAGCGGAAATAGGAAGCCCTGACACTGCTTTGGCTCTTGCCGGGGCCGACATCGATTATGTGGCGCTCCACGAAACAGGCGCACAGGCTTCCGCACTTATTAACGAAATACGAAAAGGCAATTGCGAGATACCCGTAGTGGCCTATATGCCCGGCGCTGAACTTACATCCGACTCGATAGATGCAATACTTGGAGAGGGATTCAACGGTATCTGCACCGACGGAAACTTCTTTGATGGCTCAGACCCGGTTGCCGCAATAGAGGCCATCCTGAAAAAACAACTCGGCTAACAATCAGAAAGGTGGCGCGCGAGTTATCCAAAACCTTATGGCGAACGGCCTTGCCTGTGGTGTTGGGCGTGGGTGTCGGCATATGGCTCTTCCGAAAGGACGTAGACCTCACTACACTACGTTCGATAACATTCGATGTCCACACCATCATAGGAGTATTGTTGGCTTTGGCATTCGTCATAGGCCGTGATTTCGGTTTGGCATGGCGATTTCATACAATCGCCGACGGAGACCTCACGTGGAAACGCGCAATCAGAACCGACCTCATGTGCGCGTTCACTTCGGCGATAACGCCATCGGTCGTTGGTGGAAGCGCCTTGGCTATTTTCTACCTCAACCGGGAGGGCATCAGCCTCGGCCGTTCTACGACGCTGACGCTTACGACGCTCTTTCTCGACGAGCTTTTCTTCGTTCTGTTCTGTCCGATAATAGTGCTGCTTGTCCCTACGGACGAATTATTCGGCAATATGGCATCGTTGAATACAAGCGGCAACACACTGCTCGCCGGCGTGAAAATAGTCTTTTGGCTCGTATATGCAGGTATTGTCGTATGGACTGCGATACTATACCTTGCCATAATAGCAAAACCGCAAGGTGTGCGCAATCTGCTTATGCGTATAAGCGATTGGAGACCGCTCAGGCGTTTCGGGCCAAGAATACGGAATATGGCCGACAATATGGCGGCAACTTCGTCATGGGTCAAAGGCCGCTCTACAAAATGGTGGGTGCAAGTGTTCGGAAGTACCGTCCTGTCGTGGTTCTCTCGCTACTTTGTAGTCAGCGCCTTGTTTTGGGCTTTCGTGCCCGATGTTTCCGGCCTTATCGTGTTTGCCCGTCAGTTTGTGGTGTGGGTTGTGCTGATGGTCAGTCCGACTCCCGGCGGCAGCGGCATAAGCGAATGGCTGTTTGCCAACTATTACGGCGACCTTATAGGCAACCTCGGCATAGCCACGGTGATGGCTCTTGTATGGCGCGTGTTCAGCTATTATATCTACCTCATCGCCGGATGCCTGCTTTTGCCTGCATATTTCGGAGAAAAAACAAAAAAGAAACACTCACCGCAATAACGTCCAACCTTATTTCTTATGAGACCCCTACGCCTTATAACGACAATCCTCATACTGCTGACTGCTATTTGCGCCGACGCTATAACACCGAGGCCTGTATTCGTAATACCAATAGAAACCGAAATCGATAACAGCGCTTTCCACCATTTCAGGCAAGGCGTGCGCCAGGCCCGTGAGCACAACGCCGACATGCTGCTCGTGCGGCTGAACACCTATGGAGGCGCCCTCGACGCGGCAGACTCCATTCGCACGACACTGTTGAAACTCGACATTCCGACAGTAGCGTTTGTCGATGTCAACGCGGCCTCGGCCGGAGCGCTTATCGCACTTGCGTGCGACAGCGTATATATGGCCGACGGCGCAAGCATGGGTTCTGCGACCGTAGTAAACGGCGCCGGAGAACCGATGCCCGAAAAATACCAGTCGTACATGAGCACCATCATGAGGGCGACCGCCGAACACCACGGGCGCAAATTAGTAGGCGACAGCATGGTTTGGCGGCGCGACCCGGCCATTGCCGCATCGATGGTAAACCCGGAGGAGTCGGTGTCGCTGACGTCAAGGCAGGCCATCGGGTGTGCATATGCCGACGGCATTGCCGGTAGCATTGATGAAATACTCGCCGACCTCGACCGTGCAGGTGCCCCGGTAGAATACTATAAAAGTTCCCTGTCAGACGACATAATGGGCTTTTTGGCAAACGCCGCAGTGCGCGCCGTGCTCGTGATGCTCATCCTCGGCGGCATTTACATGGAGATGCACACTCCGGGGCTTGGTGTTGCCGCCGCAGTGGCATCGATAGCCACGGTGCTCTATTTTCTGCCTATGTACATCACAGGCACCGTCCCTGCATGGGTTTTGGTTTCATTCATCATAGGCGTGGTGCTGATAGCATTCGAGCTGTTCGTCATTCCTGGCTTCGGCATTTGCGGCATATCAGGTATAATCGCAGTTGCAGCATCTCTCATGGGGGCAATGACAAGCAACGACGCCGTTACAGGCTTCGATTTCGCCGCAATAGGGCAATCGTTTGCAGTAGTGGGAGTCGGATGCCTCCTGGCCATAGCCGCTGTGTGGTATCTGACATCATCGAAAGGCCCTAAACGCCTTCGACGCCACACCGAGCTGATGACAGAGCTGTCGAACGCCGACGGTTTCGTAGGCGTCGACATGTCGTTATCGCGTTTTGTAGGCCAACACGCACGAAGCATGACGGTGCTACGCCCGGCAGGGAAAATAGAAATAGGCCACGAAGTGTTCGACGCCGTGTCTACAGGGGCGTTCATTGCCGCAGACCGCACGGTGAAAGTGGTTAAATATGAAAACGCACAACTATATGTTACTGAAGTAAACGAAAATATATGAGCCATAAATTCATAGGAATTATCCCGGCGCGCTATGCCTCGACGCGTTTCCCCGGAAAACCTCTCGCCATACTCGGCGGAAAAACCATGATTGAACGCGTCTACACACGTGTAGCCGAAATACTGCCTGAAGTGGCCGTGGCAACCGACGACAGCCGCATTGCCGATGCGGTGGAGGCCTTCGGCGGACGTGCCGTCATGACCTCCGACAAACATCGAAGCGGAACAGACCGTTGTCTTGAGGCATACACAACACTGAAATCTGATGCCGACGTCGTGATAAACATACAGGGCGACGAGCCTTTCATTGCCAAATCGCAAATCGAGAGCCTTAAACACTGCTTCGACGACGAAACGGTAGAGATAGCGTCCTTGGCGCGTCCGTTCGACCCTCAACGCGGTTTCGATGCACTTTTCGACCCCAATACGCCAAAAGTGGTAATGGACGATGCCATGAACGCATTGTATTTCTCCCGTTCGATAATACCGTATGTGCGTAATTACGATTGGAAAAAGTGGCTCGAACATGCAAAATACCACACACATGTGGGTCTTTACGGATATCACGCCAATACCCTTGCCGAATTATGCCGCCTGCCCCAAAGCAGCCTCGAACTTGCCGAGTCGCTCGAACAGCTGCGGTGGTTACAGGCCGGATACAAAATCCGCATGGCGTTGACCGAAGAAACGAACTTCGGAATCGATACACCTGCCGACCTTGAGGCGGCAAACGAATATCTGCAACAATCACTGAATAACGAATGAACAGGAGCACACCGCCGCCGACTTACCCGTCGGCCCTGAAAAGAATCCCGGCTCAGACAGTCGAGCATCTGCCAAACGGACTGACATTCCACTATTTCAGCGGCGGCGACCAGCCTGTGTGCCGTTTGTCAATCGTTTTTCAAGGCGGCGCTGCCGAACTTGGCAACGATGCAATAAGCCGCTTAATGCTCAATGCCTTGTCTGAAGGCACAAAATCGCACAGTCCCGAAGACCTTGCCGACATTCTCGACTATAACGGCATAAGAGTCAGCAGCTCATGCCACGGTCATTATAGTTCGTTAACATTTGGCGTTCTCAACGACAAAATCGACGAATTTCTGGAAATTATGATGGCTATGCTTACAGCACCCACTTTTCCGGAAGACAGGTTAAAGTCCTTACAGCTAAGCGCAAAAGCACAATTCGAGACGAGCCGAAAAGAAGTCTCCACCATTGCCGATGAAGTTTTCAATCGTATGATAATGGGGGCCAGCCACCCTTTGGCACAAACACTTACATCTGATTGGTTCGACCAAATCGGATGTCACGATATTTCCCGACTGCATCACCGCATGCTATGTCCGGCGAAGATGCACGTATTCTTGTCGGGGCTGCTCAACAACAAGATTGTCAATAGTGTACGCGCTTGCATACAAACCATTCCGCAAAAAGGAAAAGGATATAATCTGCACATTGAACCATTCTCTTCTGAAAAGTGCGGAGACGAAATAAAGCGGCCATATCCCGACAGCTATCAGAGTTGCGTGATAATGGGCATGCCTTTAGTCGCCCGTAGCCATCCCGATTATATACCTTTGAGGCTTAGCATAATGGCCCTCGGAGGATATTTCGGAAGCCGTCTGATGACAAATATAAGAGAAGACAAGGGCCTCACGTATGGCATCTCGGCAGCGCTGATAGGTAGCCAGGAAGGCTCTTACCTTAAAATAATGGCCCAATGCGACAAGAACCATACCGAACAGGTTATAAACGAGATACGCAAAGAGACATCGCTTCTTGCAAGCAATCCGCCACAAGGTGCCGAATTAGAACGCCTCAAACTTTCGGCTACTACAGCATTAGTCGAAATCCTCGACACACCAACCTCAATCATGGGCTACTATGCGACACAGCTCTATGTAGAAACGCCCTCCGACTATTTCGAAGCGCAACAACTTGCAATAAAGGAACTTGATACGGATACAATAAAGTCAATGGCACAAAAATATCTTGTCCCCGACAATTTTCTGACTGCCATCGCCGGTGCGTAGCCCCGTAAACACTTATTCACACTTCCAACCATCTGTTTTTCAATTTTTTTTGCTTACTTTGCAGTCAGAAAACAGAAACACTAACAGACATTTTCACATACAATGAAAAAAAGCGCTTTACAGAAAGCCCGCGCAACTTACCAACCCAAGTTGCCGATAGCCCTCCAAGGCCCCGTAAAAGTAGCTGAAGGTCGCCCGACCCAATCTGTGGCCGACCAGGAAGCAATCAAAAATCTATTCCCCAACACTTACGGACTGCCCGAAATACGTTTCGAAAAGAATACCAACCCCGGCCCCGGCAAGCCGGTCAACGTAGGCGTAATACTCTCAGGCGGACAGGCTCCCGGCGGCCACAACGTCATCTGCGGCCTTTTCGACGGCATAAAGAAAATACACCGCAACAGCCGTCTGTTCGGCTTCCTGATGGGTCCCGGCGGTCTCGTCGACCACAAATACATTGAACTCACAGCTCCGATTATCGACGAATACCGCAACACCGGCGGCTTCGACATCATCGGTTCGGGCCGCACGAAACTCGAAAAAATCGAGCAATTCGACAAAGGCCTTGAAATACTCCGCGAACTCAACATCACTGCGCTGGTAATCATCGGTGGCGACGACTCCAACACAAACGCCGCTATCCTCGCCGAATACTACAAGGCAAAGAACACCGGCATCCAGGTAATCGGCTGCCCCAAGACCATCGACGGAGACCTCAAAAACAACGTCATCGAAACCTCATTCGGCTTCGACACTGCCACTAAAGTATACTCCGAAGTCATCGGCAACATACAGCGCGACTGCAACTCGGCCAAGAAATACTGGCATTTCATAAAACTCATGGGCCGTTCGGCAAGCCATATAGCCCTTGAATGCGCGCTACAGACACAGCCTAACATCTGCCTTATTTCGGAAGAAGTCGAAGAACGCAACATGAGCCTCGACGACATCGTAGACTACATTGCCGGAATCGTGACATCGCGCGCCGCAGAAGGCAACAACTTCGGCACAGTCCTCATCCCCGAAGGCCTGATTGAATTCATCCCCGAATTCAAACGCCTCATCGGAGAACTCAACGAGCTTCTCGGTGCAAACAAAGACAAGGTATCGGGCATGGACAACGAAGCCCTCACGGCTTTCATTTTCGACAATCTGTCGCCCGAAAATGTCGCTTCGCTCAAGAAACTGCCCGAATCGGTAGCCCGTCAGCTCATGCTCGACCGCGACCCCCACGGCAACGTTCAGGTATCGCTCATCGAAACCGAAAAGCTCCTCAGCGGACTTGTTGCCGCCAAGCTTGCCGGCTCACAGGCCTTCAAGGATGCCAAAGGCAAATTCTCGGCACTACACCACTTCTTCGGCTATGAAGGACGCTGCGCCGACCCGTCGAACTTCGACGCCGACTACTGCTACTCTTTGGGCTACAACGCATCGGCACTCATCAACGCAGGCGTAACGGGCTACATGTCGTCTATCCGCAACCTCGTTAAACCGGCCGTGCAATGGATTCCCGGCGGCATACCCATCACAATGATGATGAACATCGAACGCCGCAACGCCGAAGATAAACCCGTAATACAAAAGGCGCTTGTCCGCCTCGACGGCGCACCGTTCCAAAAGTTCGCATCCCAACGCGACGAATGGGCCCACAACACATGCTACATCTATCCCGGTCCCATCCAGTACTTCGGGCCGTCGGAAGTATGCGACCAGCCCTCGATGACGTTGAAATACGAACATCAGAGCCATTGATTTCAATACCCTTCTAATATCAGCTTGCAAAATGCGGTTTTGTGCTTGAAATACAGCCAAACCGCATTTTTTCAAAACAAAAAAACTTATGGAAACAATCAAAGCATACATCAAGCGAAAAGCAGCATTGGCAGGCGGCGCAGTACCATATAACGTATATGTCAACGGCGAAAAGACAGCATCTTTGATGATAGGACAGTCTTTGACGCTTAATCTGCCGGCCGATAAGCCTTCAGAAATCAAAGTCGACGCTCCATCATCCAAATTAAACGCCAGACTTTCCAAATCGGCCAAAGTGGTAGAGCGCGCAGTGACCGTTATTCCACAACTTGTAAAGAACGGGCGCGTTGACATCAACATACATTCTGTGGTAAAATTTTCGATGTGGAACCCGATGGAAATAGTAGTAGACGTACAATACTAATATCCGGCATCGGCCAACGCGCTTGGCGATAAATAAAAGTCAGGAGCCAGCAGCTCTTCGAGAGGCGTGTCAGGATGTTTTTCCTGATACGCCTTGATGATTTTATAGCCTATAAACCGACCTACGCGAGGAGGCCACATGTTCCCTGAGACACGTACGGCCGGCGCAGTCGACAGCATACGGTCGGCCATGCTCTCCGACGTATCATAAAGCATCTTTTCGCCGACAATCGTGCGCCATATTTCAGACTCCATTCCCTCAAGCCGCTCCAATTCCGCAGTACTATAGCCGAGCGCTTCGGCGAGGTTCGCTTCCGAGCCGACAAGTTCCATTTTGGCGGCAACAAGAGCGCCTTGATACAGCATCCCCGACAACAAAGTGGCATCTTCACCTTCTGCGGTATATGGATATGACGTCGCAACAAGAGCCTCGGCAATGTCATACGGTAAATTCTGTGGCGTTTTTGACAGACGACGATATACGGGCCAATGCGAATATCCGGGATAATCGACTCCAAGATAATGGTTTAGGGCTATAAGCATCACACTGTCGACAAACAATATCGATTCGGGCCTGCCGTAAACGACAGCGGCATACCTGCGCCGAGGAAATTCGATGCCTGCATCTGATGCCCTGCCCAATATATTACCCAAGAGCCACTCAATATCTTCGACAGAAGGATACACAGAGTCTACCGCCGGCGTGAAAATCTCCACCGGCAGAGATGCCGACCATGCCGATACGAGGACTTCCGAAAGGCTGTCGTCGCTGACGGTTTTCATAAAAGCTTTAAATTCGGGTTCATAGACTACGAATACCGAGTCACGCAGTGTCGGTTCATATGAGTTATAGTCGCGCATGACCGACCACAAAGGTGCCACAGGCTCCGGCACGGCATTGTCTGTCTTACCGCTTCGGGAGCACGAAAATAAAGCCGTAACGGCGACGGCAAAAATAAGCCACTTGATAAATTTATCTGTCATAAAACACTATCTGTTCACGTGCGCAAAGTTATATATAAAAATGCTTAAAACTAAGCTATGTTAAAGACTTGATAGATAAAATTAACATTCCTTTTAGGCAAATTATTTGTTATAATTGTAATTTTGTGATAAAAAACTGAGGGATACCCCGGTTCATCATACATCAAAACAATCGAGAAATCGAAAATACTGAAATATAAGCATTTAAAATTATGAGCGAAAGCGTCAACATTCGCCAACTCAACGAGCTGGTAGCCGGCAAAAGCGACTTTATAACCTTAGTCACCCATGGCATGGACCAGACTATTGTCGGGCAGAAACACCTTGTAGAAAGTCTTCTCATAGCCCTTCTTGCCAACGGACATGTTCTGCTCGAAGGCGTCCCCGGCCTCGCAAAAACACTTGCCATAAAAACATTGGCTCAGCTCATCGATGCTAAATACAGCCGTATCCAGTTTACTCCCGACCTTCTTCCTGGCGACGTAAACGGCACAATGATATACAGTGTCAAAAATGAGACCTTTCAGGTGAAGAAAGGCCCTATTTTCGCAAACTTCGTCCTCGCCGATGAAATAAACCGCGCTCCGGCAAAAGTGCAGTCGGCATTGCTCGAAGCGATGCAGGAGCGCCAAGTCACTATCGGCGACCACACATTCCCCCTCGACAAGCCGTTCCTGGTAATGGCGACCCAAAACCCTGTTGAACAGGAAGGCACCTACCCTCTCCCCGAAGCGCAGGTCGACCGTTTCCTGATGAAAGTGGTTATCGGCTACCCTACAAAAGACGAAGAACGCGAAATCATCCGCATGAACATAGCTCGCGAAGAGCGCCCTATCATACCTGTACTCAAACCGCAAGAAGTGATTGAAGCACAGAAAGTAGTAGAGCAAATTTATGTCGATGAAAAAATCGAACGTTACATTGTCGATATCGTCTTTGCCACACGTACGCCTAAAGAATATGGACTCGACGACCTTGCAAGCTACATTTCGTTCGGAGCTTCTCCTCGCGCATCCATCTCTTTGGCAAAAGCAGCGCGTGCATATGCTTTCTTGCACCAACGCGGATATGTAATCCCTGAAGACGTCATATCGGTGTGCCACGACGTTCTGCGTCACCGTATCGGTCTCACCTACGAAGCCGAAGCCAACAACTTCACCACCGACATGATTATAACCGACATCCTCGACAAAGTACAAGTGCCCTAACGCCAAGTCTATGGATTCGAATGAACTGATAAAAAAGGTTCGCAAGATTGAAATTAAAACTCGCGGACTCTCGCAGAACATCTTCGCCGGCGAATATCATTCGGCATTCAAAGGCCGCGGCATGATGTTCGCCGAAGTGCGCGAGTACCAGTATGGCGACGACATACGCGACATCGACTGGAACGTCACGGCCCGTCACAACCGCCCTTACGTCAAAGTGTACGAAGAAGAGCGCGAACTTACGGTGATGCTCCTTGTCGACATATCGGCAAGCCGCAATTTCGGCGCCGTAGGGCCGGAGAAACGCGAGATGATAGCTGAAATCGCCGCTACAATAGCATTTTCGGCCATTCAGAACAACGATAAGATAGGGGCCATCTTTTTCTCTGACCGGGTTGAGAAATTCATAACTCCCAAAAAGGGACGCAAGCACATTTTGTATCTTATCCGCGAGTTGCTCGATTTTAAGCCGCAAAGCCAGGGCACCGACATTGCGCAGGCAGTACGTTATTTCAGCGATGCCCTCAAACGCAGATGCACCATGTTCCTGATTTCCGACTTTATCGACAGCTCCGACTACCGCACGCCGCTTACGGTGGCCGTGTCGCGCCACGACGTAATGGCAATACAAGTCTACGATAAACGCGACAGCGAAATGCCCAACGTCGGGCTTATGCGCGTTGCCGACCTTGAAACCGGCGCCACACGATGGGTTGATACTTCATCGGCAAAGACACGAAAAGCATACAACAAATGGTGGTATGACCGCCAACAGCTGATGGCTTCGACATTGCGCGGCACACGCGTCGATTTCGCATCGGTAGCCACCGACGAAGATTATGTACGTGCCCTGATGGGGCTTTTCAAAAACCGTTCGACACTATGAGTTGCCTTTTCTCACACATCGGTAGGACTGCGGCATTGGCTATCGCCGGCCTGTCAGTCACGGCAACCGCTTCGGCTGCCCCTCAGAACAGCGTGGCAGTCAAAGCCGCAATCGACAGCGCCGTGGTTGTGATGGGCGACCTCAACCATCTTCGTGTCACGGTCGATATTCCCGACGCATACGCCTCGTCGGCACAGCTCGTCGATTTTCCGCTGCTTTCGCCGGGCACTGAATATATGGAATATAAAGGTGTCGATGTTGTCGCATCCGACAGCACATCGACGCGTACCGAAGGCAAACGCCGAATCGACTTTAACTTCACCGTACAGGCATTCGTCCCGGGCACGATAAGCATACCGCCTTTTGCCGTAGTGGCCGCCCCCGGCGCCGATACGGCATTTTCTAATGTCGTAACTTTTAAAGTGCTGCCCGTCGACGTAGACTCTTTAGAGACTATCAACCCTATGGCCTCGATAGTATCGCCGCAGACCAAATGGTACGACTACCTTCCCGACTGGCTGCTGTGGGTGGCTATTGCTTTAGCCCTTGTTGCCGCCGGCATATGGGCTTACATGTTGCTCCGTCGCCGCAAAGAGACCGTCGAACTACGCCGCACGCCGCCCGTTCCGCCTTACGAACTGGCAATGTCGCGCCTCAGCACCCTGCGCTCGCGCAACCTTGCAGAAAGCGGACATGAAAAAGAATACTACACCGAACTTGTCGACATTCTTCGCCAGTATCTCCAAGGCCGTTTCGGTATAAACGCCATGGAAATGACATCGACACAGATTGTCAAGGCACTGCGCAGCAATCCCGAGACACGCATGACGGCCGACGAGATGAGAGCCGTGCTTTCTATAGCCGACTTCGTGAAATTTGCCAAAGTGCGCCCATTGCCCGACGACAATATCAAAGCATTCACCCGTGCACAGGACTTCGTGGAGCAGACCAAGCCTGCACCCGAGCCTGAAACGCCCGAAGATGAAAGCAAAAAGAACGAATCCTCTAACTCTAAATAAAAACGATGCACTTCGCCCATCCGCATTTTCTTTGGACACTCCTCATCCTGATACCGCTGATAGCGTGGTATGTGCTTAAACAGCGCAATCTGCACGCCACCATGGCGTTGTCGTCGGCACAGGCGTTCGCTCGCCTGCCGCGCTCGTGGAAACAATACCTGAGGCACGTCCTTTTCATACTACGGCTTGCCGCCTTGGCCTGTCTGATAGTGGTGATGGCGCGTCCACAGGAACGCGACAGCTGGCGCACTACATCGACCGAAGGAACCGACATCGTGCTCGCCCTCGACGTATCGTCGTCGATGATGGCCCGCGACTTCTCTCCCGACCGCTTCAATGCGGCAAAAGAAGTGGCGGCAAAATTCATCGCCGGCCGCGAAAGCGACAACATCGGCATTGTGGTCTTTGCCGGAGAAAGCCTTACAGGAGTACCCATGACAGTAGACCGCGCACAGCTTCTTCAATATCTGCAGAACCTGTCGATGAACGTACTTGAAGACGGCACTGCCATCGGCGACGGCATTGCGACGGCCCTCAACCGTTTAAAAGAGGGCAAGGCAAAAAGCAAAAGCATAATACTGCTCACCGACGGCTCGAACAACACCGGCGTAGTAGCGCCTGTAACGGCCTCGGAAGTGGCAAAAGAACTTGGCGTAAAAATCTACACCATTGGCATCGGCACCAACGGTACCGCACCCTACCCGACACGCACCATGTCGGGGCGCATAGAATTCCAGCCGCAGCCTGTCGTCATCGACGAGGCCACATTGCGCACCATCGCCGACAGCACCGGCGGCAAGTACTTCCGTGCGACCGGCAACCGTGTGCTCGAAGAAGTATTCACTGAAATCGACGCGCTTGAGAAAACCCAGATGGACGTGCGCCACTTTTCACATACCGAAGACAACTATATGATGTGGGCCTGGCTTGCTTTCGCATTCTTCGTTATCGAGCTGGCACTCCGTTATACAGTCCTCCGCTCCATACCCTAATAAGTTATGTTCGACTTCGCATATCCGAAATATCTATATTTGTTGGCACTCGTGCCTCTGTTCGTACTGCTCTATATAGCGGCACGGGCAAGCCGTCGTGCCAAACTGCGCCGCTTCGGCCGGCCCGATGTCGTGGCGTCACTTATGCCCGACGCATCACGCTACACCCCGGCGGTAAAAATCACATTGGCGATGTTCGCATTGGCAGCAATGGTGATAATGCTCGCACGTCCGCGTGCCGGAGCCAAAGAGCAGCAAGAGACCTCGGCCGGAATAGAAGTAATGATAGCGTTCGACGTATCCAACTCGATGCTCGCATCTTCGACCGAGCGCCCCGACGGAATCAGCCGTCTCGACAGGGCACGCCTGTTGCTCGAAAAACTCGTCGACAAACTCGACAACGACAAGGTCGGCCTCGTTATTTTTGCCGGACAGTCCAAGATGCAGCTGCCGCTGACATCTGACTTCTACACCGCAAAAATGTATCTTAACGAACTTACACCTTCGCAAATAGCATACCAGGGCACTGACATGGCAAGCGCAATCAAAATGGCCATGAACGGCTTCTCTCCGGCCGAAGACATGCACAAGGCCATAATCCTGATAACAGACGCCGAAGACCACGAAGGCGCGGCAATAGAGACCGCCAAACTGGCTGCCGAAAACGGTATACAGATTGACGTAATAGGCCTTGGCACTCCGCAGGGAACCTTGTTGCCCGGATTTTCGACACCCGAAGGCACTCCCGTAATAACTAAACTCAACGAAGTACTTGCACAGGAAATCGCCAAAGCCGGCGACGGCATATATGTCAACGGCGCTTCACCGTCGGCTCTATCCGACCTACAGGAGCAGCTCGACAAACTACAGAAATCCGAGTTCAGTTCCGTATCGTACACTGCCGGAGCCGAACAATTTCCGACTTTCGCTTTCTTCGCCTTCTTGGCATTGCTTTTCGACATCTTTGTGGTCAACCGCAAAATCAGCTGGCTTAAAGGCATCAATTTCTTCACCAAAGAAAGCATCAACAAAAAGGAGGGCGCAAAATGAACAAGACAATTATATACGTTGCATCGTTAGTCCTCGCCTGTTCTTCGGCTGCAAATGCACAATCGCTTGCAATGCCCGACGCAGACAGCCATACGCAGCAGTCTGCCATAGAGCAGACCCAACCTGAAGGGACTGCGCCTGCCGTAAAAGAATCGAAGTACAACACGCCCTCGCAGTCGTACAAAGCCGAACGCAATGCAATACGCCGAGGCAACAAACTGTTCGAAAACGAAAAATATCACGAGGCTCTCGAAGAATACGACAAAGCCATCGAAGTGAACGGCGGTTCGATACGCGGCCGCTACAACAAAGCGGTGGCTCTGTTGCAGCTACAGTCCGACGACAACAAAGGCACAGCCAACGACCCGAGGGTACAGGCGGCTCAATTACTTGAGACACTTGTTGCCGATGCTAAACTCTACGATGCCGAAATTGCCGAAAAAGCTCTTTACAATCTCGGCAACATGGCGTTCAACGACGAGAAATACGACCAAAGCATTGAACTGTACAAAGCCGCCTTGCGTCTTGAGCCTGACAATCTTGCCACTCGCGAAAACCTCAGACTTGCACAACTCAAAAAGCAAGAACAGGAAAACCAGGACCAAAATCAGGATAAACAAGAGCAGGACAAGCAACAGCAGCAACAGGAACAACAGCAGCAACAGCAAGAACAACAGGAACAGCAACAACAGGAGCAACAGCAGCCCCAGCCTCAAACGATGACACAATCGGCACAGCAAATCCTGCAATCTATGCAGAACAAAGAAAACCAGACTCGCAAAAAAGTCAAGGAACAGGAACCGCAGGCCGGCCGACCACAAACCGACAAGCCGTGGTAAGCGGCCTGGAAAAAGACTTTCAGCCCCAATATCTCATCAAGATAAGGATTTATGAGTATCAAACGTTTCACACTATTTCTTCTGCTTGCAGTCTGCACGCTTGGCGCTTTCGCGCAGCAGGCATCGTTTGCGCTTGTGCCTCCCAGGAATGTGGTACAGGGCAGAAATTTTGCCCTTACATTCCGCCTCAGCGACGGCGACGCAAATCCTCCGGCAGCGCCTCAGCTTGAAGGCTGTACTCTGCTCTACGGGCCGGCAATGTCGACAATGCAAAGCACGCAGATTATCAACGGCCGCATGTCGACATCAAGTTCGATAGATTTTTCGTTCACCTACCGGGCCGACACTCCCGGAACGGTTGACGTTCCCGAAGTGTCAGTCAGCTGCGAAGGACGAACCTTGAAAAGCCGCAGTGCTTCGTTCCAGATACTCCCCGGCGACAACCCGTCACAATCGCATGGAGGTCAAACGGCTCCAAGAGCCGACGACCCTTCGACACAGACGCCCAGCAGAGTCTCCTCCGATGACCTGCTCGTTCGTGTAAGTTTCTCGAAAAACAGCGTTTATGAACAAGAGCCGGTAGTCGCCACAATCAAAGTGTACACGAAATACGACATATCGTCTTTCATGCCCACTACACAGCCTGCATTTGAAGGCTTCCTATGCGAAGAGCTTCCCGTAAACCTCGAAACGTCGATGGAACACTACAACGGGCAGAACTACCATACAGCAATACTCAAACGTCTTCTGCTCTACCCTCAGAACGCCGGAAAGCTGAGCGTGAACTCGGGCAAATACGATGTAACAATCGTTCAGTACGAGACCGTAAACATGGGATTCTTCCGCACTCAACGTCCTGTCGAACGCGAAATAACCACTTCTTCAAACGCCGCATCACTGATGGTGAAACCACTTCCACAGCCTCGCCCTGCCGGTTTCTCGGGAGCTGTAGGTCAATTCTCCGTTTCAACAAAACTGGAGCCTGAACTGATGCGCACCAACGAAGCCTCGGTATATTCTTATATCGTAAAAGGCCGCGGCAACATAAAATATCTTGCCGAACCTGCAATGCAATTCCCTGCCGGGATTGACGCCTACACCCCGAAGACCGACATAAACGCCAATATAACAGCCGGAGGTTCGAACATGAGCGGAACATTCACCACCAACTACACAATAGTTCCGCAGGAAGTAGGCAATTTCACTATTGAAGGCGTTCCGTTCGTATATTTCGACACGGATAAAAACGAATATGTCACTATCGACGTAAAGGACACTCCTATACGCGTATTGCGCGGCAACTCACCCTCTGCGACTCCACAGCAGACAATCAGCGACAAAACCATCGAAGATATTCTGCATATAAAGCCGTCGGATGAAGAACCGCAAAGCCACCAGGTTGAATATACCTTCAACTCCACAATATACTGGCTTGCCTATGTCCTTGTCGTAGTGATACTCATACTCCTTGCCGTAGTCTATCGGCGCAACATAAGGCTACAGGCAGATGTTGCAGGCCGCAAACTCGCAAAAGCCGGACGCGTCGCCACCAAACGCCTGCGCGAGGCGCGTACTGCCATGTCGGCTCACGACAGCGACAAATTCTATGCGTCGCTCGCCAAAGCCTTGTGGGGTTACATAAGTGACAAACTTTCCATCTCGGCATCGCAGCTCACACGCGACAACGTCGACGAAAAGCTGCACGCATACGGTCTTTCTGACGAAGCGACACACCAAATGCTTGAAGTGCTCGACCAATGTGAGATGGCCCGGTTTACCCCGTCGCACTCCGAAGCTGAAATGGCTGTACTGTACGACAAGGCCGCGGCCGCTATAAAAAATATCGAAGACGTGAAAAAACACTAATACGGCTATGAAGAAAATTTTCACTCTCGCAATTATTGCCCTGTTCGCTATTGACGTCTTTGCATCGACGTTAGGCCGGCAAGCCGATTCGGCCTACAACAAAGAAGACTACCGCGAAGCCATAAACCTTTATCAGCAAAGCATAGACAACGACGGCAAAAGCTCGACCGTATATTACAATCTTGCTAATGCCTACTATCGGAACGATAATCTCGGCAAGGCAATATTGAATTATGAACGGGCGCTCCGTCTTGACCCGACCAACGACGACGCGCGACAAAATCTCGATTTCGTACGTTCGCGCATACAGGACCGCCCTGAAGACGACACTTCATTTTTCACCCGACTGCACCGCAGCACCGCCTCGGCATTCGCTCCCGACACGTGGGCTTGGCTTGCATTCGGTCTCTTTTTGGCATTGGCCGGCGCAATAGCCCTATATATATTCTCCCAAAATATAATTCTGCGAAAAGCCGGATTTTTTGGAGGTATCGCTCTGCTTTGCATCTTTGCATACGTTCTGTATGTGGCTTCATATGCCGTATCTGTTGCAAAATCGCACGATACGGCCATTGTTACCGCACCGTCGACACAGCTAAGTTCGGCTCCGCGTGCCGCACGGACTACCTCCGACAAAGTCGTGACAATACACGAAGGCACAAAAGTCGAAATAGTCGATTCTGTAGCCACTCCCGACGACCCAGTTTCGCCCAAATGGTACAACGTGAAAATAAACAACAGCACAAAAGCGTGGCTACGCTCAAGTGATGTTGAAAGGATTTGATTTTCAGCCCAATAATGTCACCGGGCAAGCATATCGTCAAGAAATATGTTTTAAAACATATAAAATATTCCGCAAATTGTTTGTTTACTTAGAAAAATGACATTAACTTAGTAACCACAAACAACAAACACGTATAATTCACCCCTTAATATCTCCAAGATATGACCAAGACAATCACCTTCAACGAGCTCCGTCGGCTCAAAGACCGCCTACCCGACGGTTCGATGCACAAGATTGCTGACAAACTCAACACCACCGTTCAGACCGTTCGCAATTATTTCGGCGGCAGCAACTATGAGTTCGGTAAGAACTGTGGTGTACATATAGAACCCGGGCCCGACGGCGGTATAGTTGTCCTTGACGACACGACCATCTACGACATGGCAGTAGAAATTCTCCAAAATCAGGAAGCCGAATAACCGCTCTCCATCTTCGGTCATCTATCAAGAATTAAAGTACTAAGGACGCTTCGGGGGTTAACATTCCTCTTGCGTCCTTTTTCCGTATTACACCACATAAAACTCATTTCACAATGTCACGTCTGATTACCGTTGCCATCCATACGTATGAAAAAGCGTTGTCTCTCCGCTCCATCCTCGAAAACGAGGGTATCGAAGTGACATTGAACAACGTAAACCTCGAAGTGCCGGGCTTCTCGTCGGGTGTTCGCGTAAGAATAAAAGAAGAAGATTTGCCACTGGCTCTGCGGATTATCGAAAATCGGGAACTTTTTTCCGCGCCCACTTCGGCCGCAACATCGTCGCATACCATACTTGTGCCTGTCGATATGAGCGAAAACTCCTTCAAGGCAGCTTCTGTGGCCTGTGACATAGCAAAGAAACGGAGAGCATCGATAGTACTGCTCTACAGCTACCTCGACCCTTATATAGCAGGAAACGTGCAATTCACCGATACATTGACATACGATATCGGCGAAACAGGCGCACGCGAGCTTCTTGTAGAGAACGCAAAAAAACTTGTCGAGCATTTTACCGAACGCTTGCGTGCCGCTATGAAACGTGGCGAAGTACCTTTGGTAAAATTCGAATACGCGGTGGTCGAAGGTGTGCCCGAAGATGCAATTATCGAATATGCCAAGGTCAACACGCCGCGGCTTATTGTAATGGGCACAAGAGGCGCCGACAAGAAAGAAAGCGACATGATAGGCAGCGTTACGGCCGAAGTGCTCGACGAAGGGCGATTTACGGTGCTTACAGTTCCCGAGCCGGTCGACATATCATCATCACTCACGCCACACAACATATTGTTCTTCAGCAACCTCGACCAAAACGACATACTCGCCATCGACACTGTCTACCGTCTGTATGGCAGTGAAGAGGCCGCAGTGACAATCGTTCATATACCCAAGAAAAAACGTTTCAGCGACACCTCTGCCGACAAGGCCCTAAAACGCCTCAGCGATTATTGCCGCGACAATTTCAAACATTATCATTTTGTCAGCGTGCCCGTCAATCAGGCCGACGGCGACAAGGAATTCGCAAAATTGCAGGCAGAAAGGCATTTCGACCTTATAGTCGTGCCAAACCGCAGGCGCAACGCATTCAGCCGCCTTTTCAACCCCGGATTAGCCCACAAAATATTGTTCCAGACCGATATACCGATGTTGGTTATTCCTGTCTAAAAAAATCTTTCAAGTGCACATACAACGTGTGCAGCGGCAATCCCATAACGTTATAGAAACAGCCATCGATGCCTTTGATGGCAGCAGCTCCGACCCACTCTTGGATGCCGTATGCCCCGGCTTTATCAAAAGGTTTAAACCGGTCAACATATTCTTCAATCTCCTCCTCTGAAATTTTTCCGAAAGTAACACTCGTCTCTTCTGAAAAAGTGTCGGACTTCTTGCCTGACATTGAAGTAAGCGTCACACCCGTTACGACCGTATGGGTGCGTTCTGAAAGCCTGCCGAGCATCGACACGGCTTCCTGGCGTCCTCGAGGTTTGCCAAGTATCTCGTTGTCGAGAAGAACCACCGTATCGGCGGTTATTATCAATTCGTCAGGCTCAAGCGCATCTATATAAGCCGATGCTTTCAGTCGCGACAGATAAGCCGGCACATTATGTGCATCCAAACCGGGCGGATATGTCTCCTTTACATCACGTATTTCTGCAATCGAAAATTCCGGCACTATAAGCCCTAACAGTTCGCGACGACGAGGCGAATTGGATGCCAACAGTACTTTTACGTCTTTAAAATCATCTGAAGGCAATGGCGGAAATGCAACCATCCGCTCTGTCGGATTATATTCCACTCCCATCTTACCAACCGAAAGCCTTGTCGGAACTTAGCCAGTACCCGTGTATTCTCATTATTTCTTCGAGCAATTCCCTGGCAACACCATATCCGCCGTCGGCGCCTGTAATGAATTTTGCTACCGCTTTTGCCTCGACGGCACCGTCGCGCGGCACTACGGGCAAGCCGCAGGCTTTTAACACAGGGATGTCAGGAATATCGTCGCCTACATATGCCACTTCTTCGGGACTAAGACCGTTTTCTTCAATCCATTTATTGAATACCGGCAGTTTGTCCGACACGCCCAAGTAAATATCTGTAATGCCGATTACAGAAAAACGCCCTACTATGCTTTTTACGTCGGCTCCCGATATTATCGCAAGCTTCAATCCCGACTTTACGGCAAGTTGCATTGCATAGCCGTCTTTGAGGTTTGCCATACGCATAGGCACCCCATCGGGCGACATGGGTATGGTAGATGGTGACAGAACCCCGTCGACATCGAATGCGACGGCCCTTATTTTCGACAAATCGTAGTTAATGCGACTCATTACGTCCTTTATGGTAAGTTTTTATTATCAAATCTGACAGCACTTTATATACCGGCTGCAAATCTTCGGGGAGTGAGGCTTCCTGCCGCGCGAGCACTTCATAATCGCCGCGACGTGCCGGCCCTGTCTGTGCGGCTCTCGGTCCTACCTCGAAAGCCTTTGCTACAGTAGCTTTCAACAACGGCTTCACAACGTCCAACCCGTAACCGGCTTCCGACAATATGCGCTCAACGCAGTCGAGGAGTATGTTGGTGAAGTTCGACGTAAATACCCCAGCCACATGCAGTACTCGCCGATGCGCTTCGTCGGCATGCCTTACCGTAACAGAGACGGAACTTGCCAGCGCATCTACAATTTCGAGGTCTTCAGGCGATGATGCCTCTGTAAAAAACGGCACCGTAGTCATGTCGACGGCGCATCCTTTAGAGAATGTCTGCAAAGGGTACAGTATACCGGTCCGGTCGCTTATCGGACAAAGAATTTCCTTTGTCAAAGTACCTGACGTGTGCAGTACTAATGGAGAATAGTCCAAGCGGCCTATAGATGCGACTACTTCTGAAACCGCATGGTCGGCGATGCTTATTATTATAACATCGGGCTTCAACCGTCCAAGTTCTGCATAATCGCTGAAACTCCCGACACCCAAAGGAGTCGAGAGTTCTGACGCATGTTCTGCGTTACGGCTGAAAATAGCGACGAGCCTGTCGGACAAAGCTTTTGCCAAATGGGAAGCGACATTTCCACTCCCGACAAGCGCTATATTGCATTTATTCAGCTGCATCGTGTCGCCAAGTACCTATATGCACCTTCTCCCACTGCAATTTGGCAGGGTCGACAGGTTTGCGTGTTTCAGCGGAATAGCCGAATGTCATGATACACTCGACTGCCATGTCGTGCGGTATGCCAAGCAAGTCGCGTACAACGTCTTCCGAAGGCTCTCCGTCGGCACTGAAGCGCCCCCTGACCTGCACCCAACACGACCCGATGCCAAGGGCTGCGGCCTGCAGGTGCATGAAAATAGCCGCCACTGTGGCATCTTCGACAAAAGCCTCGCTACGTTCCGGCGAAGCGGTTACTACCACGGCAAATGTGGCATCTTTTATCGACGTGGCATACGACGGCTTGCACTCAGACAATCTCTGAAGCATCTCCTTGTCTTCCACTACGACAAACTGCCAAGAACGGGCATTTTTCGATGTCGGGGCAAGCAATGCCGCTTCCAGGATTGTCTTGACATCGTCACCGCTTACGGGCTGTGACGTGTAACGCCTTATGCTGTGGCGTGTTAAAAGCATTTGGTGAAAGTTTTCCATATCCAATATGTTTACGCTGTTTGCGCAGTGGCATCAGATGCTTATCGCCGACAAATCCAGGCAGAGGGATAGCGGTCGTAAATCCCCAAATTCCGGGCCAGTGCCGATACTTCGTCGAACGACTGCCCCGAAACCGCAAACACACGCCATCGTCCGTCCGCTTCGAGCAAGGTAAGAGGCAACTCGGTTGTGCTGTGGGCTTTAATATAGCAGTCGGCTTCATCGCGCGATGCCAAGGATGCCACTACTAAGCAATAACGGCCAACAGACGCCATTAGTTCATTGCCTGCACGCATCGGTTTACGCATTTTAGCCGGAGCGGTTCCGTCGGACGGAGTATTTAATATCAGAACGAGTGTAGGCTCTGATACGCCTGTTGTTGATTGTGGTTCTTCAACCGACACCGCCGCAGCCAACTGCTCGATACCGAGCGATGCCACTTGGGGCTGATGCAATTTTCTCGACGGCAATTGCGAAACAACAAATGCAATCAATGCAAAAACCGCAATTGCAGCTGCACTCGATGCCGTACGACGCAACGAACGGGACAGGGATTGTCTGCGTAATTCAAGGGCTTCAGACGCTGCCGCCACTTTTGCTTCATCGGTTTTCTTGATTTCGATAGGCTCAAGGGCTATGGGTTTCAACCATGAGGATAGCAAAGCGCCGTCTGAGACTGGGGTGTATACAGGCGCATCCGAGGCATCGTATTTCAAAGTGCCGATGCCGTCAAAGCCTATGCCTTTCTGTGACATAAGCGCCTGAGAAAATGCCTCAGAAGCGTTCGCAACTTTTTGGGCGGCTTCCTCGCGGTTTGTCTTCCCGGCTCTCGACAAAGAAGACACGAGTGCCTCGTCTGAAATCACCTCAGAACGCTCAAAGGCCACTGAATAGCCGGGAGCACACAACATACCTCCTTCAACAACGCCGCTATGACGCTGTAGAGTAAATACGCCGACTCCGGGCACCGTTGCCGTGCCATCGAGCCAAAGCAGGTGTGTGATATGTTGCTTGAGCATGTCCATTTCTGTACAAAGTTAGCGCTTTTTTACAAATGGAGCAAATTAAATTTCAGACAAAATCCGGCCGAAAATGCGCATCGCCGGTGCAAGAACTTATATCTCCGCAAATTATGAAAAGAAGCCGAAAACAAATAAGCATACAAACGCATTATATAATTATGTTTAAGCCCTATGAAAAGCAAAGTACGTAACATCCGCGCCGACATACATCGTACAATCGCATATCTGCGACTGAAAAAACGCTATATGCCCCGCTCGTTCACCATGTTGCTGGCGGCAGCGATAGGATTTGCCACCGGTTTCGCATGCGTGATACTTAAATACCTAATCAAAACAGTATCATCTGCAACGACAGACCTTGTCACTGACGGGCATCGTCTGTTGTTCACCATATTGCCGGTAGTCGGACTTGGGCTTACCACGATATTCTGCCGAAAAATAATAGGACGAAACCTTAGCCGCGGAACAGACCGGCTGATATCCTTTCTCAAGCAAGGCGGCTACATATTGAACAAAGATTTGCTTATAGGCCCAATTATCGCAAACACTTTGACACTTGGATTCGGCGGTTCGGCCGGAGCTGAAGGCCCTATCGCAACAACCGGCAGTGCAATCGGCAATAGTTTTGGCCGGGTATTCGGACTGACACCCGACCAACTCAGGATGATGATAGGCTGCGGAGCCGGAGCAGGCATTGCCGCAATTTTCAAAGCGCCGGTCGGTGGCATGCTTTTTACTTTGGAGATACTGAGGCTGCCATTTACGACATCGACGGTTCTCGCCTTACTGCTTTCTTGCCTGGCTTCGGCAATGACATGCTATATATGCACAGGATTTACGTTCGACGTATTCCTGGCATCTGCGCCTATGTTCGATGCCGACAATTACATCGCGCTTGCGGTCTTCGGTCTTGCCGCCGGAATATATTCGTTATATTACGTTCACGCCGTGCGATGGGCCGGACGGTTCTTCGGAAAAATCGGAAACATCTGGATAAAAGTGCTTGCCGGAGGTCTGTCGCTCGGCATACTCCTATATTTCTTTCCGGCACTCTACGGCGAAGGCTACGGGGTCATGGACAAAATGCTCAACGGAGACATCGGCGCGCTCTACAGCCAATCGCCGTTCAGAGAACCGGATTTTTGGGCTATAGCCGCAATAATTGCCGGATTGTTGCTCACAAAAGCTGTCGCAGTAGGCATTACAACATATGTAGGCGTAGCCGGAGACTTCGCCCCTACTCTATTTGCCGGTTCTCTTGCCGGGCTTCTGTTCGCTTCCGTGGCAAATAGTCTCGGTTGCGACCTGCCGGTAGGAGACTTCGCCTTAATCGGCATGTGTGCCGTATTCGCGGGCGTGATACGCGCTCCGTTCATGGCAATGTTCCTGACACCTGAAATGACAGGCAATTTCACGCTGTTCCTGCCCATGGTCATAGCCTCTGCTCTATCATATGCCATAGTCAGATTGGCAACCAACGTCAACTACTACCACGAAAAGATACCCGACCGACATCTTTAGCCAGGAAACATATAAAATTTATCGCGGCATCGGCTATTTTTCGTACCTTTGCGGCATGGGAACAGACAACACACTGCATGATGCCTGGGACAGAGAGCATCTTTGGCATCCATATACATCTACCATCGACCCACTACCGACATATAAAGTCAAAGCGGCACACGACGTAATGATGACTTTGGCCGACGGAACGGAACTTATCGACGGGATGTCGTCGTGGTGGTGCATGATACACGGCTACGCAAACGAACGTCTGAACGCGGCCGCCACAAAACAACTCGCACAGATGAGCCATGTGATGTTCGGTGGCCTTACCCACGAGCCTGCCATCGAACTTGGCAAACGCTTGCTTAAGGTCGCACCTAAGTCCATGCACAACATTTTCTACGCCGATTCCGGCTCGGTTGCCGTAGAGGTGGCCATGAAGATGGCCGTGCAGGCAGCCATATCGGCCTCGGGGAACCACAAAAAAACGAATTTCGCTACAATCCGTTCAGGATACCACGGCGACACATGGAATGCCATGAGTGTATGCGACCCTGTCACCGGCATGCACGGAGCTTTCGGCGAAGCACTGCCTGTGCGTTTTTTCGTACCTCAGCCCCGCTCGCGCTTCGATGGTGAATGGCATAAAGAGGATATAGAACCACTGAGACTTCTGCTCGAAGAAAAGTCCGATGAAATAGCAGCCCTGATACTCGAACCTGTGGTACAGGGCGCCGGCGGCATGTGGTTCTACCATCCCGAATATCTGAGACAAGCCAAAGCCCTTTGCCGGCAATACGGCATCCTGCTTATATTCGATGAAATAGCTACGGGCTTCTGGCGCACCGGCCGCTTCTTCGCATGGGAACATGCCAATGTCGAACCCGACATAATGTGCATAGGCAAAGGACTCACGGCAGGCTACCTCACCATGAGCGCAGTGCTCACGACAAAAGATGTCGCCGACACCATTTCGCTCGGCGAAGCCGGTGTCCTTATGCACGGGCCTACGTTCATGGCAAATCCTCTTGCCTGCGCCATAGCCTTGGAATCTCTGAAAATGTTGGAAGAGAAACCTATGCCAAGCATAATCGCCAATATCTCCGGCATAATGGCCGAAGAGCTTGCTATGGCAAAAAACATCCGGGGTGTAAATGACGTAAGAATACTCGGGTCAATCGGCGTTGTCGAAATGAAGCGCAATGTCGACGTCGGCCGCTTTCAGCGAGAATGCGTCCGGCAAGGTGTATGGATAAGACCGTTCGGCCGCAACGTATATATAATGCCTCCATATATCATATCTGAACAGGACTTGCGTACCCTCTGCCGTAAGCTTGTCGAAATAGTAAGCGATGAATCGAATTATTGACACAGCCCTATCTGCGATTTCCGCGGCAGGCAACCTTCGTCGCATACCACGACATGAAGAATTATCGCAGGGAATAGACTTCAGCTCGAACGATTATCTCGGTTTGGCGGCACGAAGCGACATACGCGACGCCTTTCTCGAAAACATTACCGTGGATAATTTCGAGATGAGTTCTTCGGCATCCAGACTACTATCCCGACGACAGAACGATTTCGACAGTTTGGAAGACACCCTCTCCGACGCATATGGCCGACAAGCCTTGGTCTTCAATAGCGGCTACCACGCCAATACGGGTCTTATCGGAGCTTTTGCATCGACAAAAGCATTTGTGATTGCCGACAAACTTGTGCACGCAAGCATAATCGACGGCATCAAACTGTCCGGTCTACCTTTTGCACGCTTCAGGCACAACGCCCTCTCCCACCTCGACCGTCTCGCAGGCAAAGCATACGTAGAAGGATACAGCCTGATAATAATCGCAGAAAGCGTGTACAGCATGGACGGCGACAAGGCCGACATCGACGGGCTTGCCGAAATAAAACGACGCTACCCGGGAACATTGCTGTATATCGACGAAGCCCACGCCGTCGGCGTTGAAGGGCCTGCCGGGCTCGGCCTTTGCAAGGCCTCAGGTTCATTCGGCGATGTCGATATTATTGTCGGCACATTGGGTAAGGCATTGGCCTCGACAGGCGCCTATGCTATATTATCGAGACAACTACGCAAGTTCATGGTAAACAAATCGCGAAGCCTGATATTCTCAACCGCAATCCCACCGTTATGTGCACGATGGAGCGAATATGTCTTTCGTCTTTCACTGGAGATGGACACCGAACGAAAACACCTGCACAAGCTCGGACACATACTCGCGCAGACATTGTCGAAGTATGGAGGTGCAGGCGCCGACGGGCACATACAGCCACTCCTCACAGGGTCTCCGCAAAGAGCTGTAGAACTTTCCATGGCATTGACAGAAAAAGGGCTTACAGTACTGCCGATACGAACCCCGACGGTGCCGCCTGGCACCGACCGGCTACGTTTCAGCCTGTCTGCGGCACTGTCGCTTGACGACATGGCATGCCTCGACAACGCCTTATGCGAAATATTCACAAAAACGAAATCCTAATGGGGAAAAACACCCACATATACACCGCCCGACGTTCGGCAAGACCCCGAAAAAGAAAAAATAGATTAGCATGGGGTGTGGGCGCTTTTATTCTCCTTATCGGGTTCGTCGCGGCCGAAATATCTACGGCGCGGCAAGACTCCGCAACAAACCATATCAAAGAAATTGATATTGCTAAGCTACTATTGGTGGCAATCCCCGACGAGACACCCGAGATAAACAAAGACTACACGGGCTTTTCGGTATCATTCAATCCGGCACACCATCTCCCGAACTATGTCGCATGGGAATTGACCGCCGCAAAAAGCGAAGGCGACGTTCCGCGTGTCAACAAGTTCCGTGCAGACACCGACGTTTACGGATGCCCCACGCTCGACGATTACCGCAACTCAGGCTTCGACCGCGGACATATGGCTCCTGCCGGCGACATGAAATGGGACCGACAGGCAATGCTCGACTCACATTACCTCACAAATATATGCCCGCAGACACATCAGCTCAACGGCGGCCGATGGTCAACGCTCGAAACCAAGTGCCGCCAATGGGCACTACGCGACAGCGTACTGATAATAATAGCCGGGCCGATATTATCTGACGAACTCCCCCGAGCCATCGGACGCATGCAAGTGAGTGTGCCGGAACGCTTCTTCAAAGTAGTTCTTGCACCATTCGCAGAACCGCCACGGGCCATTGGCTTTATAATGCCAAACTCAGTAAATATCGACGGACTAGAAGACCTCACCGTACCGGTCGACAGAGTGGAGCAAATCACAGGCTTCGATTTTTTCTCCGCACTGCCAGACAGTATCGAAAATCAGATAGAACGCCAATCAAATTTCCGAGACTGGAACAGAAGAAAACGATAAAGACCAATGGAAACCTCAACGATATATAACCCGTCCGACACCATCTGCGCCATATCTACACCACCCGGAACCGGCGCAATAGCAATTATCCGGCTGAGCGGCAGCGAGGCCATAGCCATAGCCGATAAAATATGGCAAGGCAAGCCTCTGTCATCTGCAAAATCGCACACCGCACATCTCGGCTATATAGGCAAAGCCGACGCGGACACGCCTCTCGACCAAGCCCTTGCAACCGTATTCCGGGCTCCGGCATCATTCACAGGCGACGACGTTGTGGAATTTGCCATACATGGTTCGAGATGGCTACAACGTCAGCTCATCTCGTTGCTCATAAAATCAGGCGCACGCATGGCTCTGCCGGGAGAGTTCACCCAACGTGCTTTCGCCGCCGGAAAAATGGACCTTGCCGAAGCCGAAGCCGTCGCCGACATGATTGCAGCATCTTCAGAAGCGGCACACCGGCTCGCGATAAGCCAAATGCGAGGAGACTTCTCAAAACACATAGAGAAACTGCGTTCCGAACTCGTCGACCTCGCCTCACTGCTCGAACTCGAGCTCGATTTCTCGGAAGAAGATGTCGAATTCGCCTCACGCGAACGTCTTCACACTCTCGCGGCCGAGCTGCATGCCGAGCTGTCGCGCCTGGCCAAAAGTTTCGACGCCGGAGCCGCCATCAAAGATGGCATACCCGTTGCAATAATCGGACCGACAAACGCCGGAAAATCATCTCTGCTCAACGCACTTCTTGGCGACGAACGGGCTATCGTAAGCGATATCCACGGAACTACACGCGACATCGTAGAAGACACCATAGAGCTACCGCCCTACCTCATCCGCTTCAAAGACACGGCAGGCCTGCGCAAAACATCTGACACCATCGAAAACATCGGCATCGAACGCTCCCGACAAGCCGCACGCACCGCCGGACTCGTAATATTCGTCATCGACCCTACAAACGCACAGCCCGAAACAATCCACGCAGAACTATCCGGCATCAACAGCGAACGCATCATCTTCGCAATAAACAAGAGCGACATTGCCCTACTCGACTGCAACATCGAAGACATGCTCTCAAAGACATACCCCTCTGCTCCAATCGTACACATTTCAGCCAAATACCGCAAAGAAATAGATACATTAAAACAATCAATAAAAGACATTTGCACCAAAATTACCGACAATGCCGGCGACGCTGACATGATTGTAACCAATGCACGCCATGCCCACGCACTCTCGGCCGCCGCAACGTCAGCCAAAGCCGTCGAAGAAGGACTGAATACCCAACTGCCACCCGACCTAATTGCCCAAGACCTACGGGAAACAATCCACCACCTCGCATCAGTAACCGGCCAAATCACCACCTCCGAAATCCTACAAACCATTTTCTCTCGCTTTTGCGTCGGCAAGTAAAGCCCGATAAACAACAGTCGAAAACAATCACAAATTAGTGTCAAGGCGTTCACAGAGAGCGCCTTTTCTTATGTCCGAATGTCACGGTTTTAGTCGGTGGAACCCGTTTCCACCTATTATTCACTCCATTTTTGAACCATATTTGGTGCGCGTCTGCTGCCGGGTAAAACCGCCATCCCAGTAGTGGATGATGTTCACATACATTCATCAACATTCACGTAGGTTCGTATGTGTTCACAAAAATCAATTGAGCGGATAACAACAAATAGGTTCAAAATGTCAACTTCAAAAATCAGAATCAAGAAAGTGTGTGCATGGTGCGGTAAAGAGTTTGAGTCTCAAAAAGTCACAACTCGATACTGCTGCAAGCGTTGCAGTGAACTTGCCTACAAAGACCGCAAAAGGCATGAAAAGAAAAACTCCTTTGAGCTGAATGAAGAAAAGAAACAAGAGAAGAAAAACTTTGCGATGTTGGATGGGAGAGAATTTCTTTCAGTAGCCGAAGTAGCTTTGCTTCTCCACGTCACGCCAAGAGCAATCTATTATCTAATTGAACGTGGAGTATTATCGGCATCCCAACTTTCTGCAAGATGGACTATAGTCCGTAGGTCTGATATTGAAGCTATGCTAAATGCGCGACCGTATGAGCGAAAGTCGAAAGCTCAATCCTCTACAGTTGATGAAAACGGAGAGCCAATCACTGAGTTCTATACCACCAAAGAGATTATTGGAAATTTCGGTGTGAGCAATTCGTGGGTGTTCGCTCAGGCGAAACGGCACAATATTCCGAAAGTATATCATCGGGGCAAGACTCTCTGGAGCAAGTCGCATTGCGACCGGGTGTTTGCGGCAAAGCCGGAACCGCCGAAAGAATATGACTGGATTTCATATGCGGATGTTCGCGCTAAGTATGGTTTGACGCATGACCAACTCCACCACTATGTGAAGTACCACGGACTGCAACGGAAGAAGGTTGGCAAATATACCTACATTCTCCGATCAGAAATCGATGCAATTCTGAGACCGCCCACATTATAAATCCCAATAAATCCCATCGGTTGTTGGTTGTCAATCGGTTATTCGGCTGACAACATGACAACCATAAGACAACCGAGTAATTTCGCCACAAAAACAAACACAACAAATATGGATATATGTACCAAAGTGACTTTACGTCAACGCCTCTTACCATCGGGAAAGATTACGCTCTATCTCGACTATTATCCGGCAATCCGCAATCCCAAAACCAACAAGTCGCAACGCCATGAATATATGGGTATCTATCTCTACGGCAATCCTGCCAATCGGGTTCAGCGGGAGTTCAACCAGACGATGCTTGAAAAAGCCGAGATAATCCGTTGCCGCCGTCAGGAGCAGGTAATCAACCGGCAGTTCGGTTTCATCGACCATTCACAGCA